>JAISAP010000008.1 GCA_031266655.1 Holosporales bacterium | reverse complement strand
TAAATTGCCGGGGGGGGGGGGGGCAGCTCCGTTAAGTAAAGAAATCTCCTCACATTCTCTTCTATCTCTTGGCAATAATAGTTTTTCTTCCTCTTTAGATAAGAATAATTTTTCTTCTTCCGGTTCTGCTCCCTCTATTTTCCCCACTAGTTCTTCAATAGGGAGTTCTAACTTCTCCGCTAATCCTAGTTCTTCTTCCTCCCCGCATCCTTTGGTAGGGAATGCTAGCTCCTCTGCTGCTTCCTCTCCTAATGCTGCAGGAAATTCCGGTTCCTCTGCCGGCTCCCACCCTTCTAGCGCTGCGGGGAGTTCCCACGCTTCCTCCAACTCCGGTTCTCTCTATTCTAGATCTGGCGTCTCTGCTCATACCTTGATGCATTTGCAAGCACAGGGAGAGCTACAGCGCACCGACCAACCCCTAGACCTCGCCTTTGATGGAGATGGCCTGCTGTTGGTCAAAGATAAGAGTGGCACTCTCGGAGGAGCCAGGACAGGGGCCTTCCACCTCACCAAAGAAGGCCGTATTCAAGACGCCAAAGGCCTCACCCTCCAAGGTTGGCCCTTGCTGCCAGAAGCGGAAACTGCAGAATCTTCCACTGGGAGCGCTGGAACAGGCACCGGAGCCTCTACTCCAGGAGGGGCCGGTGGAACTTCGTCTGGTGTTTCTACGGACATTCCCGGGGCTGGCACCCTAGGCTCCAGAACTGCAAAAACTGCTGTCACTCGGTCTTCTCCTCCCTCCGCTGCCTTCATCGGCCCTCTAGGAGACCTCGAAGATATCCAGCTCATCAAGCCAGAGCCTACGCCTCCTCCTGCAGCACCGGCTCATCCCTTCTACGGAGCCGGGATCAGCACGCAGAAGGAAGCGGATGGCTTGTACTCCTTCCATGGCTCTGTTTGCGATTCAGGCGGTAACACTTACGAGTTCATTGATATTCGCCGCACCTTCGTGGATTCTCTCGGACAAGAACGCTCAACGGCGATGGCAGTGTCTTGGAACTACAACTCTATTAGCCTATTCCTCGTCGGCCCTAACGCATCCTGCCGGTATTTTCCCGATACTGGAGATGTGGAGGCCTACGATTGTACCTTTGATAAGGCCGCTAAGCAGATGGTGATAACCTTCTCTGACACCGGTGCAGAGTTAAGATTCGACTTGAGCGATATGGAGGTCGTTAGGTTTGAATTCCCCTTCATTTTTGAAGATCCCCTACTCTGGAAGTTTCCACAAATGGTTTTTGAAGAAGGAACTTTTGCGATAGAAAGCAAGCAACACTTCGCATTTGGTGTGTCCAATCAATGGAACGGTGTGCTAGAATTGACGGTGGAGAGAGGCGAAGATGGCTCCCTTACCGGGCGATTGTTTTACGACGAAGCCTATGACGTAGAGCTCCATTTTGATGAGGAGGGCTGGATTGCGGGATATACGTTTACGAGAAATGCCAGAAGCGACAGTGATCCGAGTGTAGGGATCAGGCAGACCGGATCTGTCATAAAGGGCGTGCGTTTCACGAGTGAGGTTGGTCTTGACGTCGATTTGAGCGCTATTCGTGTCATCGATAAAACTAAGCCGGGGTTCTCAGAGGGAGCGACATCAGAAGCGACTCAAGAGGCATTCGCGCCCCTCTCGCCCTCCTCCCTTTCCATCGATGAGAACGGAGTGCTGAAGCGCCTCAAGGACGACGGAGACTGGGAGCCTGTTTATCTCCTCGCTTGTGGCCAATTCGCCGCGATGAGCTTCGCAGAAGAGCGGAATGGCGTTTACTACGCCACTCCCGCTTCAGGAGTTCTCCGAACCGGAGTCTCCGGAAAAGAGGGCATGGGAACGATTACCTCAGGCACCCTGGAGCGCTCCACCACGGATCTTGCCCATGAACTCTCCGAGATGATCCGCGCCCAACATGCCTATGCCGCCAATACCAAAGTCCTCTCTACCCTCGACGATATGCTCACAGAGCTCGAGAGGCTGTAGGGGGAGAGGGTGCACAAGAGTGAAGGAAAGGAGCTAAGGAGGTTGGTAGAAAGGCTCAGCAATACAGGAGAAAGAGAGGAGCCGCCTTCCACATCACTTTCGACCGCGCCCCGTGAGGGACGCGGGGCCTTTGCGACATAAATCCATTGTAAATATGGTCACAAAGGTGATGATCCACCCACACCGGCGTTACGCTAGAATCCCAAGGAATATACTTGTGTGAAATCCAAGGAACACATCTACACTAACCTTACGTAACCTTTCTAAGGTATATCCCTGTGTCAAATGTGCAGGGAACCACGTTCCATAAGTGGCACGGGGCCCTTGCAAACTCTATCCGCTGTTAGTGGTCACAAGGGCGTGAACACCCCTACACCGGCGTTACGTAAAACTTTGGCTCTAGACGAGTATCTCTTTTGTCACTTAACCAGATTGGGCAACGAACCGAGGAGATCTGCGCCCCTGCTGCTATACTGAATCTCATACTCCTTCAAGTGCACAAGGAAGCCATCGCCTCTTAAACCATGAAACTGAGCACAACCGCCTTTTCGCGGAGATTCAGAAGGCCTCAACGCCATTAACATGCACAACTCAGATCCACAGAAGACTCCTAACCCTGTCCATTCTCGTAAATCTGCAAATCGGTAGGCTGATCCACCTCCTCCCAAGGATACGCATTTGAAATACAACCAATGGGGATCTCCACGTAAAAATCAATTTCCGACAGGATTCTCATGGTTTTTCGAAAGCGGTGTCCTGCAGAAATCCAGCAGGTCGTTGACCGTCCACATCCCTAGAAATCCAATGAAAACGATGGAGGGTAACACGTAACGATATTCTACCCAATTTATAATGACTAAATAAGAAAAAACATACGCGATAGACTGTAGAAAAATTCCGAGAAACAAAGCGTTTGATTTTTCACACAGAAGAGATAAAGAAGGGAAGTTTCCTTTTCTTGCAAGATTCACAGCACAAGCACATAATCGCAAAAGTACTAGCAGAGACAGCACGTCAGACAAGATCTCCAGAACGACAGAGATCCACTCAGGAAGAAAATCTTTTGGAACCTCGTTGTTGGCCTTTTGCCATCGAAGGCCTACAAGACCGGAAGGAGACCAAAGCGCACTATAAAGAAACAGCCCTGACAACCGTGGGTTGCTAAGGACCAACCAAGTGGCGCTCCATGGATGGAGCAACCACATACCTGCAATATCTTTTAGAACAAGAGATTGAAGTGTATGTGGATCTATACCTTCCACATCCTTCTTTTTTCGAAAGACTCTTCCGAGATCTCCCCCATACCTTACGTATCCTAAATCTCGCTGTCTTTCCATCTCTTTTCTCACTTCAGATCCATAGTCCTTGATACTCATGTGCCTAAAGGCACCTGGATTCTCAGATTCAATCCCATAGAGGACGCCCGTCATCGTGTGCATCAAATTTGATGAGAACAGCGGAACTCCAATTCGGTGTACATTCCAACAACGTACGGTAGCCTGCGTCCCGCAGAGGACGGCCAAACAGATCCCGGATATTTTCAAAAAGTCCATCCATCGCTTTTGAAAACAGAAAAACATCAGCAAAAATAAGATGGAGATCACAAAAGGAGTTCCGGATTCCCTCCAAAAGCAGAGCAGCGTCAAGCACAGGAACAAAAGGCTCCCTTGCAGAAGGGATACCCTCTTGCGCACGAAAACAAGACTGATAAGGCAGACAGAAATTATGCCTAAAGACGCAAAAATGCTATCCGTCAATATCAACGTTGTAAAATAAAATGGTAATCCTGTAAAATAAGCAAATAGGAACAGACGCCGTACCCAAGGCTTGAAGCGCAAGGCCTGAGCAAGTCGGTGGAGAGCATAGGCGCTTATGCAAAGCATAAGAAGCTGGGAGAGAAATACCCCTCCACGCCATCCAGTTTCTCCGCACAGAAACTTGCACAAAGCGATGAGCAAAGGATAGCCGGGCATGTTCCCGAAAGTAGTTCTATACGGTCCGTTCTCGTAATCTCCAGTGTGCAGCCAGGAAAAATCCTTTAGAATCAAATCCGCGTAAACCGTGTACCTTCCGGAATCCGCACAGATCCACGTCAAGCTCCCAAGCCAAACAAGAAAGTCGGAAAAGTACTCCACCTATACCTCTTTGCTCTTCTTACCCCGAAAACAACGGCCCACAATGTAAGTCTTCTTACCTTGCGATTCGTAGTAGGACCGTGTCATCACTTCTGCTAGAAGGCCGACCAGTATGGAAACACCCCCCAGGAGAACACAAGTGATGGATAAGAGCGGAAGGGGTGTTCCAATATAGCTTCCTCCTTCGAATACCTTAAGGTATGTCGCGACGAGGAAAGCCACCACTCCAGAACCTATGCAGAACAGTCCAAACCCTCCCATGAAGTAAATGGGATTCACGAGGTATTGCTGTAAAAATTTTACCACAATCAAGTCCAAGACCACCTTGATAACGCGTTCAGCGCCCACTTTGGACCTTCCCGTCAACCGCGGGAAGTGGTTCACGGGTACTTCCGCTACGCGTGCTCCCGCCAATTTTGCGTAAATGGGAACAAAGCGATGCATCTCTCCATAAAGCTTCATATCGGCCAGAAGCGAACGACGATAGGCCTTTAACGCACACCCATAATCATTTAACTTTACTCCAGAAACAAACGAAATCAGCTTGTTCGCGAAAAAACTCGGGAGTCTCCTAGATAAGAAACGATCTTGACGATTTTTCCTCCACCCAGAAACAGCGTCATATCCCTCATCGATTTTCTCCAAGAGGCGTGGAATATCGTTGGGATCGTCCTGATTGTCCCCGTCCATCGTGACAACGATCTCCCCTTGAGCATAGTCAAAACCCGCCATCATAGCTGCTGTTTTCCCGTGCGTAATGGGAAAAAATAGAACCGTGAGATGCTCATCCTTCTCTGCAAGAGCTTCCAGAAGGGAAGGAGTCTCATCCTGACTTCCATCATCAATGAGCACCATCTCATAAGAAAAACCTGCTCCGGACAAAACCGTATTGAGGTCCCGGTAGAATTTCGGGATGGCCCCCTCTTCGTCTAAGAACGATGCAATCACAGTCAGATACGGGTGCGCGCCCGGGGGTTTCTCCCTTTGCCTTGCTCCCTTCATGGTCTACAATCCCTTACGGAAAGAGCTCTCCACAACACCCAACCTCACTCCCCTTGAAGGCGTTCCATCCATAGACCCAGGCACAAAACACCAAACAACCTCAGTCCGTGATCCGTGCTCCCAGCCTCATGTTCTTCCCAAAAACGCCGAACAGTTTCTCTTCGAAACCAAGGTAAAAGCTTAGAAGAGTTTGTAACATCATGCGCACAGTCTTTCAAGACGCCCTTGAGCCACAAAGAGACGGGGGCGCTAAATCCCTGCTTCTTCTGGTCCAACGATCGGTCAGGAACAATACCCCTCTGTGTCTCTTTGAGAAAGCATTTTTTCTTCGTCCCTCGCACCTTCCAGGCATCTGGCAAGCTGGCTGCGAATTCCACCATACGATGATCCAGAAAAGGAGCGCGCACCTCTAAGGAATGCGCCATAGCAGATCGATCCACTTTTGTCAGGATGTCGTCAGGCAACCAAATCTTCTGATCCAGATACATGGCCTGGTCCAGGTCGGAGGCGCTTGCCACTTGCTCCGCAAAGGGGCGAACGTAGCAGAACGCGTCCAAATCCCGGTCGGAAGCGGCTTCTGGGTCCAAGAGAAGCGCCCGGATTTGAGAGGGATCGAAAATCCCGCGCCAGAACATATGCGCCCGAGGAAGCCCCTCCAAAGCGCAACCCCCAATAAATTGTTTCAACTTGTAGTCAAAGGATACCTTGGAATAAGACACAGGCCACAACCGCTTGAGCGCTTTTCCTAATCCAACAAACCAAGATCTCTGAAGGATAGGAGAAATTTTCCGAAAGAGAAGGTCCGCCACGTAGGTCTCGTATCCGCCGAACAATTCATCAGCTCCATCCCCCGACAGGCAAACCGTCACATGCGTTCGCGCAAATTGTGAGAGAAGACACATGGGGAGAATCGAGGAGTCGGCGAAGGGTTCATCCGGCGTCCGGAGCGCTTGTAGAATGCTGTCCAGAGACATCATATTGGCCCGGTCTGTAAAGTGGCCTGTGCGAAAATGCTCTGCCACCGCGCGACTTTGTGCGGATTCATCAAAGCTCTTCTCTTCGAATCCGATGCTGAAGGTGGAAAGCGGGCTTTCCGGGTAGCCAAGGGCGAGCGCTCCCGTAATCGTGGAAGAATCGACCCCTCCAGACAAGAACGTCCCAAGGGGAACATCACTCTGACGTTGTCCTCGCACTGCTTCCTGAAGGAGCTCCTGGAACGCCGCTTGCGCCTGTTCTTTCGAAGACCAGGATTTTTTATGGTTCACAAAATCTTCCAAGTGCCAATAGCATTGGATAGTAGGTGCCTGCCCTTTCCGAAACACCATCACATGCGCAGGCGCGAGCTTATGCACACCGCGCAAAATACTGTGCGCCCCAAAGACATAGTTGGTGGACAAGTACTGGACCACAGCATCAAAATTCACTTCTCGTTTGACCGCTGGATGTGGCAAAAGTGCGGTTAATTCGGAGGCAAACAGCACCCCTTCGGAGAGATCTTTTCCAAAAGCAGTATAGTAAAGTGGTTTCTCCCCCATCCGATCTCGTGCGAGGAAGAGGACGTGTTCCTCGTTGTCCCAAACGGCAAAAGCGAACATCCCAACAAGTCGCTGGAGCGCTTCCAGACCCCATCGTTTCCACGCCTCTAAGAGGACCTCTGTGTCGCTTTGCGTCCTAAAAACAACGCCGCTTTGCTCAAGGACGGCTCGAATATCTTTGTAATTGTAGATTTCCCCGTTAAAGGAGAGGAGCAACCGGTGGGAGGGGTCCCACATGGGCTGATCGGCAGCAGCGGTGAGGTCCAATATCGAAAGACGCCGATGTCCAAAGATGGCCTCTTCTGAGACCTGTAATCCCGAAGCATCGGGCCCGCGATGCACCATCCGATCGAGCATGCGCGTAATGTACTCTGGGCGGTCTGGCCCCCCCCAGCTGACGCTTCCTGCGATCCCACACATGACCTTCCTCCTTGCTTTTGCGATCCTATCGTCCCTGTAGACAGTTGGGAAGTTGAGATCTCCCCTAAAAGCTTCTAAAAAAAAGGAAGAAAGAGGAGCCAAGGCGTATGGGAGATCAGGGAGAAATCGTGTTCATGGACCGCGTCAGCTTGCGGTACCAAGAGGGCGTCTCGGTCCTTAAAAGCCTGTCTCTTCGGCTTTTCCCGCGCTCTTTCCATTTTTTGACAGGTTCGAGTGGCGCAGGCAAGTCCTCTCTGTTGCGCCTCTTGTATTTGGGACTGCGACCGACCGCTGGTACTCTGAAGATTTTCGGATCGGATGTGCAGAAGGTTTCCACAAAAGAGGCTAGCTTGCTGCGCAGGCGTGTTGGAGTTGTGTTCCAGGATTTCAACCTGATAGAGCACTTGAGTGTGTTGGAAAACGTCATGCTTCCCCTCAAAGTGCGCCAAGAGCACCCTTCCGCGCGCCGAGAGCAAGCACGAGAGCTCCTCTCCTGGGTTGGATTGGAGGAGTATATGGACGCCCTCCCGCAGCGGCTCTCTGGGGGACAACGGCAGCGTATTGCCATTGCGCGCGCGGTTGTGGGGCGCCCAGATCTTCTCCTGGCCGATGAGCCAACGGGAAACGTAGACGACAAAATGGCGCGGAGGTTGTTTCACCTCTTTGACGGCCTGCACAAAATGGGTACCTGTGTCGTCATTGCCACGCATAGTCGTCATTTTGTCGATCTCTTCCCCCATCCAGAACTCCACCTGGATAGTGGTCGACTCACGCCACACCTCAGAAAAGGCGCTGTAGCCCCCCTGGAGGGGCTTTAGATGAAGGTGCTCCGGAGGGATCCTTCTGACTTCCCTTTTCGGAAGAACCTCTCTTCCAAAGTGCTCCCTTGGGTCATTGGGGCACTGATCTACCTGGCAACTCTTGCGGTTTTGGGATGTCAGGGCGTTTATCGTACGACCGAATCTTGGAATCTCTCCCTCTCTTCGTACCTCACGGTGGAGATTCCCACCACGTCCTCAGAGAAAGAGCAAACGCTCGCCCAGCTCCCGACGCTCCTAGAGGCTCTAGAGAAGATTCCCGGCGTGCGATACGCGAAGCAAATCCCTGAAGATCAGGTGCAAGAACTGGTAGCGGGATGGATAGAGAACGATACGCTTCTTTCCTCGCTGGATCTCCCGGTGCTTGTGGATGTCCGCATTATCCCGGGGCAATCCGTTTCTTTTGCCCATGCGCAGCAGACCGCTGCGGAGGTGTTTAAAAAGGCGCAACTGCATGATCATGCCGATTGGTACAGCTCGGCCTTGCGGAGTGCGTTTTTCTTCCAATTTTTCTCCGTTGCGCTTGCATTGCTGACGAGCATCATCGTCATTGGAACGATTATTTTCTCTACGCATACGCATCTGATCGTCTATCAGCACATTACAAACGTGCTTCAACTTATTGGGGCAACGGACGCTTACATCGCGTGGCAACTCGAGAAGTACATGGCGCATATCGCCACAAAGGCAGCGCTTTTTGCGACGCTGCTCAGTGCCCTTACCTTGCACTCTTTCCAGTTTTTTTGTGAAGGTGTGGAGCCCGCTGATGTCTACGGATGGCTCATCGTCGTGTGTATCCCGATGATCATGATCGCTGTTGTCATCTGTGTTGCGCGCCTGACGGTGCTGTGGTCTCTGCACAAAAAAGATCTCAACATTGCTTTGTAATGTCCTGGAGGCGATTCTTTTGGGCCCTTGGCCTTTCCGGACTCGCTTTAGGGAGTAATTTTCTCGTCTATCTCAGGAGAATACCCACCGCTGCGTCCCTCCCAGAACAGGTCCGAGGGATCATCGTCCTGACCGGAGACAAAGGCCGCCTAGAAACAGGATTCTCTCTGCTCTCTCCGAAGCGGCGTCTGTTCATTTCCGGGGTGCACCCCAGGGTTCGGAGCTCAGATCTCCCCTGGAAAGAGGCCCCAGAAGGGTGCCGGCACCGGCAAGACCTCTTGACGCTGGGGTATTCTGCCTCGAACACCTGGGAGAATGTCCTGGAAGGCGCTCTTTGGATGCAGCAAGGGAAACTCTCTTCCGTAGGGCTTGTGACCTCTGACTACCATGTCCCTAGGAGTCTCGCTATATTCTCCCGCATTCTTCCGAGCGTGCGGGTGTACCCAGTCCCGGTGGTACACCGGCGGGATAAAACTTGGTATGTTCATGCCTTCCGCGAATCCTTGGGGACGTTGTGGGTCACACTATGCGCCTTTTTCGAAAAACTTTAGCCTCCTTCTTTCTCGGGGTGCGCTCCTTTCTGTTCATGGTGAGTTTCTTTGCCGTTACCATTCTCTTGATAGGTTTTTTTTGCTGGGTCCTACTGCTACCGGAGCGTTACGTCTACGTACATGTGCGCTTATGGTCCTATTTGATTACCTTGTGCCTCAAGTATATCGCCGGAATTACGTCCCAAGTGATTGGCTTGGAGAACATTCCCCCGGGACCGGCCATCATCGCCATGCGGCACGAATCCACCTGGGAAACCGTTGTCATGTTCCTCTACATCCGGCACTTAACTTTTGTCGTGAAAGAAGAATTAACATGGATTCCATTTTTTAACCTTTTTCTCCGAAAATTCCGTTGTATCTCGGTCAAGCGAGGCCAAAAGGGTGCCAATGTACGCACTTTTCTCAAACAAGGGAAAGAGCTTCTTGCAAAGGAGTATCACTTGCTGATCTTTCCTGAGGGGAGCCGCATGGCCCCTGGGACCCTGCGCCCTTTTCGAGGGGGGCTTGGCCTTCTCTATGGACAGGCAGGGGTTCCCGTCATTCCTGCGGTGCTGAATTCTGGACGCTGCTGGCCCCGCCGGCGTTTTTATAAATTTCCTGGAACTGTTACACTGCGCTTTCTTCCTGCGATTCCTGCGGGGATGCCGCGCGAGTGTTTCTTAGAGCATTTTACGCAGCTCTTCACGGAGGCTTATCAGGAGTTGGAAGAAGGAGGTGGATCGTGACACGAAAAACGAAAAGGATCTTTCTTGTAGCCAGTCTAGGCTTGTTGATTTTCCTGACCGCAGCGCTTTCTCTTCCCTTTGTTTCTTACACGCAGCGCATCTTTGCCGAAAGGCTCATCCAGGCGCAAGAAGACTACCAGAAGCGCGGCGGGCAAATATCCCACGCGGCACTCGATATTTCCTCGCCAAAGCTGGGAATGGTCTTTGTCACCTGCCGAGACGGCGTTTTCGCGCTTCCTGGACAGCGCCTGCACTTCTCTACCCCCGAGGTCCATATCTCTTGGAGCATTCTTCGCCCCAGCAAGCTAAAAATCGTCTTTCCTAGTGGCGGGGTCCTCGCCCTGCGCTCTTCTGGAAAATGTTGTTTCGCAGGGAAAGCCTGTCTCACGCTGCCAGTTTCCTGGAAAAACATGCGCCCTCAAATCGCCCCTCTCCTTTCTGGCTCCATTTATTTCTCCGCCGATGCGATGGAAGCCTCTTTTGACAAACTGCTCTCCTATAAGGCAGAGGGTATCCTTCTCTCTTTCAAGAAAAAGACGAAGTCTATTACACCTGCCAACGGATCCGCACACCAGGAAGAGGTTTTGAGCACAGGAGTGCTTGTAAAGCGTTTTGGAGGATACTTGGGGCAATTGCCTCTCTTTGAGTTTAGGCTGAAAGCAGAAGGCTTCTTATCGCATCCGCACCAACTCCTTACCGGCGCCTCTTCTTGGAAGAAAGCAGGAGGCTATCTCGAATGTGAGGAACTCGTGATAGAAGCGGGCGATCTGAACGTCAAAGTTGGAGGAGCGCTGACGTTGACAGAGGGGGGGCAACCGGAGAATGGAGCTTTGACGGTGGATTTGACGCAGGAAGGAGGCGTTCTTAAGGGAATCCGGAGGTTGACTCCCTTCATGATGAAGGGGCAAGGGGAAGAAGGGAAGGGCGAAGGCGGGAGCCATGTGCTTCTCCCGGTGACTGTTCACTCCGGAGATTGGTCTATAGAGGATATCCCAGTGTTTCTGGATGGAAAGTTCTGCGGAGAATCCCTCAAGGTCCTTCTCTCCAAGCTCCAGGAAGGGAAGTTCACTGCAGATTGATGAGAGGCGTCCGGGAGTTCTGGACTATTCCCGCACGCCATATGTTCTTGGCTCTAGACTAGTAAAATAGTGTTAGATAGGGTGGAACATGTTGAAATTCAGTCGGTTAGGAGTTTACGAGAAGCATGGAATTCTCGCATGTTTCTGTGAGGACATGTCGGCAAGCACATGGCTCAAAATCAAGTGGAACGCAGTGAACTTGTACTACAAGCCCTTTCAAGAGTTGATAGTCCAGCAGAGTTTCAAAGAGAATTCCCAAGATTTTGGCGTTCTCGAGCTGGATGAGAAATCTTTTGGAGCGAAGAGAGGTCGGGGCAAAAGAGGTCATGGAGCAGCAGGGAAGACTCCGGTCTTGGGTTTACTGAAAAGAGAGGGGTAAGTTGTTTGTTAGCATTGTTCCGAACTGCTCAAGAGAGGAGTTAATGCCTATCCTTCAGGGAAAGATCTTGGAAGAATCTACGGTTCACACAGATAGCTGGACAGCTTGGGACGAGCTCGTTGTGAATGGGTGGGGCCATTACCGAGTTTTTTAGTGCAGGAATGAGTTTGTGAGAGGCAAGAGCCATGTCAACGGCATTGAGGCTTTCTGGAGCTTTGCGAAGAGGCGTTGTGCGAAGTTCAACGGCTTAAGATGGCTTCCTTATATCCTGGAAAGAGTGTAAACTTCTGTATAATAACAGGAGCACAGGTCTCCTCAGTTTACAGCCTAATCTGATCAAGAGACGCTAGGAGAGAGCTTGCGCTTTTTTCTTGTCTAGGGGCCGAGATGTCCTAACGGCAGGAGCGGCTGTGCCGCAAAGCATGCGCGATTGATGGGGCGTCTGGGAGTTCTGGACGGTTCCTTGATCGTGGTTTCTTCTTGTGTAGGGGCCAAGATGCCCTAACGACGAGAGCGGCTGTGCTGAAAAGCGTGCGCGATTGATGGGGCGTCCGGGAGTTCTGGACGGTTCCTTGATCGTGGTTTCTTCTTGTGTAGGGGCCAAGATGCCCTAACGGCGGGAGCGGCTGTGCTGACAAGTATGCGCGATTGATGGGGTGTCCGGGAGTTCTGGACGGTTCCTTGATCGTGGTTTCTTCTTGTGTAGGGGCCAAGACGCCCTAACGGCGGGAGCGGCTGTGCTGACAAGTATGCGCGATTGATGGGGCGTCTGGGAGTTCTGAGCTATTTCTGCGTGCCATACGTTCTTTCGGAGAATGTTGAGGGTGAAACCAGTGGGTGTTCTTCCCCGTGTAGGAGCCGAGACGTCCTAACGGCGGGAGCGGCTGTGCCGAAAAGCATGCGCGATTGATGGGGTGTCCAGATCTCTGAACTATTTCTGCGTGCCATATGTTCTTTCGGAGAATTTTGAGAGTGAAACCAGTGGGTGTTCTTCCCCGTGTAAGTGCTTGGAACCCCAGTGGTGAAAACAATCGCGCTGGCAGGACTCCACGAAGGAGACCGCACGCCTCAAGTTGCTTAGAGCCATTACAAAACGGAAAAAAACGTGGGCGCGTTCAGGCTCTTTTCAGAAGCCAACAACCTCAAGGCGTTTACGTGCGAGCTTGCGCAGGCGACGGCGCGACTCCGCTTGTTCTCTGACGCGTCTTTCGGAAGGCTTTTCAAAGTGCTTGCGCAACTTCAGCTCCCGGAAAATCCCCTCCCTCTGCATCTTCTTCTTGAGCGTACGCAGCGCCTGATCGACATTGTTGTCACGAACAAAAACCTGCACCCATCCCCTCTTGAGTTTTAGAAACGCACTCTTGTACCACTTTCTTCGTTTAAAAAAAAGTGTTTCCCAAAAGAGGAGGCTTTCGCCCCCTCCCCTCTCTTGGTGGTCATCCTCAGTGGTGAACATGTCCTTGCGCAGAACACTACTTTTTTGCCGCCTTCGGTTTAGGTTTCGGACTGGCCATCCGTTCCTTCGGAGGCTTCTGCGGCTTAGGTGTTTTTTCGGATTTTGAACTAAATTTGCCTTTTGCGCGTTGGAGTAACGTTGGCTTGGCAGGAGTGGCTGGTTTAGGAGCAGCGGCTGGTTTGTCAACTTTCGGACTAGACGATTTACCAAGGAAGCCGAGTATTGACTTCCTCTCCTGCGGAGTTTCTGCTTTCTTCTGGACTTTTGCCTCCTTCTTAGCCTTTGTTGCCTCTTGCTTCTTGGCCGCTGCCGCCTTCTTGTCCGCCTTCTTCTTATCTTCTGCCGCCTTCTTGGACGCTGCTGCAGCCTCTTTCTGCCTAGCTGCTTCTGCATTTTTCTTTTCTTCTGCCGCCTTCTTGAACTTTGCGGCATCCGCTTGCTGCTTGGCTTTTTCGTTCTTCTGCCTAGCTGCTTCTGCTTTTTTCTTATCTTCTGCCGCCTTCTTCTTATCTTCTGCCGCCTTCTTGACCTTTGCGGCTTCCGCTTTCTGCTTGGCGGTTTCATTCTTCAACCTAGCTGCTTCCGCTTTTTTCTTGTCTTCTGCCGCCTTCTTGTCCGCCTTCTTCTTATCTTCTGCCGCCTTCTTGGCCGATGCTGCAGCCTCTTTCTGCCTAGCTGCCTCCGCCTTCTTCTTATCTTCTGCCGCCTTCTTGGACGCTGCTGCAGCCTCTTTCTGTCTAGCTGCTTCCGCCTTCTGCTCAGGCGTTTGAGCGGGTTTCAAACCGAACCTCCCCGCAAGACTGAACCCTGTCTTCGGAGCTTCCGGCTTAGGAGCAGTGGAAGCCTGCGCTGGAGCAGCCGTTTGAGCGGGTTTTGGAGACGATTTACCAAAGAAGCTGAGTATTGACTTCTTCTCCGGAGCTTCTGGTTTGTCAGTTTCCGAGCTGGGCTTTTTCTTAAATGGATTGCTGAACAGTGGCTTCTTCTCCTTCGGGGCATCCGGATTAGGGAGAGCAGCTGCCGCTTCTGCTTTCTTAGCAGCCCTTTTCTCTTTCATATCCAGCATTTTGTCTTTGGCGCCTTGTGCTTTGTCTTTTCCCCACGAAAAGAGCTGTTTCGCTGATCCTACGGGATCTCCTAAAACTTGATTCACTTTTGCTGTAGCGCCTACTACGGCCGCTTGGGCGGCCTGTCCACCCGTTTTCTTCAACAGCTCAAGTGATTGGCCTCCTGCTGCCTTCGCCATTCCAACCGCTTGTCCCACTCCTGCTCCTGGAGCAGCAGCGATTGCTTTCACTGCATCCTTTGCTGCCCCCACGAGATCTCCTTTCTCAACCTTGGCTGTTACCTCAGCTACTTTTTCCCCCACTTTTTTCCCAACGTCTGCCGCTACTGCTTCCCCAACGCTTGCCACTACCGCTCCGGTTGATTGTTTCAACGATTCCTTCGCCACTTCAGTTGTTTCTTTAAGACCTGCGGATCCAGAAAAGAGGGATCCTACCCCTTCCACTACCGCGTCTGCTACCTGTCGTTCCGCTTCCTGTACTTGTCCCGCTACCTCCTCTTTCAAAGAGTGTTCCTCTGGATTGCTCGGGGTCGCCGCGTGTCCTGACTCTGGTTCCTCCCCCTCTTCCTCGTGTAGTGCTCCCGCAGCCTCTCTTACGTGTCCTTCTCCAAGTTCCTCCTCATCTTCTCCATGGTGGATCGCCGCGTGTCCTGGCTCTGGTTCCTCCCCCTCTTCCTCGAGTAGTGCCCCTGCGGCCTTTCTTACATGTACTTCCCCAGGTTCCTCCTCATCTTCCTCATTCTGGTGGACTGCCTGGTGTCTCTCCGGATTGCTCGGTACCACTAGCGGTACAGCTGCAGGTTGAGCACTTCCTTCCCCCCTCTGCTGCTGTATTTCTGCCATCTCTCTCCTCAAGCGCAGCAGATCTGCCTGCGCCCGTGCAGACTGCCCAAGCTGAGCCCCTTCCGTTGCCTCAGGATTGTCTGCGTTGTGGCGGGTCACCGTGTGTTCACCCGGATCACTCCGATCTATTTCGAGCTCCGACCTCAGATCTCGCGAGCGTGTTTCCATCTGCGGCCCCTCCACCCTCTCACGTAGCTCTGCTGCTGCCTGCCACACTGTTTGGGACGGTTCGGCTTCAGGCAAAGCACTGCCTCTTTCACGCAGAAGATCTGTCTGCCGTGCCGCAGCTGCTTCCAGTTGAGCTCTTCTTCCTGTTTCCATCTGTGCTGTAGCTTCAGACTGGGCATTTCTCTCTGTTTCCTCGTGCTGTCTCTGCATCGCCGCTGCCAGCTGTGTCTCTAAACGCTGCGCTTCTTCCTCATGCTGTTGCCGCGCGACTGCCTGCTGTTTCACCTCCTCCTGACGTTGTGTCTCTGCTAGCTGCGCTGCTGCAAGTTCCTCACGTCGTTTCTGTGCTGCTGCTACAAGTTCCTCACGCTGTTGCTGTAGCGCTGCCAGTTGTCTTGCATCTTCCTGATGTTGATCCTCCTCACGCTCTGTCTCCCAACGTTGTGCTGCTTGCTGTTTTTCATTATGTAGTTCTGCAACCCTTTCTGCGAGCTGACTGTTCCTTCCGTCATTGTTCGCAGCTCCATCGGATGTCGGATTTCCCCCAGATCCGTCGCCTTGCCAAGCATCTCCAGGAAGAGACTCTCCCCCGTACCCGCTGCCGTCTACAGGTTCTTGAGAGGCGGGCGCTCCGTCGTTGACCCTTTCCACAGGCGCGCCATCGTACGCTGGATCCCACCCAGATCCATCGCCTTGCCAAGCATCTCCAGGAAGAGACTCACCTCCATAGCTGCCATCGTCTACAGGCTCTCCAGAGGCGCTTCCCCCTTCTGGCCCCCACTCGTTGGACATCGCCTCTTCTGCAGGCGCCTCACCGTACACAGCTTCACCGTAATTCCCTTCTGCGTACTCCTCCGCATCCCCCCATCCTTCTGTCTGCGCACGGAGCTCAAGAGGTGAGGACGTCAGCAAAAAGAGCGCGGCTAGACCTGCAATCTTGTGTGGGGCCGTAAAAAACATTTCTTCCTCTGTCGAAAGTGAATACGCCCTCTATGATATTGACTAATTGTTAATTGTGAGTAAATTTATGTTTCTGAATTAAATATTAAGCGTGACCGCATAAGTTGCTAAATTGGGCTGGGATAGTGTCGAGAATGGAAAATGCGCGGACCCATTTTGTTTCCAAATCCTCAGAAAAAATGAGATCGAGCGTTGGCTCAATGCAAAGCCATTTATTTTCCTGTATTTCTTTCCTCAATTGTCGTGCAGGCCAATGCGTGCGTCCCACAGAGATCCAATAATTTTTAGGAATAGAGCGGGTAGCAATCATCCTGAGGACATCAACGGTTCTGGTCACGGCAAGATTTTCTCCAACTAGAACGCTTTCTTCGGACAAATAATCCGAAGAGTGGAGGACAAATCCGCGATCTGTGTCGACAGGCCCCCCGTAATGCAGCCGAGGACTTCTCATGGGCTGTACAGCGATTCCGGCGTGAACGAGAAGGTCCTCAAAGCGGAATTGGACGGAAGCGCGGTTGAGGATGATGCCTTCGGTACCAGACTCCCCGTGGCTGTACACGTAGATCAACGTTTTGGCAAAATTATGAGGCTTAATATGCGGCATTGCGACCAGCAATTTCCCAGAAAAATTCTCACAATGGTGCTCTTTCGTGCGCATATGCTAATAATAATTTTCTTGTATTAAAAAAAATTTAACAAATGCTTTGGTGGCGGGAAGCGCCCTGTAAAAACTGGGCGTTAACGCTCTTTTGGGAATTGTTTGAAACGATAGCGCCGCCTAGTTGGGAGAAGAGATGCGAGGACCGGTTTTTCCGCTTCTTTGGCTTGTGGGGGTCTTGTTACTCCTTGTGCAAGAAGCGGCGGGGAGCGTTCCTGGGGAAGCGCACATCGTCCAAGCCTGTTTGGCGGCTATTGAAAGAGCGGAACGGGTCTATGGCATCCCGCCGCACCTTCTCGAATCGGTGGCTCTTGTCGAATCTGGGAGGACTTTTGAGGGATCCTCCTCCTGCTTCCCCTGGCCATGGACGGTAGCTGTCAACGGGAAGGGGCGCTACTTCTCCTCGAAATCCGAGGCCATTGCCGCCGTCCGGAAGCTGCAAGCGCGGGGAATACGCAACATTGACGTAGGCTGTATGCAGGTCAACTTGTTGCACCACCCCCACGCTTTCCGATCCCTGCATGAGGCCTTTGATATCGTTAAAAATATCGCCTATGCCGCCAAATTTTTGCGAGCCTTGCAGGAACAGCATATTTCTTGGCGCAAGGCGGTTGGCTGTTACCACTCCTACACCGCGGAATTTCACTTTCCTTACCGCCAGCGCGTCTTCGAGACCTGGACCAGAATCCGTCAGCGCACCCCTCTGGGGCCTCCCACGGGGCGGGCTCGACCTCTATGGGCTTCTGCCTGCACAAGTTTTCCGCGGCGCGGCCCAAAAGGTGTTCGCCCCGCTGCATCCCGCTCTGAACGACCTATGAGCGCCTTCTACGCAAGCTTAAACCGACGCACCTCGGGAAAGCTGTATCATGCCAGTTTGTGCCGCAATCACTCCCAGCTCTACTAGGGACACCATGAAGACGACCTCTCTTTCTTCTTTCCTTGTGCCGCCCCTGGAGTTTCGGCAGAATGCCTCGAGAAAAGAGGAAGGCATTGTGGATCCGCAGAAGCTCGCAACGGCGTTACGATTCCTGGCCGTTGATATGGTGGAAGCGGCGCAGTCTGGGCATTTGGGAATGCCTCTTGGCATGGCAGAGGTCGTGACGGCCCTCTGCCAAGATTTTCTTACCTTTTGCCCGAAGGATCCCCGTTGGCCAGGAAGGGATCGGCTGATTTTCTCAGGAGGGCACGGGTCGGCGCTGCTCTATGGCCTACTGTATCTCCTGGGGTACGAGCGCCCAACCCTGCAGGATCTCCAGAACTTCCGGCAATTGCATGCCCCTACTACAGGACACCCGGAATATGGTGTTCTAGAAGGGGTTGAGGCCACAACGGGCCCCCTTGGACAGGGAATAGCGATGGCGGTGGGCCTTTGTGCCGCTCTCGTACGGCGGCAGGCCCTAACGCCGGAGCTTCCTCTCCCGCACACTTACGTTTTGGTGGGGGATGGCGATCTCATGGAGGGTGTTGCCCATGAAGCGATGGCTTTAGCGGGCCACCTGCGTCTTGGATCTCTCATCGTCCTCTGGGACGACAACGGAATCACGATTGACGGACCAACCTCCTTGTCTCTCAGTACGGATTTTCCGGCGGTTTTTCTTGCAGAAAATTGGCATGTATGCACGGTTGATGGACATGATTCCGCCGATATCCGCCGCGGCCTTCAGGAGGCTCTTGCGGACCCCCGTCCCTCTTTGATTCGGTGTCGGACGGAAATTGGACATGGATCCCCGCACTGGGCGGGAACCGCGCGCATCCACTCTGGTCCCATTGGAGCTGAAGAGCGTTGTCAGATGCAAGAAGCGCTTGGCTGGCCGCATGCACCTTTCGAAATTCCGGAGGCTGTCCTCTCTGTTTGGAGAGCTTTTGCCCAGCGTTCCGAAGCTGCTCACCGGAATTGGCCGAAAGCTCCTCCCACCAAGCGGGTTCCTGCAGCGGCCTTGGCCGCACTGGAGCAGCTCAAAGAAGCGTCTTGGACGGCGCCCGTTGCACCACAAGCCACGCGCTGTAGCTCCCGCAAAGCTTTGGAGGTGCTTGCCCAGCATTGTCCTTCCCTCATCGGAGGATCCGCAGATTTGACTCCCTCCACCGGAACCCATGTGCCGCAGATGGCAATATTCATTGCGGATACACCGCAAGGACGCTATGTCCATTACGGAGTACGAGAGCACGGGATGGCGGCTTTCATGAACGGGTTGGCCCTGGAGGGCACCTGTCTTCCTTATGGAGGAACATTTCTTGCGTTCAGCGACTACATGCGCCCCGCCATCCGCTTGAGCGCTTTGATGCAGTTGCAGGTTCTCTATATTTTCACCCATGATTCGATTGCTCTTGGAGAAGATGGTCCCACACATCAACCCATTGAACAGCTGATGAGCTTGCGTCTGATTCCAAATCTCCACGTTTTCCGCCCTGCTGACGCGGTGGAAACCTACGAATGCTGGGCCTGTGCTCTGAACCGAACGCAAGGTCCTTCTGCCTTGATTCTCGGACGACAGGAGCTCCCTCTGCTGCGCCCTCGTTCTGATCCCCAGACTTGTCTGGTGGCGCGGGGAGGATACATCCTTGAAGAAGACGCTCCGCAGCGCCAATTCACCCTGCTCGCAACAGGTTCGGAGGTAGCCCTTGCGCAAGAGGCAAAAAAGAAGCTGAACGCCCAAGGGCTCCGAGGAACCCTCGTGTCTCTCCCTTGCTGGGAGCTGTTTGAGCAGCAGGATGCCTCGTATCGGCGCCAAGTGCTCGGGGAAGCGCCTGTACGCGTCAGCATTGAGGCCGGATCCTCTGCAGGATGGGAAAAATACACAGGCGATCACAGCGCCTCCTTTGGCGTTTCCGAGTTTGGCCTGTCTGGAAAGGGGGCGGAGGTCCTCCAGCATTTTGGACTAACGCCAGAGGCCGTGTACGACAAGGTCTTCACGATGGTCAAGGAGCACGCATGACGCTTCGCGTTGCCATCAACGGGTTTGGACGTATTGGACGCCTCATTGTCCGGGCTCTCGAAGCAAGACCGCAGTCTCCCATTGAAATCGTCGCCATCAACGACATTATCGAGCCAGAGGCCATGGCCTTTTTGCTGAAGCACGATTCTGTACACGGCGTTTTCTCCTCTCCTGTGGGTCTGGAAAATCCTCAGGTTTTGCGCGTAGGGGAGAAGCTCATTGCTTTGACAAATTCGGCAACACCACAGGATCTTCCCTGGAAGCAACAGAAGGTAGATCTCGTACTCGAGTGCTCTGGGCGTTTCACAAAACGCGCCGAAGCGGCTCAACACCTAGCAGCAGGAGCGGCGCGCGTCCTGATTTCGGCTCCAGGGCAGGAGGTGGACTATACCGTCGTCTACGGCGTCAATCATGCTGGCCTTTCTGCGCAGCACCAGATCGTCTCCAACGCTTCCTGTACAACCAACTGTCTTGCCCCTGTCGCCCACGTTTTGCACAAGACTTTTGGCATAGAAAAAGGATACGTAACCACGATCCATGCCTACACGGGCGATCAGCGGATTGTGGACACGGCGCACAAGGATTGGCGACGTGCGCGTGCGGCGGGGGTGAATCTCATCCCGACCTCCACGGGAGCCGCCAAGGCGGTAGGTCTTGTCATTCCAGAATTGAAGGGAAAGCTGGAGGGAACGGCGATCCGGGTGCCAACGCCGAATGTGTCCTTGGTGGATGGCGTCTTCGTTTTGGAACGCCCTGTTACGAGCGCAGAGGTTAACGCGGCCTTTCAGAAAGCCGCTACGGGAGCCCTCAAGGGAGTGTTGGCTTTTTCCGAAGAGCCACTTGTGTCCACGGATTTCAACCACACAGAGGCCAGCGCCCTCGTCGATGCCCTCGGGACGCAAGTCGTTGAAGGCACCCTGTGTCGCGTGATGGCTTGGTATGACAACGAATGGGCGTTTGCCTGCCGCATGATCGATGTTGCCGAGGCGTGGGCCAAGACGTTTTAGCGCTCAAAAAGCTTGTCACAAGAAGAGAGCGGGATCTTGACATAGGTTGGGCGCCCATGATTGCACTGCCCTCCGTGCTGCGTTTTCTCCAGCGCGCGGAGCAATCCGTCCATCTCTTCCGTGGAAAGGGTCTTTCCAGATCGAATACTAGAATGGCAGGCTAAAGTGGCGAAAATATCGTGGAATTTTTCTGACAATGCAAACCCTTTTCCCCATTCCACAAGCTCATGGGCCAGATCCTGCAGGAGAGGACGCGGATCGGCTCCTTGAAGAAACGCTGGTAGGGCCTCGACAACTAATGTGTCAGGCATTCGGCAGGAGTACAGCAACCCTAGCTTCGCAAAGTCTTCCTGGTGCTCCTCAAAAAGCTCCAAGATTTCAGCGCCAAACGTAAGCGTAGTGGGCAGGAGCAAAATCTGCTGCGCTACTCCCGTCGTCTCAAACTCCTGTTTTGTCTTTTCATAAACCATGCGCTCGTGCGCAGCATGCTGGTCGACCACGACGATGGCATCTGGGGTCTCTGCCAGGATGTATCGCTTGTGGATCTGTGCTTTGGCCTGACCCAGAGGCTGCAGGGGCTCCTCGAATAACTGAGGAGGAGCTGCAACCGTCCTGGAAGGTCCTTGGAAGGGCTGACGCTTTTCGGAAAGCTTGAAGGAGGTGTTCTGCGCGGGAAACTTCGCCGAATAGGAGACAGCACGAGAAGCGCCCAGGATCCTTTGCAAAGAGGTAAACGAGGACATCTCCGTCCTTCGCAGAGCCTGAAGCAGGGATTGGGTCAGAAAGGAGCGCAAGCGTTGAGGGTTTCTAAAACGTATCTCCATTTTGGACGGGTGCACATTGACATCGACTTCCTCTAGGGGGAGGGTCACGAAAAGAACCGCGATGGGGTATCGATCGTGCGCGATCAGCCCCTGGGAGGCGGCCCGCAGCGCGCTGTGGAAGCACATATCCCGCACCGACCTTCCATTGACGAAGAAAAACTGCTTGCCAGAGGTGGCCTGCGCGGCGGTCGGCTTGCCTACCACTCCTGAAAGATGCAGAGCGCCTTCTGTTGCCTCAATGGGGAGCAAATCCTCTTGGTCCATGCCCAGAACTTCGGTTAAGCGCTCTTTTGGGTCGCTTGCGGGATAGGAAAGAGCGGTTCTTTCCCCGTCAGAGAGAAGGAATGCGCAAGCGGGATGCGCGAGAGCGGCTCGTTTTAGGATATCGACGCAGTGACCCCCTTCTGTTGCGGTGCTTTTGAGGAACTTCAGCCGCGCAGGAGTTGCGAAGAAAAGGTCTTGCGCCTCCACGCAGGTTCCTTCCTTGAGAGAAGCGGGCTCCAGATGAGAGACCTGAGTTCCCTCGACAGAGAGGCGAAAAGCCTGAGCGGCTCCGCGCAGGCGGGAGGTGATGGTCATGCGGCAGACCGACCCTAGTGCGGCCAGTGCTTCTCCACGGAACCCAAGCGTCGAAATACGCGCTAGATCCTGCAATTTCGAAGTGGCATGACGCTCAATACAGAGGGCCAAGTCCTCTAGTCCCATGCCTATGCCATTATCCTTGACGAGGAGGGAGGACTTCCCGCCTTCCTCCAGAGAGACCTCGATCCGCGTGGATTGTGCGTCTAACGCGTTTTCTACGAGCTCTTTTACCGCTGATGCGGGCCGCGCAATCACCTCTCCAGCAGCGATCTGATTGATCAAAGAAGACGGTAGCCGGCGAATGAGAGCCATTTCCCCTCCAGGTTGTCTAAGAGACTACCAACACAGCTCTTCTGAGAGAAGGAGGTGGCGATGGACAAGTACAACTCTTCGTGAACCTACTTCGTGATAACAAGCGTTCCGCAGTAATCAGGGAGAGGAAACTTTTTGAAGGGACCGAGGGTGCTTTCAAGTTGCCTAATGACGTTCTTTGTGGCTTCCACCACTTCCCCACTGGGTTCTACAAGATTATAGCAATGGACAAACAGATACCCGCCTTGCTGCAGACGAGGGTAAAAGAATTGGACGCCGTTGTAATCCGCCTCGTGAAGGCCGATATCCACTGACACAAAGGCAAACTTCTCGCCCTCCTCTTGAGTGGCTGTATCTGGGAAATACCCCTTCCGAAACACCACATTCTCAGACCGCACCATCTTTGCTTTGATATGCTCAACGACATCGAAATCAAGGGGGGGGGGCCACGTATTTTTTGTAGAGATTGCGGAAGTCATTATCCCGTTTCCCTGGGGTCCAACGAGGTCCCAGCGAGCCGTCGAACATGTCGTAGAGAAAGAGTTTCCTATCTGGGAAACAACGGTTAATCATGAAAGCAAAATCCCCAAGGTGGACTCCAAATTCTGCCACGGATCCGGGGACTTCCTTGAGCTCATCGCGCACTAACTCTAGTGCTCGATACCGCACATAGTTGTAGTACTCCTCCAATCCTGACGCATGAGGTGAGACTCTGTCATAAGCCATCGTATGCGTACAAACGGCATCTTCTCGTGGAATAATGGCGACATCGACATCAAACTTCTTCCCTAACCACTTGTGTGGCAGCAAAGTATTCCGGTACAGAAAGCCTCTCCAGCTCATGCGCTCCTCCTAAAAGCCCAGTATGCATCTGATGGAGGACTTTGGGAATCCCTCCCTGGGTTCTCCCCATTCTCTTGACTTTTCAGGGGGCATTAGGGAACTTCCCTTCTGGGAGGGGCCGTAGCTCAGCTGGGAGAGCGCGACGTTCGCAATGTCGAGGTCAGGGGTTCGATCCCCCTCGGCTCCACCAAGAACTTGCTCCGAATAGAGGGCCTGTGGAGAACCTTCCGAAGAAAATTGGGATAATTGGCGCGGGCCGAATGGGCGTGGGGATTGCCCAGCTCTTTCTGGAGCACGGTTTCCCGCTCCTTCTGCACGACAGCTCTCCTACTTTGTTGCAGCGTGCGGCGCAAAAGCTGAAGGAGCGTCTTTGGCGAGAAGGCACGGAGTCCTCCGGCCAAGCTCCGGAAGAGATCTTGCAAAACCTGGTGCTTTCGGAGTCTCTGCAAGATTTCCGGGACTGCGATTTCATCCTAGAGGCGGTTTTTGAGTCTTATGAGGCCAAGGAATCCTTGCTGGATCATTGCCGAAAATACGTGTCTCCAGAGGCAATTTTTGGGACTAACACCTCTGCCCTTTCTGTCACACGCCTTGCACGATCCGCTCCGGATTCACGCCGATTCATCGGGTTTCATTTTCTCAATCCCGCCCCTCGCATTCCGCTCATCGAGCTGATCCGGGCGCCGGAAACGGAGGAGGCCGTGGTGCAGTTGTGTCAAGATCTTGCACGCTTTTTAGGCAAAACGGTTGTCTTTTCGCAAGATACCCCTGCTTTTGTGGTCAACCGTGTTCTGATCCCTATGATCAACGAGGCGATGCATGTGCTGGAAGAGCGTGGGGCTTCTGCGGAGGACATTGATACTGCGTTGACTCTCGGGGCCCAGCACCCCATGGGCCCTCTCAGCCTAGCAGACTTTATCGGCCTGGATGTGGTGCTAGCCATTCTCAAAACGCTGCAATCCGAGCGAGGAGAGAAGTATCGCCCCAGCGTATTCTTAGAAGATCTTGTTGCGCGTGGTCACCTAGGCCGAAAATCCGGACAAGGATTTTTCAAGTACCGGTGAGGAAGAGATCTCTGTAGATCGTGGAGAACGGTCTAGAGTCTTTCGTTCTGCAGCTTGTTATTTCTCGCAGAGAGTTGTCTTTCGAGAAGGAAGAGACAGCTGTATGTGTGCCTCGCACAACCTGCCGATTTTTAGTAAGATGCCTTCCGACCGGCTTGTTTCTGCCAGTTGGGGGCCGGTGGAGTTGTTACGTTTAAGGAGTGAGTTTAGAGAACGGATTTTGAAACTCGCTGCTGAATGCGGCGTCACGAGTGTAAAAGCATTCGGATCCACCGCTCGTGGAGATGCTAAAGGCCTCAATACCACTAACGTGGCTCTTACCCCTAGCAACGCATTCTTGCACTGAAAGACCCGGTAGTGATCGTACCCATGCACAACAAGCCCATCATGGGCTGTCCAGCCATCCGTGTGAACCGTAGATCCCTCTAGAATCTTCCCTTGGATAAGCGGCATAAACTCCTCTCTTGAGCCATTCGGAACCATGCTGACAAACACTTACCCCTCTCCCTTCAACACAAGCCAAACACCGGAGTCTTTCCTGCTGCTTCACGACCTCTTTTACCCCAACCTCTCTTGGCTCCAAAAGACCTATCATCAAGATCAAAGACACCAAAACCCCGAGAATGCTCCTCAAAACTCTGCTGCACTCTTAACGCTCGCAAGTGCTTGTAGGTCAAGTTGATCGTGTTTCACGTACTTTTGAACCACTGCCTCGCAGAACTTGCCGACATGCCCTCGTAGCAACATGTAAGAATTCTGCGTTTCTCGTAAGCCCCTAACCGACTAAACTTCAACAGGGTTTACCCCACCTAACATCATTCTACTAAGAAAGAGCCATCCACTATTATGGACTGGATACAGATGTATTCCCTCGTGGGTCCTAGCGTAACGTTGGTATAGGATTATCCACGTCCTCGTGACAACCAAAGATAAACAGAGTTCGCAAGGGCCACCGCAGCGTTGTGCTGCGGTTAACGTGGACCCGGCGTCAGTGTGCTCCTTG
>JAISAP010000060.1 GCA_031266655.1 Holosporales bacterium | reverse complement strand
ATAAAAAGTAAATAAAAACAGTATAGGATGGGAATACCGGAAAGATGCATATGTATTAGAGGGGAAAAGAGAGAGCGAGATCATACGTATAGCGAGGAAAATGAGGAGACGCGATTTATGGGCGGAAAGGGAAAGCAAACGGATCTAAAAGAAAAGCCGAACATTCAGGAAAGAAGGGAGTGGAGTGGGTATAGGTACATCTGCACATGCCTCATACGCACATTTCAAAGGGGTATACTCACATCAACCGCGGCACAGCGCCACGGGGCCCTTGCGCTCTCTGTTCACTTCCAGTGGGCGCAAGGGCGATGATAACCCTACACACACCTTACGTATAACCTGCAACTGTAGATACCTGTATCGGCTCTAGTCTGGAAAAATAAAGCAGCCAGAGAGTCTATGCGAGGTCCTACATCAGTCTTACGCAAAAACTTCCAAGGTACATCCTGCATCAAACCTGTAATAACCGCGCCCCATAGGGGTACGGGGCCCTTGCGAATTTCATGTACTGTAAATGTTGCAAAGGCGACGACACCCCTACACACACCTTACATATAACCTTCAATTGTAGAGCTCTGTATCGGAGTTTGATGATCCCCCCTACATCAGCGTTACGTGTAACCTACCCCTGTGGAGATCTGTATCGGCTCTAGCTTGGAAAAACAAGGCGGCCAGGGAGTCTATGCGAGATCCTACATCAGCCTTACACAAAAGCTTCCGAGTAGCACATCCGTGCTAAGGCGTAGTAACCGCAGCACAACGCTGCGTGGCCTTTGTGACATCGGTTCGATTTAGCAAAGTCACAAAGGCGACGATGACCCTACATCAGCGTTACGTGTAACCTACCCCTGTGGAGATCTGTATCAGGTTTTACAGTCACTACATAGGATATTATCCGATCATCCATGAACCCTATTCTTGCGTTGCCATCTGTAATCATGAGAGTAACGGTGTCCTCACACTCACCTTACATTATTGCACCAGAAAAAGTAGACGCACCTGCATGTGTTCTGCGTATACACATTTCGACCGCAGGAATGCGCATTAACAGAGTTTACAGAAATCAAAAGAGTGTTACAGTGAAGAAAATAAAAGGCAGATCTGCAGATCGTAAAGAAACTCGGCAACACGCGACAGAAAGAAGGGGAAAAATCCAACGATGCAACAACTCCCGCCGAACAGAAACCTCAGGAATCCCTCTCGAAACTTTACTAAAGTGCAGACCCCAGAGAGTGACGGCCATACAGTACATCACGTTCTGACCGATCTTGGCCACTCACCGAGCTGGCCGCGTGCAACGCCCAAGAGCACGAAACTCTTCAACGCGTCTCACAGGCTCTTCGCCTACTGAACTCCAGCACATTCCACTGGTGCAAACGCAGCGTATTCCAAAACAAAAATCCTTTCAGTCCCATACCAAACGCTCCTCCTTGCTCTTTCGAAAAACACTTACTCTGCCACAGGCCCCTTTCCAAAAAGCTTCAACAAAACACTGCGGGAATCGGCAGGATCCTCAAAAAACCGCGGGGTCCGTGTGAGAACGTCTCCCGCCAACGCGTGCGCTTCCTCCAACAAATCCGGATGCTCATAAACGTTGCCAAGCCGAAAAATAGAAAAACCACTTTGTTGCGTGCCAGAAAGGTCCCCTCCTCCTCGCAATCTAAGATCTTTCTCCGCTAAAGAAAAGCCGTCAGAGATCTCTTTAAAAGCCTGCAAGCGTTGGTAAGCAAGAGGCGACAGCGGTCGCGCGTACAAAAGCAAGCAAAAAGCCGGTGCCTCCCCGCGCCCAACGCGTCCGCGTAATTGGTGCAATTGGGAAAGGCCAAAGCGCTCTGCATGCTCAATGATCATGATCGTCGCGGAGGGAACATCCAGACCCACCTCGATCACCGTGGTCGCCACGAGTACAGAGATGCGACGCTCCAGAAAGGCGGTGAGCACAGCATGCTTCTCTTCCGAAGAAAGGCGCCCATGCAGCACTCCCACACGCGCCCCGAAACGCTCCTTCAAGGACTCAAAGCGGCACTCCGCTGCCATTAAGTCCACCTTCTCCGACTCTTCAACCAAGGGGCAGACCCAAAAGGCTTGTTCTCCCCCTTCTAGCTGGGTCTCAAGACGCATCATTACCGCATCTACCTGGGATAATTCTTGAATGCGCGTGGTTACCGGCGGGCGCCCCGCTGGCTTTTCCCTCAAAGTGGAAATGGCAAGGTCTCCGTACTCCGTGAGCAGAAGCGTGCGTGGAATCGGGGTCGCGGAGAGCGAAAGGCAAGCGCAGTTGCTTCCCTTTTGCTCGAGTTTCTGACGCTGGCGAACGCCAAATCGATGCTGCTCGTCGATGACCACTAATCCTAAGTCGTGGAACATCACTTTCGGCTCCAAGAGCGCATGCGTTCCAACAACCAGCTGGAGCCGCCCCGAAGCTAGATCTTGAAAAATCTTCCGCTGCGCCCGTCGGTCAGCGGCGGCGGTTTTTCCAACTAGGAGCGCAAGAGCAACGGGATGCTGAGGAGGCATAAGGCGCAGAATCGTGTCATAATGCTGGCGCGCTAGTACCTCTGTGGGAGCGAGGATAGCCGCCTGTGCTCCTGCTTCTACTACTCGGAGAAGCGCCCCAAGGGCAACCAGCGTCTTGCCGCTTCCCACTTCCCCTTGCAGGAGACGCGCCATCGCTACCGGCTTGGAAAGATCCTCATCGATCTCCTCCAAAGCGCGCGTTTGGTCGGATGTGAGGGTAAAAGGCAAAGCATGCAGCCACTGCGTTCGCAACGTTATGCTCGTAGGAAAACAGCGGCCTACCACCTCCTGGTGTCGCATGCGGAGGAGCCCTAGAGCCAGCTGATGCGCCAACAGCTCATCAAAGAACAACCGCTGCCGAGCAGGGGCTTCGAGCGCAAGGGCGGAAAGGGTGCGCGCCTCGTGCAGCGCTTTCAACGCCTCCCGCCAAGAAGGCCAGTGGAAACGCTGCCGTACCTCCTCAGGAATCCATTCCGGAAGATCGGGAAGGCGCGTAAGCAGTTTTTTGCAACAAGTCCCCATCGCACGATTGGAAAGACCCGCCGTCAGCGGATATACAGGCTCGATGACGGCTCCTTCCGACCCTGGGAAAGAGGCCAGACACTCGGGATGCACCATGCGAAAAGGGAACGCACTCGCATCTACCATTCCACTCACAATTCTTTGTCGCCCCGTAGGAAAGCGATGGCGCAGAAAGGAGGCTTTCCCGTGGAAAAAGACCAGCTCTCCTGGTATCCCTTCCGCATCCTCCACCTGAATGCGATAAGGGGCCCGAGACGAGCGCGCCGGTGTGACATGCCCTTGGACGAGCACGGACAAGATTCCGCAAGCACCTTTCTCTAGGCGCTGCGCTTCTTGTGCGCCCTTGAGGATTTGGCGCCTCACACCATGTGTGGGAACGTGCAGGAGCACATCGCCGACCCTATCTCCTCCTGCACAGCGCTTTAGTAAGCGCCCGACCGGGGGGGCGAAAAAATCCTCCAAACGCCTGAAAATCACGTCTTCCCCCGTTTCAGGCAAGAATAGGCTCAGGATTTCTCCGAGAACAGAGAAGGCGCAGGTGAATCCCTTTATTCGTCGCGCTGCAAGCGGCGCCGTATAATCTCTCGGTACGAGATCTTACGTGAAGCGCCAGCGGGCGGTGTGCCTTTGCCAGACTGCTTGGCGTTATCGTAGAGAGTGCGCTTCGAAATTTTGGGGAGAGGGAGAGCCTTGCCGGAGGAGTCTTGCCCCCCTCCCTTGTTTTCTGCCAGTGCACAGACCCGAAAGTCCTCTGGGTCCAGAAGAACGGCGATATCCTGTACAGGAGTTAGCTTGCACCGATGATCTCCCGCTGTGTAGTAACCTGCAAAAACGAAGCCCGCGAGCGCGCCGTAGGACTCGACGGTGATCGGGCATTGCGTAATCACCTGCCCCGGCACGATTTCCCACCTCCAACGTGACATAGTCGTGCCGTTGTCATGGAGCAGCTGGTCGGTCACTTGGAAATATTGACTGGAAGGCATCGCAGAAATCTTGGCAGCCAAGTCCTTATCGTAGAGGACCACCAGATCTACCATCGTTGCGTAGGAGGAATTAGCCTCTGGACTCGCGGAAATGCTGACCGTTTCGAGGGGAACCTGCGAGCATCCTCCCAGGGCGATCAAGAGAAAACCTAAATAAAGCGGCGCTTGTCCCTTCCCCCTCATTACCAGTTCCTTATCAACAGGGATGGTCTCTGCCTGCAGAGCTTGTCAAAAACTAGTGAATGGTTTCTTAATCGCTTCTCAGATAAGATGAAGATCTGCGGGAGGAGGGAATGGAGAAAAGGCTTTTCTACCCAGAAATTGAGCGTTTGCGGGGAGTTGCCTGCCTCCTGATTCTCATTCAGCACACCACGCTGATTGCTCCCCTCTTGCTGCCTCGTGAGATCCTTCCTTCCTTGCTCTATAATGGGCAAGGGGGGCTGCCTCTGTTCTTTGTCATTTCTGGGTTTGTAGTCACGACGACACTTGCCAGATACTATGCTTCTGCGCAGGAACTCCCCACCTTTCTCGATCGATTGAGCGCGACGTTTGCCTCTTTGAAGGGCTTCTTCCTGCGACGCGTTTGTCGACTGCTTCCTCTTGCCTGTTTTAACTTCCTCCTCGCGGCAATAGCCTTCTTTTGGGCCTTCGAGAACGATGTACTCCCTTATCAGGCCGATTGGGGCCTCAGCTTTGTGCGCACGGGAATCGAGCATCTGTTTTGCGTCTACAACCTAGCGATTCCACCCTACCTGACAGCAGAACCCATGCACTATGGAGGAATCGGGCCCTATTGGAGCCTGTCGGTCGAGGGACAGTTCTACTTCTTTTGGCCGCTTTTGCTGTTGGCGCTCAAAACTCCCTCGCGTCAGGCGTTAGGGGCTTTGATCCTGTGCTGCATTGGGATCTTTGTGTCGCGCCCCCTTGCAGAGATATGGGTGGAGGGAACCGGCTACTACCACACGCTTTGCAATCTGGATGGTCTCTTCCTAGGAGCTTTTCTAGCGTTCCTTCGGTCCGCCCTTCCCTCTTCTGCCGTCAAGTCCTCTTGGGGATCCCGCATGCTGGCCGTCTTTTTGATTGCCGTCCTATGGATATATCCGAGCCTGTGGAGCAAAGAGGGTCCTGTCTACAGAATGGTGCCCATCCTGGGTTGTGCGGGGGGGCTGGTTTGGATGGCAGCGCAGAACCGCAATGGAGTTCTCGGAGGACGCTGGATCGCCCCCTGTTTCGAGTTTCTCGGGAAGCGTTCGTATGCCATCTACGTCTTCCAGCTCCTCCTTTCCTATTTTGCCAAGAGGATTGTGGACTACTGTGGACTTTTTCAGACAGAACATGGGATACGGTCTAGTTTCTACGCCACAGGGCAATTCCTGATCTTTCTGGGAGCCCTGATCGTGCTTGTTGAAGCCTCCCACCGTTGGATTGAGGTACCCGCGCGCCATTGGGCCCATCGTCTTACGGCCCAATAAAACCCGGCGCTACTCTTTTCCGATTTTCAGCGCCGCCAGGAAAGCACTTTGTGGAATCTGCACTTGTCCAATTTCGCGCATGCGCTTTTTCCCCTCCTTCTGTTTCTCCAGAAGCTTGCGTTTGCGCGTGATATCCCCACCATAGCACTTCGCCGTCACATCCTTTCGTAGAGCGGGAATCGTTTCACGCGCGATGATCTTGGCTCCAATAGCTGCCTGAATGGGGATTTTGAAAAGGTGGCGGGGAATGAGATCCTTTAAGCGTTCGCAGAGCGCCCGTCCGCGCGTTTCCGCAGCATCCCGGTGTTGGATGGTGGCCAACGCCTCTACAGGCTCTCCGTTGACCAGGATGGACACCTTGATCAGGTCCCCCGCACGATATACGTCCAGCTGGTAGTCAAAGCTGGCATATCCGCGGCTGAGCGATTTGAGCTTATCGTAAAAGTCAAAGACAATTTCGTTAAGAGGCAACAGATAGACCACCATTGCACGAGATCCGGCATAGGTCAGGTCTCGCTGCTCCCCTCGGCGTTCCTGGCACAGCGTGAGGATGCTCCCGAGGTACGTATCGGGAACGAGAATCGTCGCGCGCACCCAAGGTTCTTCGATGGAGGTGATATGCCCGGGATCCGGCATATCGGTAGGGTTGTGGAGCATAAGGGTGGTTCCGTCCGCAAGATAAATTTTATAGACCACCCCCGGAGCGGTTGTGATCAGATCCAGGTTATATTCACGATCCAAGCGCTCCTCGACGATCTCCAGGTGCAGCAGGCCCAGGAATCCGCATCGGAAGCCAAACCCCAAGGCGGCAGAGCTTTCTGGCTGGAACGAGAAGCTCGCATCATTGAGCTGGAGTTTCTCCAATCCCTCCCGGAGGCGTCCGTAATCGGAGGCATCCACCGGGAAAAAGCTGCAGAATACGACGGGAATGGAGGGTTTAAATCCGGCAAGCGGAGAGAGTGCGGGCGCTTTCTCGGAAGTAAGGGTATCCCCCACACGCGCATCGCGCACGCTCTTGATTCCCGCTGTTACGTAGCCGATCTCTCCCGCCTCTAGGCGAGGAACGGGGTGCGTCTTAGGCGAGAAATACCCCACTTCATCGACCTGATAGACGGCGCCTGTCGCCATCATCCGAATCTTTTGTCCTGTCTCCAGGGTGCCATCTTTGACCCGTACGAGGCTGACGACTCCGAGATAAGCGTCATACCAGCTGTCAATGAGCAGAGCGCGTAGCGGCTGATCGCGAAGGATCTCCGGAGGGGGGAGGCGCGAGACAAGGGCTTCGAGCACCGCATCTATCCCTTCCCCCGTTTTGGCAGACACGAGGATTGCGTCCGTTGCGTCTAGCCCAATGACTTCGAAGATCTGGGTCTTAACGCGCTCCGGATCGGCCGCTGGGAGATCGATTTTGTTGATAATAGGGATCAGGGTGTGATCGTTGTCGATGGCCTGATACACATTGGCCAGCGTCTGCGCTTCTACCCCTTGCGTAGCATCTACGATGAGGAGTGATCCCTCACAGGCGGCAAGAGATCGACTCACCTCGTAGGCGAAATCCACGTGTCCTGGAGTATCCATCAGGTTGAGTTCGTAAAGGTTGCCATCCTTGGCCGCATAGGAAAGGCGCACCGTCTGCGCTTTGATGGTAATCCCGCGCTCGCGCTCTATGTCCATCGAGTCCAGCATTTGGTCCCGGAACTCGCGGGCCTCGACCGCTCCACAACGCTGCATCAAGCGATCGGCAAGCGTGGATTTTCCGTGATCAATATGCGCAATAATCGCGAAATTCCGAATAAAGGCGGCACTCTCAGGTTTGTCGGAAGATCCCGCCACGCGCATTCACCATTCCATCTCTCACAGTTTAGCGCGAAACGCGTAGGCCTTTCTATCGCCGGGCGCGCACCTTACTTCTCCGGCAGAGCGTCCTTGCTTCCAGAATGGAAGATCGAGGGAATGTGATACTGCAAGCACTCTCTACAGATGGCGCCGCTTTGCTTGCGGTGCATAATCTCTTTCTTCGTGAGTGTCAAAATATCTCCCATACTGTGCTCTTTGTTTTTCGAAGACATCATACAACACATTCTGAGCTGGCCCTCTTCGTTAACAACGGTCCCATAAGCAAAGGGACAAGAACTTGGTGTGGTGTGCGGGAAGGGTTTGGCCAACGTACGGTTAATGACATCAAAATCGATGTCCCGCTTTGCCTCTTCAAGATCGTACCCTTCCAGGTCTTTTCCGCCACTGCGACAGTAGCTGAGACAGGCTTGTAAGTCCTTGACCATGGCGTAGTAGTCGTCTGCAAAATCCACGTCCTGTCCAACAAGGGTGGTGAAGTACGCGCGCGCAGACTCCAATTCGTCGTAAGTAAATTTGTATTGTAGCCAATTAATATGTACGCGGATGCGAGGGTTACGGGTCTTTCGGATCTCCAGAAACTCCTTGAAGTGCTCCAAGGTCTGGGCCAAGTCTGCTCCGTAGATCTTCTTGTAGCGGTCCTTCTTCAAAGAGCAGAGAGAGAAGGAAACATCTGAAATATTTTTGTAGTTCTCCGGAGTGATGGCCCAAGGCGCGATAAAATTCGAAGAAATATTGGCTCTCAGGCGATAGTTTCCTAAAACTCCGAGGATTTTATTGATTTCCGGGTGAAGCGTTGGCTCCGACCAAGTCCAGATAGCAACCGTCCCCTTCCAGCGCTGCAGCATCCCTATTTTCCGGAGATGCGCGAGAATGGCGGCAAACTTTTCCACGGGCATGTAGGGGACGGTGCTTACGTGATTGCCCGTCGCGCGGCAGCAATACTTGCATTGCGCGTTACAGACGCCGGAGACCTCAATCATGAGCCCGGAGGCGCCGCAGTTCAGCGTGTTGAAGAGAATTTTATAGATGAAGTCCTTCACCGAAAGCATTTCGGCCTTCCTTGCTCACTTTTGTCGTCGATCAGACCATCCCTCATGGAGAAAGTCAACGAGAACGCCAAAAGAAACACTCCTTTTCCTACCCCAATTTCACCATGCCGCCACCGATCGTGATGGCGGGGGCTTTGACCTCGAAAACCGCTTGGGCCTGACTGGCGATCGTAGCCGCACCCAATTTCAGCTGGATGCCTGCTTTCACCTCTGCGTTCACCTGCCCCTCCGCCTTGTACGCCATGGAGGCTTTGACCGTGTAGTTCATACTCGCCGCCACCTTAATGTTAGCGGCCTTTTGGCTGATGTCCTGACCCGCCTGTACTGTCATATTCTGACCTGCTTTCAAAGTGATGTTTTGTCCTGCTTGCAATAACAAGTTCTTATCCGCCTTGAGCGTCACATCTTTTTCTCCTTGAAGGAGGATCTCCCCGGCGACTTTAATCGTCAGTCCCCCTTGAACGGTGAGCGTGACATCCTTTTTTACAGTCGTGGTGCGCGATCCCTCTATCTGCCAAGCGGTGTCCCCTTGGATCGTGAACTGGGCATTCCCCTCACCCAAAGAGAGCTCGTAGTTTCCTTTGTCTATTTGGGTTTTCTGTGTTCCTTTTACCAGGTGGAGCGTTTCATTCCCCTCCTTGTCTCCGCCCGCTTCTAGCGTGGTGGTGCGCGAGCCCTCTTGGTAGAGCCGCGTTTCGTCCCCCTTCTCGAGGGTGATCTTCAGACTGTCTTTGACAAGAGCCTCTCCATCTTTCTGGAGGTAGAGGTACCCCTTTTCCTTGCCCGCCTCATCCTCCAGGAACCATTCGTTGTATCCTTCCGCATTAGGCGAGCTGTGGGTTTTAAGACCACTTTTGGTCGCCTCCTTCTCGGGATAAGGAGGGGGGTTTTCTCCGTTGTAGACGCCTCCTACCACAATGGGGCGCTCCGGATCTCCGCCCTCGAACACCACGAGCACCTCGTCTCCAACACGTGGGGTGAAGACTCCGCCAAATTGGCGACTGGCCAGCGCCTGCGACGTCCGGACCCAGCAGGAGCTTGAATCGTCCCTTTTGCCATGCCGATCCCAGAAGAAAAACACTTTAATCGCCCCATGCGGACCACGATGAATTTCCGTGTTAGGAGGTCCCGTCACAATCGCGGTTTGCGCCCCTTGAATAAGGTTTTTGGGCGTATGCCGTACGGGACGCACTGGGGTGGTCTTCGGAACAGCCCGAAAGTGGTTCTTGTAGAGAGGTGTTGCGGCATTCGCGGGAGAGTCCACGGAGAAATGATGTTCCACCTGCTCCAGGATATAAGAGGTGTTGACCTCCGCGCGTGCGTGTCCCTTCATGGAAAAGCTGCCTCCCGCAAAGAAATCTATGACGGTCGATTCCCCATCGACTCCATGCGCAGGAAGCTCCAATTCCTGGATTCTAAGATTGGTGCGCTGCGTACCCTCCTGAACGTTTGCAAAATGCCCTGGGTACTCCACAACCGTTCCCTCATAGCCCGTACCACGGACCTGCGCTTTCAGCTCCGTCTTGGGGAGCTCATAGTTGTAGTCTCCTGTCTCGTACCCCTTGGGGACCAGGCGATCGTGAACCGAGCAAGAGAGAATATGCTGAAGCGGCGGACTTTCCACGAAGGTGGAGAGGAAGGGGATCGGGGCGCCCCCGGGAATCGTTGAGAACGCATCAGGGGCATCCGCTAAAACCAGCGTGTGCGCCTGCTCTGTGTGCAGGAAATAGTAAGAAATACCCTCTTCTTCGCATAAACGCGAAAAGAAATCGAAAAACGTTTCTCCATACTGCACACAATACGGTCGCACCGCTTGGCCACACTTCTGCGTTTTATCTTGTACCTCCGTCACCCCATTGTCTTTAAGGACGCCTTTGAGGATCTCAAGGGCGGTCTGCTGCTGATAGATGCGGTAATCGGATCCGAGAGACAGGAGGTGGAGAGACGGTTGAATCTGGATCTGGTATTCCGTGAGCGGGAGGTCTTGGATCTTGATCGTCACGCCCTGCGTGAATTCTGTGATCATGCCATGAAAGACGCGCGCCTTTTCCGTGAGAGGAAAGGACAGGGCGAGCGGTTTTCCGATCATGCTCTTCCCCGAAAAGTCCGACTTGTTCGATACGCAGGTCAGGAGGAACGTGAAGGGGTGAGAAATCCTCTCGGTTCCTGTGAAACGGTGCAACTGCAGAGCCGTTTCCTTCTTGCCGGCGATGGAAAGTGTGATCTCTGGGGCGGCGCGCTCGTACATAGACGGCACAATATTAGAGGGAATGATGCGATAAATACATCATTTCAGCGAAGACCTCGTAGAAAGACCTGGTGCGCCCGAGAGGATTTGAACCCCTAACCTCCAGATCCGTAGTCTGGCGCTCTATCCAATTGGGCTACGGGCGCCCTCTCCTCGAGTTCTTAGAAGGAAACCGCCAAAAGTGCAAGGGTTTTTCGCGAGGGTAGCGGCGAAATTCTGCGCTCTTTGAAAGGATTTTTAGGAATTCTTGCTTTTTTCCTCCATCGCCTCTATTACGAAGTGTGCATTTTTTGAGGAGGATGGATCTGTGAAGAAATTGCAAAAAATCGCTGTTTCTTTTGTTTTGATGGCGAATGTGCTTTCTGCGCAGGGGCAGAAAGGAGGAGGAGCCGTTCCATGTCCGCAGAAGCAGAAGGAATGCTGTTCTCCAGGGCAGGCGAGTTGCTGCAGGATGGAAGCATCCCCGTATCTTGTGTATAAGCTTGGGAAGGAAAAGGCGGCGGGCTTTTCTCCCGTTCCTGGGACGGGCTCTTTCCTCAGGATTTTTGGTGTCGTCAAGCTTACCACTATGTACGACCTGCATGCTGCCAAAGAAGGGTATACTTCCGACTACTGCATGTCACAGAAGATTTTGCAACCAGGAGAAACCTCCAAGCGAGGAGAGATTCGGTTGCATGCGCGCGAGAGCCGTTTTGGCTTGGATGGGCTGACCTTCCTCCGCATGGCAGATTGCGGAGAAGTAATGTTCAAGACCTTTGCGGATGTCGACTTCCTGGGATCCGATCGGACGGAAGAGTCCTTGTTCACACCTCTCGCCTTGCGGGTGCGATGTGCGCGGATGTCCTTTGATTTTGGCTCGTGGATTCTCCTGTGTGGCCAGTCTTTTTCGACCTTCAATTACGGAGATCTATCAGATCCGGAGATATTGGATAACTCGGGACCAGGGGGATACGTTGGAGGGGGACGGCGCCCGCAGGTGCGTGTTTCTTATAAAAGCTCTTGGTGGCTCGTGGACTGCGCTCTGGAAAACCCGGAGGGGGAGTACATCAACAAAAACGGAGAGACAAAGTTTGCGGGACGTGTTTCCGGTTCCTATTACGCAAGCGATCAGCTCCCAGATGTTGTGTTCGCGTTTCAGGGAAACTCTGAGAAGGCGGAAGGTCGGCTGTACGCGATGGGGCGAAAGATTCGCCTCATGAAGGCGGACAGTTCTCCAGATATTGTGAAATATGGATGGGGCGTTGGCTTATCGGCAGGCTACCGGTACTGCGGCTCCAGCACGGTCTATTTCCAAGGAGGAGGAGGTCAAGGGATAGGCCGCTACCTTCCTGAAGCGAGCGGATATGCTCTCTACCTGGATGACCAGAACAAGGCGCACACGATGACTGCCTTCGGAGGGTTGGTAGGCATTCGCCATCACTGGAGTGAGACATGGAAGGTGCGTTCTTCTCTGGTGTTCGGGTTAACGGGGATTGTTCCGCACGGCGAATTGGTGAGTCATTCCTACCTTAGTGACGGTACAACAAAGTACGCAGACATTACGAAGCAGGTGCGCTCCATCATGGTCAATACCTTTTTCAGTCCTTTTGGTCCTGGTATCGATATCGGGATCGGGTACCTTCGAGGGGAGAGAGTGCTGAAGGTGCATTCTGGTCCCAACAAGGGCTCTGTGGATCGCTTTATCATCACGATTAAGGGGGCCATTTCTTCCTAATCTTGCTTGTCGCCTCTTGTTCTGCGGAGCGCCCTCATTTCCCTCTCCCGGGGGAGTTTTCTCGGGGCGGTACTGTGTCCATTTTAGCGCAGGCCGAAAAACTTATACACAGCAGGGAGTTCTCGGGGAAATATGAACAAACTCTTAAAATTTCTTTAATTTAAATTAACCTTATTTTCGACGAGAAACAAATTATGTTTGTAAAACAACAAGTTTTTAAAGTCCCCGCTGGGGAGGGGAGAAGGGGATAAGTCGTTTCTCCACAAACCTTCTTGGAGCAGTGTGCAGGTTTTATCCACAGAGTTATCCCCAGCTTCTGGGGATAAGGAGAGTTCTTGTACGAGGAGAAGCGTTTTTCGCTCTTCCTCGCGGCCTTCCAAAGAGGCAGTCACGTCTCTGTACAACCCCAAGGTTGATCCTCTTGTGAGGGGTGCCGCTACGGTGCGCGTGCTGGGGGTTCTCTATAAGGCTGAGCGAGATCCCATCCTTTCCCTCTTTGTTCCGGTCATATGGACTGTGCAAATCTCCCAGGTATATCGTTCCTTCATAGGGAGGAGCAAAAATGAAGAAACAAGCGGTTGTAGGTGTGGTTGTTGTGTTTGCGTTGGGAGTACTGGGTGGATCTTGCAAAGTTGGGGCGTTGGAACAGTTGCGGAAGCGGGAGGAGCTGTTTGCGAAGAATTCCCCTCGTGGATTGGTTTGTCCTAGGAACGAGGTTGTTGTGCAAGGAGGCCGCGTACTTTTCCCGGGACATGAGGGGAGTATAACCACCTCTAACGCGTTGCGCGCTCTCGTTCCCCGGAGCGCAAAGATGCTTCTGGCGGGTTGCTTCCAAGAAGATAAAACTCTTATTTTTGTTGCCTTTGAGGCCGACTCTCAGCTGGCGCAAATCGAGAAAAAAGCCTTTTTAAATGCTTGCCTGCGCTCTATCTGCCTCCCCGCGAGCGTGCAGGGACTCGGCATGCAGTGTTTCTACAACTGTTTATCCCTTGTCTCTGTTGTCTTCGAACCCAGTTCTCAACTTAAGCAGGTTGGACCTTGGGCGTTCTCTAACACGGCTCTCATCCGTATCTGTTTTCCGAGTGACGTACCTCCGGGTCGCATAAAGTTGCAGCCTCCTCTCTTTTCGGAATCTCGTGTCGCAGAGATATTGTTCGGAGCGGTACCGGCCAATCCCTGCAGTGGCCTCTGTGCAGGCACTGCTCTACGGAGAGTGATGGTTCCTTTCGAGCAGAAAGAGCTCCCAGTTGCTTGCTTTTCAGGGTGTGGGCGTCTTAAAAAGGTTATCTTTGCAGTAGGCTGCCAACTGCAAGAATTAAGAAAGGATACTTTCGCATGGACTTCCCTACGCTCCATTACGATTCCCGCGAGCGTCAAGGTGATTAAGGCGCAGTGTTTTCTCGGGTGTGAGGATCTCGTCTCTGTTGACTTTGAGTCGGGTTCTCAGATCCGACTCATTGAGCGGGATGCTTTCTTAGGCAGCCCTCAGGTACAGAGCACTCTCCCGGACGGAACGCAGCACTCTTCCGAGGAGCTCAATCTAAAAGGGTGGAAGCGTTAAGCCGTGCTGGGCGTTCATCGGAAATCTGAGAGCGCTTCCTCTCTTCCTCAGACCTCTCCGCCTTTTTGCCTGGCAAACGCTTCTGGGCAGGGCACCCCTTACACGTACGCCTCCTATCCAGCGTAGCTGTAGGCCGTCGTCTTCCTTTCTGCTACTTTGCACTATCGCTAATTTTACCCCTACCAGGAGGCAAGAGTGTTCAGACTTCTTCTTATCGCATGTTTCTGTGTTGTGCAGGCCATTGGCATGCAGCCCCTACTCCTCTCTTTGGATGAGGATCCCCGAATTACCCAGAAGTTTCTCCAGCAGATTATTCCGGAGTGCGCTCGACTAGACGGGTCTTCCTTTCGCACATACGGGGATCGGTTTGATCGTCCTCCCTGTATCGCCGTCCTGCACTATACCGAGACAAGAAATAGAGGTGGAGCGATGGAAGCATTCCGCGACAATGGTACCTCTGCCCACTACGTTGTTGACCAGGACGGAGACATTATTCAGATCGTCCCGCTTCATCACCGAGCCTTCCATGCCGGGGTTTCCCGCTTTGGAGATCATACATCGCTGAATGGATGCTCTATCGGCGTAGAGATTGTGAACAGGGGACTTGCCGAGCATGAAGAACCAGGCGCGGTGCAGCTTCTGGGAGATGGGCGATGGTGGTTTCCCTTCCCACCAGAACAAACAAGGGCCGTTGGGCTGCTCGTCCAAGCGCTACAGGCCCGTTTTCGCATTCCCGGATGGAACGTTGTGGGCCATATGGAGATTGCGCTCGGCAGGAAATCTGATCCAGGCCCTTTACTCGATTATAGAACGTTGTTTGTGGACTATCACGGTGGCTTTTTCCCTTCAGAAGATCCTATCGTCAATAGGATGGAGTTTTTGGAAAGGCTTGTGGAGGATGATTACCACGCTATCCTGTCCTTGATCGGATACCGTCCCCCTGAGGGACAGTGGAGTCTTGCTATTAAGGCGTACCAAATGCATTTTTCGCGCGGGAACATTTCTGGAGAGCTCGTTGAGGAAACAAAAGAGAGCCTTATCCACTTCGTCCTTGATATACATTCCTACAGGGACCCCTACACAGGCACTCGGCATACGAGTTTCATAGCGGAATTCCATACGCTAGTATGGACCGCTCCAGAAAGGTTCGATCCGTTCTTCCAGCACATACCGAGTCTCCAGGCGGGAGAATAACGCGCCAGAGGAGGAGAGGGTGTCACGATCAACCGTCCTGTTCATGGGAAGCGCTCCCTTTTCTCTCGAGATTCTCCAGGAGCTGTGTGCTCTCCCTGTGACGGTCTCTGCGGTGTATACGCAATGTCCCAAGCCCGCGGGTCGGGGAAGGAACTTGCAGAAAAACCCCGTGCATTGCTGGGCAGAGGAACAAGGCATTCCTGTCCAGACTCCGACGAATCTACGCGCGCTTTCCGAACAAGCATTTCCATGCGACGCCCTGATTGTGGCCGCCTACGGACTCATCCTCCCTGCTGCTCTCTTGGCCCTTCCACGGTACGGAGGGATCAACGTTCATGCATCGCTCCTGCCACGATGGCGGGGAGCGGCTCCTGCTCAGCAAGCCGTGCTTGCAGGAGACAAAGAAACCGGAATAACGCTGATGCGCATGGACTCCGGGTTGGATACCGGGCCTATCCTGGCCACGCAGCGGGTTCCGATCCTTCCCGACATGACGACGGGAGAGTTGCTCGTTGCTCTTGCGCAAGCGGGGCGCGAGCTTATAAGGCGAGAGCTGCTACCGCTTTCTTGCCTCATAGAGCGTGCCCGTCCACAACCAACCGAGGGTGCAACGTACGCCCCCAAGATTTCTCCCAAGGAAGGAGCATTGCAATGGACGCAAACACCGCTTCAGCTTGAGCGTCGGGTGCGTGCCTTTGCGCCCACTCCCGGAGCTTGGTTTTGGTGCGAAGGCAAGCGCATCAAGGTGTTCAGAGCCTCTCCTCTTGAGGGAGTCCCTACGCAGGCTCCCGGGACCATGCTCGATGCGCAATGCACGATTGCTTGCGCGGAAGGAGCCTTGCGGCTTTTGGAGATCCAACCGGAAGGGAAAGGCCGCATGCTCGGTACGGAGTTTCTGCGCGGCCATCCGCATTTGGTGGGGAGAAAAGTGTAGGAAGGACACTTCTAGAGTCATTGCTTCTCAAAGAATAACTCTCCTTTGCGAACCTGGACAGAAAGTGTGCTACCCGGAAGAAGGCTTCCTCCCAAGCATTGTGTCGCAATGGGGTTCTCAAGGCGTTTTTGCAGGATCCTCTTCAGAGGTCGAGCACCATAGACAGGGTCAAATCCCTCTTGCGCGAGGAGATGGGTCGCCTCCTCCGTCACCTCTAGCGCAATGTCTTGCGCGGCCAGGCGAGCGCGTAGGCTTTGGAGCTGGATGGCCACGATACCGGACATATGAGCCAATGTCAGGCGATTAAAAAGGAGAACGTCGTCTAGCCGGTTTAAGAATTCCGGTCGAAACGTTTGTCGCACCACTTCCATCACCTGAGGGCGCGCCTGTTCTGCAGGGGCCTCTGCCGGCAGCTGCGTCAGGAATTCCGATCCTAGGTTGGAGGTGAGCAGAATCAGCGTGTTTTTAAAATCCACCGTGTGGCCATGGCTATCGGTCAAGCGTCCGTCATCGAGCACCTGGAGCAAAACGTTAAACACATCCGCATGTGCTTTTTCTACTTCGTCAAACAGTAGGACTTGGTAGGGACGCCGCCGCACGGCTTCTGTCAGCGCCCCTCCTTGCTCGTACCCGACGTACCCCGGAGGAGCGCCAATCAGCCGCGAGACAGCATGCCGCTCCATGTATTCGGACATATCGATGCGCAAAAGGGCGGCTTCATCGTCAAAAAGGAAGGAAGCCAGCGCCTTGGCGAGCTCTGTCTTCCCAACTCCTGTTGGTCCCAGGAAGAGAAAGGATCCAAGCGGACGTTTTGGGTCTTGGAGACCTGCCCGCGATCGTCGCACGGCTTCAGAAACCGCTGTTACCGCTGGCTCTTGCCCCACAACACGTTCCTGCAAAAAGGATTCCATCTGCAGGAACTTCTCGCGCTCCGAACCGAGCATCTTCTCCACAGGAATGCCGGACCAGCGCGCAACAATGGACGCAATATCTCCTTCCGTTACCCGTTCCTGAACGAGCGCCCCTTTTTGATCCTCCTGGGCCTGAATCGTCTTTTCTAGGCTCGGAATAACGCTATAGAGCAGCTCCCCTGCGCGACTCCATTGGCCTTGACGCTGCGCTTCTTCGAGTTCCAACCGGCGCCCTTCGAGCTGCTCCTTCAAGGAGCGTATTGTGGACAGTTTTTCCTTTTCCGCGCGCCAAGCCTGGCCAAGTTCTGCGGATTTCTGCTCTCCCTCGGCAATTTCGCCGTCCAATCGCTCAAGACGCTCTTTTGAAGCAGGATCCTCTTCCTTGAGGAGGGCTTCTTTCTCGATTTTGGCCTGGATGAGACGTCGGTCGACTTCATCGAGGGCCTCAGGCTTGGAGTCTACCGTCATGCGCAGCCGACTGGCGGCTTCATCCACCAAGTCAATCGCCTTATCCGGCAAGTGCCTATCAGCAATATACCGATGCGAGAGGGTAGCCGCTGCCACGAGCGCTCCATCCGTGATTTTCACCCCGTGATGCAACTCGTATTTCTCCTTGAGACCACGGAGAATAGAGACCGTCTCCTCCACGCTTGGGGCATCGACATAGACCGTCTGGAAACGACGTGCCAGCGCGGCGTCTTTTTCTATGTGTTGCCGGTATTCATCCAGCGTGGTTGCACCAATGCAGTGCAGCTCCCCACGCGCGAGCGCTGGCTTCAGCATATTCGCCGCGTCCATGGCTCCATCCGCACGCCCCGCTCCCATCAACGTGTGGAGCTCATCGATGAACAAAAGGATGTGACCAGTCCCTGAGGAAATCTCCGCAAGGACCGCTTTGAGCCGCTCTTCGAATTCTCCGCGAAACTTGGCTCCAGCAATGAGTGCCCCGAGGTCCAGAGAGAGGAGGCGCGCTTCTTTTAGGCTTTCTGGCACGTCCTGCGCCACGATGCGCCGCGCAAGTCCCTCCACAATCGCCGTTTTCCCTACACCGGGATCCCCAATCAAAACGGGGTTGTTCTTCGTCCGGCGACTCAGGACCTGGATCGTCCTGCGAATCTCCTCTTCGCGGCCAATGACAGGGTCCAGCTTCCCTTTGCGCGCTTCTTCCGTAAGGTCGCAGGTGTACTTCTCCAGAGACCGAAAGGTACTCTCCGCATGCTCCGTATCGACGGTCTGCCCCTGACGCAAGGAGGTAACCGCTTGCGCCAAAGCCTCGCGCGTCACTCCAGCTTTTGTGAGGACCTGCGTTGACGGCAGCGAACGATCCTCGTAATAGGCCAGCAGGAGGCGGTCTAGCGGGAGAAAGCGATCTTGCGCCTTCTTCGCTGATGCTTCTGCCGCAGCCATAAGGCAGGTGGTCTCGTTGGCGGCGAAGATCTCTTGCGTGCCTCGCACCACGGGGATCTTGTCCAGCGTCGTTTCCAGATCCGTGCGCGCCTCCTGCAAGCGCAGTCCCGCCTGTTCCAGCAGCGCAGAAGCCTCCGCATCCTCTAAGAGACTCGCCAGAAGATGCTCGGGCGTGAGGCGCTGGTGTCCTCGCTGCGCGCACAGCCTATGGGCGGCCTCAAAAGCTGTCCGTGTCTTGGCACTCATTTCCAGCACAATGGTCTCCTAACATTCCTCATGGACCCCATTAGAATGCCGCTTCCCTCCGATTTTCAAGAGAGAACGCCCCTTGTGCTGATACGACGTTGTCAGCTTTTGTTGAAGCGGAAATGGAAAATGTCCCCGTCCTGGACCTGATACTCTCGTCCCTCGAGACGCGCTTTGCCGGCGGCGCGCGCTCCAGCCTCTCCGTTAAACGCGACAAAATCTTCGGCGCCAATCGTTTCCGCGCAAATAAAGCCCTTCTCAAAATCCGTATGGATGACTCCAGCAGCCTCCGGCGCTTTCACTCCTTTCCGCACCGTCCAAGCTCGCGTCTCTTTTGGTCCCGCGGTGAAGAAGGTGATGAGCTCCAGAAGGGCGTATCCCTCACGCACCACGCGTGATAAGCCCGACTCCTGCAGGCCCATTTCTTGGAGGTAAGCCTCCTGTTCTTCCAGAGGGAGGGAGGCGATTTCCGACTCGATGGCCGCAGACACGAGCAGGACGCTCCCCGATTGCTGCAGGGTTTGGGTCCAGGTGTTCCCAGACAAGACGTCTGATTCTGCAACGTTAGCAATGGAGAGCACGGGTTTGCTCGTTAATAGCTGCATTTTCTTGAGAGTGCGGCGTTCCTCCTCCGAAGAGACGGGAAAAAGGCGTGCTGGCTTTCCGGACTCCAAAAAAGGACGCAAAGAGGCCAGCAGAGCCACGGCTTGCTCTGCTTCCGGGTCTTTTCCGCGTGCTTTTTTCACCCATTCGGCTCCACGGCGCTCAAGACTCTCCAAATCTGCCAGGAGGAGCTCTGTCTCGACGATTCCTTGATCGCGTATCGGATCCAGCGGCCCTTCCACGTGCGTCACGTCTTTATCTTCAAAGCAGCGCAGCACATGGAGAATGGCCTCCACCTCTCGGATATGGCCCAGAAACTGGTTCCCCAATCCCTCGCCCTTGCTGGCCCCTCGGACAAGACCGGCGATATCGACAATATCGAGAAAGGTGGGGATCGTTTCCTGCGACTGGGCAAGCTGCGCGAGCGGATCGAGACGTGGGTCCGGAACGGCAATGCGCCCAATATTGGGTTCGATCGTGCAGAAAGGATAATTTGCTGCTCGAGCGGAGGCTGTCTGCGTCAACGCATTAAAAAGGGTCGATTTTCCTACATTAGGAAGGCCTATGATGCCGCATTTTAGCCCCATCTTTATGTGGGAAGATGCGGGGTCATCCAATCGATCAGCTTACTCTTGGATTGGGCTCCCACAGAGACCGCGCATTGCGTACCCCCCTTAAACAAAAGGAGCGTTGGGACGCTCATCACATCGTATTGCACCGGTATCTTGGGGCTTTGATCGATGTTGATCTTGCAAACTTTGAGGTGGTTGGAAAATTGCTCCGCGATCTCCTCCAAGATGGGCACAAGCACCCGGCAAGGGCCACACCAATCCGCGTAAAAATCTACCAGGACCAAGCCAGGGTTCTCCAGAACCTCTTGAGCAAACGTTTCATCCGTAATCTGCTGGACCATCATACCTCTCTCTTTCCCTCTGGTAGCGGAGGAGGGACTCGAACCCCCGACACGCGGATTATGATTCCGCTGCTCTAACCAACTGAGCTACTCCGCCCCTGGCAGCACTATAAAAGCTTCTCTACTTTGTCTCAATGACGCGTGCCGCCTCTGGGAGCAGGATGGGAATACCTGCCCGAATCGGGTAGGCAAGGCTTGCGGTTTTGCTGATCAGTTCCTGGCGCTCCGCATCGTACTCCAGCGGCATTTTTGTCACAGGGCACACGATATATTCTAAGAGGGAAGGATCGAAAGAGGAGGAGGGTAACGTCACTGGTTCATAGAGTCAAAGAAATCGTTGTTGGTCTTGGTCGTGCGGAGCTTGCCGAGCAAAAACTCCATGCCATCCACCGTGCCCATGGGGATCAAGATCCGACGCAACACCCACATTTTGGAAAGAATCGCTTTTTCCACAAGGAGTTCTTCCTTGCGCGTCCCCGATTTTGTGACATCAATGGCAGGAAAAGTCCGCTTGTCCGCGAGCTTCCGGTCTAGCACGATTTCCGCATTTCCCGTTCCCTTGAATTCCTCGAAAATCACGTCATCCATACGCGATCCTGTCTCTACAAGGGCCGTAGCAATGATGGAGAGCGAACCCCCTCCTTCTATGTTGCGCGCTGCACCGAAGAACCTCTTGGGGCGCTGCAAAGCATTGGCGTCCACGCCTCCCGTTAGGACCTTACCGGATGAGGGGCACACCGTGTTATAAGCGCGCGCCAAACGCGTAATAGAATCGAGCAGGATCACCACATCGCGTTTATGCTCCACCAGCCGCTTGGCGTGCTCGATGACCATTTCAGCGACCTGAACGTGGCGGGAAGGCACTTCGTCGAAGGTGGAGCTCACGACCTCTCCTTGGACAGAGCGGATCATGTCCGTGACCTCTTCTGGGCGCTCGTCGATCAGAAGGACAATCAGAAACACCTCCGGACAATTCGTGGTAATCGCCTTGGCGATATTCTGCAGCATAACCGTTTTGCCCGTGCGTGGAGGGGCTACAATCAGAGCACGCTGGCCTTTACCAAGGGGGCAGATCATTTCCACGACGCGCGTCAAGCTCGCCGTTGCGTCCCCCGAATCCATCTCCAGATTGAGGCGCTCCTGCGGGAACAAAGGCGTGAGATCGTCAAAGTTGACCCTGCACCGAACTGCGGAGGGATCCGCAAAATTCACCTGATTCGCGCGCGCTAGAGCGAAGTAGCGCTCTCCTTCCTTGGGCGCTCGGATCTGTCCTTCGACCGTATCGCCGGTTTTCAGCCCCAACTTCCGAATTTGCGCGGGAGAGACATAAACATCGTCTGGGCCCGACAGATAATTCGCCTGAGGAGAGCGCAGAAAGCCAAATCCGTCCTGGAGAATTTCCAAGACGCCCTCTCCTCCAATCTCCTCTCCATTTTGTGCAAGTTGCTTGAGGATCGAGAACACTAAATCCTGCCGACGTAGCCCTCCTGCGTTCTCGACTTGCAACGACTCTGCGAACGCCAGAAGCTCCGCTGGGCTCTTCACCTTCAGTTCATGTAAATGCATACAGAAATATCTACTCTGAGTTATGGACCTAACACACGATGGGGAAACACATGCCCTGAGCGTATGTTACGCGAAGCCTAGAGAAATCCTCTCCCCGCGTCAAGCGTTTTGTGAACACAGGGTTCTTCCGTCCTAGTCCTCCTGTGCCACTTGCGGCATTGGAGCGCCTGCGTGGCGCTATTGGGAATGCCTATTAGACCTGTCAGGTACCTGTAGGGGCGCTCAACTCCGCTAAAATTAGGGGGAGTAACTCCTCAGAAGCTTACACGTAACGCTGATGTAGGATCATCGTCGCCTTTGTGCTAGCTAGTGATGGACGGAGTTCGCAGGGGCCGCCGCGGCATTGTGCTGCGGTTACTACGGACTCAGTAGAAGTGAGATCCTTGAGCGTTTTGCTTGTAACGTGTGTATAAGATCGTCTTCAGGCTTTACTTCAGCTAGCATCAATTCACCAGGCTAGAGCCGATACAGGTCTCTTAGTGACAGGTTGTACGTAAGCTGTCTGTAGGGGATCGTCGCTCTCATGACCGTATTTTGTAGCAAAAGATGACATGAGGGCCCCGCGTCCCCTCCCATGGGACGCGGTTAAAGTGAGCGGAAAGGCTATTCCTCTCTTTGTCTTGCATTGTAGAGCCTCTCTGCAGACTCTCTT
>JAISAP010000048.1 GCA_031266655.1 Holosporales bacterium | reverse complement strand
CGCATAACCTACAACTACAGAGTTCTGTATCAAGGTAACTACACGGAGCATTCGCCAATAATCCATGGGCTCTCGTTGGTCTTCAACCGAGCCCCATAGGGGACGCAGGGCCCTCATGCTGTCTTTTACTACAAAAGCAAGGTCATGAGAGCATGGATGCTTTCACATCAGCATTACGCGTAACCTTCTAAGAGTGGATTCCTGCACTAAGTCCGTGTTAACCGAAGCTAAACGCTGCGAGGCCTTTGTGACATGAGTTCAATGCAATTGTGGGCACCAAGGCAATGATACCCCTACACCCACGTTACGCTAGAACCCGCGAGGCAATACACCTGTATTAAGGTGGGGCATTCTACACCAGCCTTACGTATAACCTTCTAAGATATATTCCTGTACCAAGGCAGCAATAACCGCGGCACAATGCCGCGGGGCCCTCATGCTAGTCTTTTCGTTAAATGTAGTCATGAGGGCAACGATTCCTCTGCATCAACGTTACGTACAACCCACAACTGCAGAGTTCTGTATTGAGGTACTGGATGCACCGATATAAGTCTTGCGGGAAAAACTTCAAAGCAAACTCTTATGCCAAGTCCGTAATAGCCGCAGCTAACCGCTGCGGGGCCCTTGCGTACTCTATCCACTTCCAGTTGGCGCAAGGGGATGATACACCTACGTCAACGTTACGCTAGAATCCCTAGCAGGGCACTTGTATGGAGGTGGTAGACGCGCCGATATACGTCCTGCGATCAAAGTTGCAGCATAAACGTCTGCACTCAATCCACAATAACCGCGTCCCATAACGCCGCGGGGCTCTTGCGAAGCCTGTTTACTTTAGTTGTCGCAAGAGCATTGATGATTCTACATCAGCATTACGATACTCTTTCAAAAAGTGTCCCTGTATCAAGTCCGTGTTAACCGCAGCACAGCGCTGCGGGGCCTTTGTGACATTAATTCGATTTAATAAGGTCACAAAGGCGATGATCCTTTTACACCAGCATTACGTATAACCCACAACTTCAGAGACCTGTATATAGTTAGTAGACACACCTGCACAAACTTTGCGAACAAAACTTCGACATAAACGCTTACGCTAAGTTCGTGATCACCACGCCCCGTGAGGGGCGCAAGGCCTTTGTGACATGAGTTTTAGTCACAAAGGCGATGATAACCCCATACCAGCGTTACGCTAGAATCTCTAGCAGTACGCTTGTATGGAGATGGTAGACGTGCCGATGTATGTTCTGCGATCAAAGTTGCAGCATAAACGTCTATACTAAATCCACAATAACTGCATCCCACAGGGACGCAGAGCCTTTGTGACATTAGTCCAGTGTAAGTACGGTCACAAAGGTAACGATAACATTACGCTGAAACCCGCGAGGCAATACGCTTGTATAAAGCTCAAGGGAACACCTACGCCAGTGTTACGTATAAACTTGTACCTAAGAGACCTGTATCAAGCGTATAGAGAATAGAGAACCGCGCCCCATAGGGGCGTGGGGCCTTTGTGACACTAATCTAGTGTAAGTACGGCCACAAAGGCGACGATGATCCTACCCCAACCTTATGTATAAACTGCAACTACGGAGATCTGTATTGGCTCCAAACCAGTCTAGCTAGGGCAAAATCTTTAGACGATACTACACATACACTACGAGCAAAATTTCCAAAGAACTATGCTTGTACTGAGCCCACAGTAACCGCAGCCCAATGCATCGGAGTCCTCATGCCATCAGCCCACTTAACAAGATCATGAGAGCGTAGATACCTCTACGTGCTCTACGCGTCAGATAGGGGTTTCAGGCATTGCATCTCTCTCTCGCGTACGGCCCTATCACTCCGCCTCTCCGTGGCCCGACTCCGGTTTTCTGCGCAGGGCCTCATCGATGAGGGCCAGGGTCTCGGGCAGGCCGTAAAGCGCCATAAAGGAGCCAAGGCGCGGGCCTTCTTTTTGCCCCAGCAACGCTTCGTACAGGAATCCAAACCAGGATCGCAGATCGTCGGGATAATGTGTTTTTCCTATAGTGTACAGGGCACTTTGGATCTCGTCCGCTGCGCAAGAGGGAAGCGCCTGCAGAGTGGTGCTAAGAAGGCGCAAGATCTCTTGTTGTGCGTCCGAAGGGCACAAATAGTGCTTATAGGGCTTCACAAAATCCCGATAGTACGCCATCGCGTAGTGGACCAGCTGATTCAGGAAAGGCATCGTCTCCGGAGAAGCTTCCGGCCGATAGCGGACGATAAACCCCCATAAAACCGCGGGATTCTCTGTGTTGCAAACGCTCGCCAAGTTCAGGAGGAGCGTAAAACTCAGGTCGATCTCCCGCGCCGGAGGCTTCCCAGCATGAACATGCCAAACGGGGTTATCGCGCTGCTTGATCGCCCCTTCCTGAGGGTAACGATCGAGAAACGACAAATATTCATCCACCTGACGGGGGATGACGTCGAAAAACAGACGCTTCGCGCTCTTGGGAGAGTGGAACAAGTAAGTCGACAGACTCTCCACAGGGGCGTACCGCTGCCACTCCTCCATCGTGAGTCCGTTGCCCTTGGATTTAGAAATTTTCTTCCCCTCTTCGTCCAGAAAAAGCTCGTAAAAGAATCCCTCCGGAGGGGTCCCCCCAAGAAGGTGGCAAATCTTGGAAGAAAGTTGGAAGGAGGGAATCAGGTCCTTCCCGAACATCTCGTAATCCACGCCAAAAACGTACCACCGCAAAGCCCAATCGACCTTCCATTGCAATTTGCAGGTGCGCCCATGGACGGGAAGCTCCACAGACTCCCCCTCCTCATCCCGAAACGTAATCGTTCTCGCGGTCAGGTCGTAGCGATCAATGGCCACCTGCAACACCCTTCCCGTTACTGGGCTTATCGGGAGGAAGGGGCTGTAGGTGGCGGCGCGTTCTTCTCGCAAGCTGGGGAGCATGACGGAGAGAATCGCCTCGTGATGCTTCAGAACTTCCAGGAGAGCCGCGTCGTAAGCTCCACTCAGGTAGCACTCTGTCGCGCTCTTAAACGTATAGGAAAACCCGAAGACATCCAGAAAGTGTCGCAATTTCGCGTTGTTGTGCTGGCCAAAACTGGGGCAGCACCCCCAGGGATCCGGAACCTGGGTGAGCGGCAATCCGAGGGAGCGCTGCATCTCCTCGGGATTGGGAACGGTGTCCGGAACCTTGCGCAACCCATCGCGGTCGTCAGAGAAAGCGAAGAGCTCCGTAGGACAGTCGCTGAGTGTCTCGAAGGCTTTGCGCACAAAGGTGGTGCGCGCGACCTCCCCAAACGTCCCGAGATGCGGCAGTCCAGAGGGGCCATAGCCCGTTTCGAAAAGGAGGTATCCCTTTTCCGCCCGCGCCCGCGCAACACGATCGAGTAGTCGGTAGGCTTCCTGAAAAGGCCAAGACTGCTCTCTTTTTTTTGTGGATTCGGGCATTTTCTCTTGTGTTCTTCTTGCAACTCTAGGCGATATTCTTGGAAAAGTATAACCTCCCGAAGGGGAGGAATGGGGCAAGATGCTTTCTTGGAACCGCTTGAGAGGGGCGCTCTCGAGGACATCGCATGCTCTGAGTAAAGGCGTTACTTCTCTTTTGTCACGCCCGCATCTTGACGCCGAAACGCTGTCTTCTCTGGAAGACCTCCTGCTCACAGCCGATCTGGGACCGCAAGGAGCCGCTGCGGTTTTATCCTCTTTGAAAGAGCATCTTCCTGCGGAACCAACCTTACAGGCTGCTCAAGAGGCGCTGGTTACTGCTATCGCCTCTCTTTTGGAACCGTATGAACGCCCATTAGAGAGCCTTGCGCAGTTGCCCCGGAATCAGCCCGTCGCCCTTTTGCTCATGGGGGTCAACGGAAATGGGAAGACTACAACGGCGGCGAAAATTGCTTATTTCCTGAAGGAGCGTGGTCGGTCTGTCCGACTGGCAGCTTGCGACACGTTTCGGGCGGCAGCCTGCGAACAGCTGTGTCATTGGGGAGAGAAATTGAGTATCCCCGTTTGTACCGCAAGGCCCGGAGCAGATAGTGCTGCACTGGCGTACAGCGCCTTGGAGAGCACGGCTCCTGGCGAGATCCTGCTGGTCGACACCGCCGGGCGTCTGCATACGCGAGGAGATCTGATGGCAGAGCTCAGCAAAATCAGGCGTGTTTTGGGAAAGGTCTGTCCAGAAGCCCCGCAAGAGACGCTCCTGGTTCTTGATGCGACGACAGGCCAGGAGGCCCTTGCGCAAGCGGCAGCTTTTCAACAATGTGCCGGAATTTCCGGAATGATTGTGACCAAGTTAGACGGAACGGCAAAGAGCGGCATCATCGTCCCTCTTGTCCAAGAGTATTCGGTTCCGCTCTTGGCGATTGGGACGGGAGAGTCCTTGGAGGCCCTCAGCCCTTTCTGCGCGCGCGCTTTCGCCGAGGCATTGGTCTTGAGTGCATGACTATTTTGGAGAGAAGAACTATGAGGAGGCCTTGATGAAAACCATAGGGAGTCGCAAAAAGAAGATTTTCAGTGCGATTTTTGTGTCCATTGTGGGAGTGCTAGGCATGCTTTCCAAGACGGAGGCGATGCGGCCGTGCCAAGATGAGGTGGCATTGTTGCCACCATGGGAGTTCTCTGAGAATTGTGCCCTCCTGAGGCGGGTGTTCGCCTGCGGTGGACAGCTTGTCCCTGGTCTCGGAAAAGGTGATCCGTCACAAGTGGGACGAGAGCTAAAAGCTGTTTTAGCACTCAATGGATGGCACTCTCACTTGCGGTTTCTATGTATCCCCGCAAGCGTGGAGGTGCTGAGGGGAGGGTGTTTTTCAAATTGCCGATCCCTTATTCACGTGGTCTTTGAGGCCAATTCCCAGATCACGAGAATGGAGGGAGGTGCTTTTGAAAACTGTGCCAGCTTGGAGTCTCTTTGCATCCCCGCGAGCGTGGAGGTGTTGAGTGACAGGTGTTTTTCAGGGTGCCGATCTCTTTTCATCGTTGGCTTTGCGGCCAATTGCAAGATCACAAGAATAGAGAGAGGTGTTTTTGAAAACTGTGTCATCTTACAGTCCCTTCGTATTCCCAGAAGCATGCAAGAAATTGGAGAGCGTTGTTGCAAAGGGTGTACAGCGCTTATCTCCTTCACCTTTGAGGGTGATGCTC
>JAISAP010000045.1 GCA_031266655.1 Holosporales bacterium | reverse complement strand
CGCAAGGGCATTGATGCTTCTACACCAACGTTACTTATGAACTGCGTTTACGGAGACTTGTATTGAGGTAGTAGATACACCTGCACAAACTTTACGAGCAAAACTCCAACGTAAATGCTTGTGCTGAGCCCATGAGATAACCGCGTCCCATGAGGGACGCAGGGCCTTTGTGACATTGGCTCGGCTATAAATATGGTCACAAAGGCGACGATACAACTACACCAGCGTTACGTATAGACTGCTAAGATATATCCCCGTATCAAGCCTGTAATAACCGCGGCTGAACGCCGCGGTGGCCCCCGCGAACTCTGCCCACTTTCAGTCGGCGCAAGGGCGTTGATACACCTACCACCAGCGCTACGTATAAGCTATATCTATCGAGATCTGTATGGATCCCGTCCTAGCAAGATTGTGCTCTCCAGGGTGGAGTCCGTAGATGGCCCTGCACATGCCTCACAACTAAAACCTTCAAAGATCGCGCTTGTACCAAGTCCATAGCAGCCACGCCCCATAGGGGACGCGGGGCCCTCATGCCAATCTTGTTGGTCCCATGTGGTCATGAGAGCAACGATGCCCCTACACCAACGTTACGCGCAACCCTACAACTACGGAGACTTGTATAGGTTCAGGCTCGTAACATCACGTTGGTTGGGGCAGAGTCTGTGGACGATCCTACGTACATCTTGCGAGCAAAACTTCAACATAAACATTCGTCTTAGGTCCGTAGTGCTCACGTCACAGTAGCGATGGTGTCTGTCGTAGATGCGTGGCTGGAAAGGGTAGACATGGCAGTGAGAAGAAAAAGCGCAACCAGTGCTGTATTTTCAACGCCGGTTGGCAGTCTGCTTTCTCTTGATGCTACCCTAAAATCGCTCGCATTTTCTGAAGAGCATTACCAGCCAATATCCGCATTCCTCGATTCTGCCACCTCAAGCATTCCAGTGTCCGCGCCATAACAAGCTGCGTTTCAACAGCCAGGTTCACCCGCGATGGTAAACGCCTATCCATCAGAGTGGGCTAAACTTCTCGGTGTTTCCACACAATGCTGTTCACTCTATCGAGCATAGGCGCAGGCAATGCATCCCGATCAGAGTAGAGGCTAAAGGCGGTCCTTCTCTGCACGGTGCGATCAGGATCGTTCAGTTTTTGTAACAGGTCAGCCAAAGCGCCGTCCACTTTACCGCGTACATGTCCAGGCAGCTTCTCTAAGTTCCGTGCGAGCCCTAAGACAGCATTCTGCCGCACCCGGGGATCAGGATCGTCCAGTCGTTGGAAGTACTCTTCCAGACAGAGGGCCGTTCACCGTACTGCGTATATCTTCCGGCATCTCTGAACTCTTTGTATTCCACGCAAATTCTAAGAGAATCTTCAGTTGCGCGCTATTAAGATCGCGTAAGGCACAGACCTGGGGATCCTCCAATGAGGCGCAGACCTGGGAGTCGTCCTCGGAATCGGAGCCATAAGTATACTCAAAGTGAGGGGCTGGGTGGCTTTCATAGAGTTCCCGGAAGTATTCTTGCAGGATGTGCTGCCCTCTTTCGCGTTGATCAAGGGACAACCATTTTAAGTGCTGCGCCAACAATTGGAATTGGGCAGGTCTAAACTTTACTCCAAAATTCAACGTATGTTCCTGACAGTAGCCTTCTAGTTCCTGGAGGTACATCTCCAGAACGCTATGCACTCCCTGGCGTAGGCTGTCAGGTAACTCCTCTAGATTCTGTGTGAGTTCTAAGGCAGTCCCGACCCGCTGCGCCCAATTCCAAGGCATGGGATCAGCCAGTTGCCGGGACAGGACTTCTAGATCCATTTTTTATTCGTCAAGACATGCATTAAAATTCGTCTCTTTCCTCTGCTACGCCCTCATCGCTTCTATGAAAATAAGCTCCTCGTGAGGGGGGCAGGCGACCTTCCTCAGACCACCGCTGCGCCTTCCAGCTCCTCGCGTGTGACGCCTCCAAGAACCTCGAAATTCCCAAGGGTAAAGCCTTCAAAGAATCGAGAGAGCGTCACATCGGTCCATCGGCCGTAGGTGCAGCGGCAATGCGAAAAGGTAATCGTGACCAGCCGTTTCGCGCGCGTCAGCCCGACGTAGGCAAGCCGCCGTTCCTCGTCAAGGCTCCCATCCTCCAGGGAGCGTGGATGCGGAAAAAGCCCTTCCTCCCATCCGCACAGGAATACCGCTTCAAACTCCAGCCCTTTCGCTCCGTGGAGGGTGATGATGCTGATCTGATCCATGCGAGCAGAGGGCGCCACTTCGGAGACGAGGCTCATCTGGTCTAAAAAATCTTTCAAAATTGGAAAATCTGTCAGGGCGCGCACAAATTCCCATAAATTCTCGAGGCGTCCTGCAGCTTCCGGGGTTTTCTCCTCTTTAAGCATGGAAAAATATCCAGATTCTTGCAAAACACCCTTCAGAATCTCTGAGGAAGGCGCTGTCTCCACCTTCTCATGCCAACGCGCGATCAAATCGGTGAAAAGACGCAGTTGCTGGAGCGCCGCCGTCTTGCCCACCATCTCTCTGGCAGCCTCAAAGAGGGAGCAGCTTTGCGCGCTACTCACATCGTGCAATTTCTGCAAAAATACCTTTCCCAACCCCCTCTTCGGAAGATTGAGAACCCGCGCAAAGGCGAGGCTGTCGTGCGGTACCGCCACAACGCGCAAGTAGGCCAAAGCATCCCGAACCTCAGCTCGTTCGTAGAAGCGGATGTTGCCTACAATGCGATATGGCAGGCCCAGTGCAATAAAAACCTCCTCAAACTCTCGAGTCTGCGAACCGGCGCGTACGAGGATAGCGATTTCGGAGAAAGCAACCCCCCGCTGCTGGTTTAAGCGCAGAATATCCTGCGCAACAAATTGTGCCTCATCGCGACTGCTGCGGAGACCCTTGAGGCGCACCGGCGCACCTCCTTCTGTGCCGGTCCAGAGGGTTTTCCCCAGTCGCGTTGTGTTTTTCTGGATCAGCATGTCCGCCACCGCCAAAATGGGCGCTGTTGAGCGATAATTTTGCTCCAAACGCACAATCTGCGCGCCCGGGAAGTCCTTCTCAAAGTGCAGGATATTGTCCACCTCCGCACCGCGCCAGCTGTAGATGACCTGGTCGTCGTCCCCCACGCAGCAAAGGTCCCTACCCTCGGGAGACAGCAGCTTCAAGAAGCGGTACTGCACCGCGTTTGTATCTTGATACTCATCCACCAAAATATGGCGAAATTGCTGCCGGAACCGCTCCAGCGCGGAGGCGTTAGCCTCCAAAAGGCGCACCGTTTGCAGGATCAGATCCCCAAAATCCATAGAGTTAAAGCGACGTAAAGCATCCTCATAAGCCTGATACAGGATAAAGATGTCTTGATGGTCTTTGCGCAGACTCAGATCTGACTCCAGGTCTGAGCAAGTGAGTCCGCGGTCCTTCCAGCGATTGATGATCGTCGTTGCCAGGGCTGGAGGAACCGGGCGACGCCCTTTGTTTTCCTTGATCACCTGCTTCATAAGCCGCAATTGGTCATCTGCGTTGAGAATGGAGAAATCGGAACTGTAGCCAATAAGAGGCGCATAACGCCGCAAAATGCGGTTCCCCATCGCGTGAAAAGTGCCTAGCCACACGGAGTCCGCCACATCTCCCGCTAGAACCCGCACTCTCTGCCGCATTTCCGCGGCCGCTTTGTTGCTAAACGTCACCGCCAGAACTTCATGCGCATCGATGCCCGAATGCTGCAGGATGTACGCTAACCGCGTCGTGAGCACGCGCGTTTTGCCCGTGCCCGCCCCCGCCAGTACCAACAGGGGAAGCCCCTGCGTCACAACGGCCCTCTGCTGCTCAGGATTGAGGGAAGAGAGGAGCGTATCGCTGTCTTGGGAGAGAAATGCCGCGGGGTACCCCATGCGCTAGGAGGAAAAAGTCTTGAAGATCAGGCTCGCGTTCGTTCCACCAAAGCCAAAAGAATTGTTCATAACGATCTCCAGAGGGCGCTCCCTCGTGGTGTGTGGAACGAGGTCGATCGTATTGCCCTCAGGAGGATTGTGCAAATTGAGAGTGGGGGGCACGCACCCTGTCTCCAAAGCCTTGATACAGAAAATCGACTCAATGGCGCCCGATCCTCCTAACAGGTGGCCGGTGGAGGACTTTGTGGAGGACATCCAGACGCTCGACTGCTCCCCAAAGAGGCGCTGCACACCGCAAAGCTCTGCTTGATCCCCCGCGGGCGTTGAGGTCCCATGCGCATTGATGTAGTCGATGTCCTGCGTGGAGAGCGACGCGGAGGCCAGTGCGCCTCTCATGGCACGGTAAGCGCCTCCCCCCTCAGGATGGGGAGCGGTGATGTGGTGCGCGTCTCCGGAAAGGCCGTAGCCGATAACCTCTGCGTAGATCTTAGCCCCGCGCCGCTTGGCATGCTCCAGCTCTTCCAGGACCAAGATGCCCGATCCTTCTGCCACTACGAAGCCGTCTCGATCGCGATCCCAAGGGCGAGAGGCCTCTGTGGGCCGATCGTTGAAATGTGTAGAGAGCGCCCGAGCGGCGGAAAATCCCGCGACACCAATCAGGCAAACGCCTCCCTCTGCGCCACCAACGACCATGACATCGGCCATATGCGTCTGAATCAAGCGATAAGCATCTCCGATCGCATGCGCCCCTGCGGAGCAGGCGGTTGCCACCGCGTGGTTGGGTCCGGTAAACCCGTAGCGAATGGACACCTGCCCTGCAGCTAGGTTGACCAGGCAAGAAGGGATGAAAAAGGGGCTAACGCGGCGTGCTCCTCGCTCTTTTAAGAGCACAGCAGTGTTGTAGATGGTATCCAATCCTCCCACTCCTGAGCCGATGAGAACGCCCGTGCGTTCCTTCTCTTCGTCAGAGGGGGCTTCCCATCCCGCATCGCGCACAGCTTCAATGGCGGCGGACAATCCGTATAGGATGAAATGATCGACTTTGTGCCAGTCTTTTTGCGGCATGATGGGGGAGGGGTCAAACTTGTCCTCCTCCGCCTGCGCGTTGACGGACGAGCCTTCCCCTTGCCATGGAACAAATCCTGCGATTTTCGAGGGAAGATCCTCTGTTGGGAACCGATCGATGGGACGAATCCCCGAATCTCCGCGAATAAGACGCTCCCAAGTCCGCTCAACGGTGCAAGCCAGCGGACCGATGCACCCCATTCCTGTGACAACCACCCGACGCATAGAGGTCATCCCTCATTCAAGAAAACTACTTTTTCCCGTGTGACTCGATGAAGGCGATCGCATCCCCTACCGTGAGAATTTTGGTTTGGTCTTCATCCGGGATGGTCACGTCGAATTCTTCCTCAAATTGCATGACGAGCTCTACGGTATCCAGGCTGTCCGCGCCCAAATCGTCGATAAAACGCGCATCGTCCGTGACCTTCGCCGCATCGACATCCAGTTTCTTCGTGACGATTTCACGTACGCGACTAGCTATCTCCGACATTCCTGCTCCCTCTTTCCTGCAAAGACTCTTGGGAGGGTAACAGAGTGTTCCCTCCATGTCACTCCCCCTTCACGGCTTCCGGAAGCGTTTCGTGCGTTCTTCCTTTTCTGGAGTCGCCAATGCGGTGAAAAACAACTGGCGCTCCCTTTCCAAACCAGCAGAGAGGGAGGTCTCTTGGCTGCAAGCAATCGCTTCTTTGATCCGCTGAAGACTGGTTCTTGGTTGCTGGCAGATCTTCTCCGCGAGATCCAGCACGGTCTCTCGCAGCCTCTCCTCGGGCACCACACGGGAGAGAATTCCAAGGCTACGCGCTTCTTCCGCCGTCAGGAAAGCGCCTGTGAAGCACAATTCTGCAGATCGGTAGGGGCCGATCAGGCGTGTAAGCTTCTGCGTGCCTCCTAGGCCGGGAAGAAGCCCCCAGCTGACCTCCGGAAACCCGAATTGCGCCGTATCGGAGGCGATGATCAGGTCGCACATCAGGGCGAGCTCAAACCCCCCTCCCAACGCATATCCGGAGACTACTGCGATGGTGGGCAGGGGAAAGGAGGAGAGACTGCGCCAGAAGGGGCCTAGGTAATCCAACTCGACGGCTTTTTCTGGGGTCATAGGAGCCACTTCTGTGAGATCCACTCCTGCCGCAAATGTCCCTCCTGCACCTGAAAGAATGACAACACGCAGCTGTGGATGGTTCTGTACAGTGCGTAAATTCTGGTCTAACTCTTTCATAACAGCGCTGCTGAGCGCATTTTTTTTCTCGGGAACGGAGATCGTGAGCCAGGCAACGGTCTGTTCTTGGAGGAAATCACAACAAACGAACATAGAGCCTCCTACGGGCTAGGAAGGTGCGACTCGAGAAGGGCGCTCAAAAATGATGCAATCAGAGATGGGGCGCGATTCGGTGCCCGTTACCAGCCTTCCCTCGTAATACAAAGCGGAAGACTTCCCTCCGTCGAGGTTGATGGCTTCCACGCAGCCCAAGCTGATCATGTATCCCGCCAATTGTAGCAGGCTGAGCCCAACAACGGGATGTTCTGGATCCGCTTCTTTCAGAAGTGTTCGAACCTGAACCAGCGTTAACTGACTAGGGTTCAGCCCCCTGTTGCGCAAGAAGGTTTGCAGATCCTCAAGCGTCATCGTTTTTGGATCGTGCGCGCTACGATGTTCCGCCACGACAACGACCATCGTCCCATCAGGACGCCGACCCAAAGCTGTCCGCGCATGCGCCTCTTCTACAAAAGATTGGGACATCTGCGAGTGGAGAACTTCTTGGGTTACCTTCCCTTCCCATACGATCAGGGGAATCCCAGCAACATAAGAGGCCGTTTCCCTTGGATCGAAGCCAGGAAAAAGCGTACATTCGAGCCTCACCTTTGTAGATTCTGGTGCGCCTCCTTTCTTGAGAGAGGCGACATAGCCTTCCTCGGGGATCTCATTATTCCCGTGCTCTACTCTTGCCAGGAATCGACGATCCTTGTCGAAAAGATATTCCACGCAACCGCCAAAGGCCGTGCCTGTGCGCTTTCCGAACGCTCTGGTATACAGCGTGGCTTCTTGTGTTTTAGGTTGCCTATTGACGAATAAAATTGGGATTCGCTGTTCCCCGCTCTGAAGGAAGCACTCCCACTGGCAAGGAATAATGCTGATCTTCCCTTCGTGGATCTTCACGCAAGAGCGAGGACATGTTTGTATCCCGAAGATCTCCCCCCCACAAACGAGCGTTGAGGAGGGAAATCCATCCGCATCTTCCCCTATTTCAAAAAAGCCAGCATTAATGGCGGCGAATGTATCGGGAAAGCGTTGTGCACATTCCAGTAAGGATGCGCGGCCAAAGGGGCCTCCCCGAGCTTTCTCGAGATGTGCAGAATATTCATCGGGGGCAAACGTAACAATATGGATGACATGGCCCCTCTCTGCACGAGTTTCATAAAAGGGATCGGCCGAGCAAAAAAACGCTCCCCAAAGAGCGCCCAGGACTGAAAAAAGGCGGATACATCGCTTCATAAACATGACCCCTTGCCTACATCATGACGAGTCCACCGTTGATATGGATCGTTTGCCCCGTAATGTAGGACGCTTCTGGGCTTGCCAGGAAAAGCACGGCTGCGGCCACTTCCTCTGGTGTTCCGGAGCGGCGTACAGGGACCGCGTCGATAAACCGCTGCCTTTGTTCTTCCGTGAGCGTTTCCGTCATGGCGGAATCAATAAATCCGGGTGCAACACAGTTCACAGTGATCCCCCTGGAGGCAACCTCTGCTGCGACGGACTTGGAGAACCCCACAAGACCCGCTTTGGAGGCGGCATAATTGGATTGACCAGCATTGCCGATGGCTCCTACGATGGAAGAAATGTTGATAATGCGTCCCCAGCGCTGTCCGACCATACTTTTAACAGCAGCTCTCATCAGGCGAAAAGGAGCGTTTAAATTGACACTCAGAACATGGTCCCAGGCCTCGTCGGATAGGCGCATCAACAATCCATCGCGCACAACGCCAGCGTTATTGACCAGAATATCGATGCTTCCAAGCGTTTGCTCAACGTTGGGAATCAACTTTTCTGTTGCGTCTTCGTCCCTTAGATTGCAAGGGAAACTATGCATATTTCCCTCAAATGTGCTGACAAATTCAGACAGAACCTCACGCCGCGTTCCAGAGATGGCAACCGTTGCCTGCGCCGCATGGAGGGCATGCGCAATGGCTTGCCCAATCGCTCCCGTTGCTCCTGTGATGAGGGCAACTTTTCCTTCTAAGCTCGGCATTCTCCCTCCTTCATGCGTTTTCCTTCAGAAACTGCTCGATATCGTGTGGTGTGTTAAGAGTGCTGAGCCGCATCTCCGGAGCGGTTCGTCGAATGAGTCCTGTCAGCACGCGTCCCACGCCCACCTCTATGCAATGATCGACTCCAAGATCTGCCAGGCATTGAATACTCTCTCTCCACCGAACGCAATGCGTGACCTGCTCTCCTAGCAAATCTGCCAAAACCGCCCCCTTCGCAACCGGTTGTGCTGTTACGTTGGAAATAAGGGGGACAGCAGGATCCTTCAGAGGAAAACGCGCTAAAGCTGCGCGCACCTCTTCCTGCGCCGGCTGCATCATCGGGCCATGGAACGGGGCACTCACCTCAAGCGGAAGAACACGCTTAGCACCCTGGTTCAATGCAAGCGTGGTCGCAAAGGCAAGCGCCTCTTTCTCTCCGCTGAGAACAACCTGTCCTGGACAATTGTCGTTGGCCAACGTGCAGACTCCCTTCTCTAAAGCCTGCTGTGCAATCTTCTGGACGACAGAGTGCTCTAACCCCAGGACAGCGCACATGCCCCCCACTCCGGCAGGAACCGCTCTTCCCATGGCCTCCCCACGAATACTGAGGAGTCGCGCGGTATCCTCCAACGATAGAGAACCGTAAGCAGCCAGGGCGCTGTATTCTCCCAAAGAATGTCCAGCGGCGTAGGAACTCTCCCGCGCCAAGAAAAAAGATCCCTCCTGTTGCAAAATAGCAACAACAGCAAGACTCACCGCCATGATTGCGGGTTGCGCATGGCGCGTTTCCGTCAACTCTTCCTGGGGCCCGTGAAACATCAAGCGTGTAATGGGTCTGGAGAGCGCCTCCTCCACACGCTCAAACACTTCGCGCGCTGCGGGGAAGGTGTCGAAGAGCTCCTTTCCCATGCCAACAGGCTGGGTTCCCTGTCCGGGAAACACAAAAGCACGCACCGTCTCTCCGCCCCCTCCTCTTATCGCAAGGAAGCTACTGTACTCTTGTGGACAGGATCAAGAATCATCTTGCGAGATCTCCCTCAAGTGCAGTACACAAGACGCGTCGGGGTGTAGCGCAGTCTGGTAGCGCACCTGCTTTGGGAGCAGGGGGTCGGAGGTTCGAATCCTCTCGCCCCGACCAGGAAAACCCCAACTCTACCCTCCTGTTTTGCGTTTACACTTTGTTAAGCTTTGCTCCATACCTTGCGGGCGCCAATCCTCGGGTAAATGAGGGGGGTTGCTAAGGTGAATACGTTGTATTATACGGGTATTTGACCTTTTTAAAGGAGGAATGCATGAGAACCGCACTACTGTACATGATGGCCGGCGCCATAGCGGCACTCCCGCTGCTGGGCAGCGCGCAGGACGAAGAATCTGCTGAGGGAGAGTCTCCCACGGAGGAAGCAGCCACGGATAATGTGGGCTTTCCAGGAGAGAATGGATTTGGCATCAAGACAGAGGGAAGTTTACAGTTTTCTTTTGCTGGGGGGAAGCAAGATAAAAACTTCGGGAAGGATCATTCTTATGCCTCTAGCTCTGGAAACCTTTCCTTTAGTCCGTTTGTGGTTCTCAAGAATGGTGCAAAAGCGGGTGGAAGCATCGGGTTTGGAGCAGACGCGAGTAATGCGCTGAACTGCGCAAGCGGAATTTCTACGGCTTATATCTCTGTGGAGGGAGTTTTTGGAACGTTTAACTTCGGGAACCAGTCTGGTGCGGCTGGTTTGATGAGCGTTGATGGAACCGCGGTCCTTGGAGGACAGCAGGGAGCGGCAGGGATGATCGGCAGTATCTTCAACATTTCAGGCGGTGCCGTTGTGCAGACGGGCTGCGGAGCGGACGATGGCATTGCCACAAAACTCGTCTACATGTCACCAACGTGGCAAGGCGTTCAGTTTGGGATTTCCTATACTCCGAACAGCCAATCGCTGGGAGGGTTGCAAAACGTCACGAACGTCAACTACCAGTACCACATGGCGGGGTACTTGATGCAAGGGAACTTGCAGAACTCTATCGATAAGGAATCTTTGCTGCTCGCAGCTGGTACTGGTGGTGATCCTCACAGTAGGACCAACCCTTCGAGTCTTCCAGATGTAGGAACGGATTTGAGCAACGGAGCGTTCTATCTTGACGGTATTACGGCGGCGGTGGCCTACAATTACGGATCGGATGACCGGTTTAATGGCTCTTTTGCCGTGTGTGGATGGACGGGAAAGGCCAAGCCACAAGTTCCAAAGGACGATCTGGAAGTGGAGAACGTCTTAGCCTGGCAGGTGGGTGCCATCTTGGGGTACAAGCAATTTAAGGTGGCAGCGGGCTTCACGGACAACGGCAAATCTTTGATGAACAAAGGGGGAAACGTTGGGAAAACTCCGGATGGGGTTCAGAAAGGTGCGAACATGGGGAAGGTTGTGACCGCTGGTGTCTCGTTTGAGCAGAATGCTTGGAAAGCTACGGCGGGGTACTATTACTCCTTCAAAAAGTATGCAGAGAAAGACGACGAGACAACGGGGCAGGTTGCGACTGTGACTGTAGACTACAAGTTTGTCGAAGGGTTCTCCGTCTTTGCGGAGTATGACCATGTCAAAACGAAAGGTCGGTCCACTAAAGAAAAGCGTGAATGGGTAAACTCCACCAATCCTTTCGAGGACAATGCGGGTGACTTTGTCTTTGTCGGAACGAAGATCAACTTCTAGCAAACTAGAAGGACCTTATAAAGTGCAGGGGGTGGAGATTCCACCCCCGTTTCTTTTGAGCTCTCTCCTAGCACACTTACGTTAGGTAGGGTGATGTGTTGAGATTCAGCAGGTTAGAGACGTATGGAAAGCACAGGATTCTCACACACTTCTGTGAGAACATGTCGGCAAGTTGTGTAAACAGATTACTCAAAATCAAGTGGAACACGATTAACCTGAGCTACAAGTCCTTCCGAGAGCTGATCGTCCAGCAGAATTGGGAGGAGAACTCTCGGGATTTTGGTGTCTTTGATCTTGATGAGAGTTATTTTGGAGCGAAGAGGGTGCGAGGTAAAGGAGGTCGTAGAGCAGTAAGAAAGACTCTGGTGTTTGGTTTGTGGAGGGTGTGTCTACGGAGGGGATGAAGCGAGAGAGAGGAAGTCTCCTCTGCAGCTTTGACATGATCTTGTTGCTTACCTCTCATTTTGATGTCTTAAAAGCGACTCTTTCTAATCTCACGCTCCTCCGTTTTTCTCTCTTGCAAAAGCCTATGAAGGAAGCGGGAGGATATTAGTTAGCATTGTTCTCAACGGCTCAGGAGAAGAGTCACACCCCCATCCTTCAGGGGAAAATCTTGGAAGGATCTACGGTTCATACAGATGGCTGGGGAGCCTATGATGAATTGGGTGCGGATGGGTATCATTACGTGTTTTCCAGTAGAAGCATGAATTTTCTAGAGGCAAGAGTCTTACTCAACGCCATTGAGGCCTTTCGGAGTTCAGCGAAGAGGCGTTATGCGAAGTTTAAGGATCTAAGAGGCGATGTCTTCCTTTTGCGCTTGCAGGAGTGTGAGTCTTGGCTCAATAACAAGAGCACAAGTCTCCGCAGTTTATGGCCTAAGTTGGTCAAGTCCAGAGAAGAGTCACACCCCCATCCTTCAAGGGAAGATCTTGGAAGGATCTATGGTTCATACAGATGGCTGGGGAGCCTATGATGGATTGGGTGCGGATGGGTACGATCATTACGTGTTTTCCAGTGTAAGCATGAGTTTGCTAGAGGCAAGAGTCTTACTCAACGCCATTAAAGCCTTCTGAAACCCCGCGAAGAGGCGTTATGCGCAGTTCCATGGCTTAAGAGACGGCATTTCCCGTTTACACGGGAGGGAGTATGAGTTTCGGCGTCGCAATAGCAGTAAGAATCTTCTCGATTTATTGACTAATTCGGTCAAGTGGCGAAAGGGATGTTGGGCAAGCGCCTTCTTTTTCGCCCTCCTGTTCCCATCGTCCGTTCTCCTCTTCCTAGATCAACTGCGTTGCTGAGAGCGGTGGCAACCTCTTCTTTTCTAGGTTCCCAGCCGCAACGTACTGTGATGGGCAACGTTGAGGAGAAAGCCGAGGAGGATCATGGTGGCCAGCATGGAGCTTCCTCCATAAGAGACCAGGGGCAGGGGAACGCCGACCACGGGGAGGACACCCATGACCATGCCGATATTAATCGCGATATGAAGGAAGAGGAGGAAGAGCATCCCATTGCCCAGCAAGCGCCCGAAGTATCCGCGGGCAGAACGGCTGATTTCGTATCCTACAAGGAGCAACACGGAGTACAGCAACAAGAGAAGAAGCCCTCCACAAAAACCTAGCTCCTCGCAGAGCATAGTAAAAATAAAATCTGTGTGTTTTTCCGGGAGAAAATTGAGATGACTCTGTGTCCCCTTGAGAAAGCCCTTTCCGAGGAAACCGGCAGATCCCAAGGCAATTTTGGACTGCAAGAGGTGGTATCCGGCCCCTAGCGGATCTTGATCGGGGCGTAGAAAAACGAGGAGGCGCTTTTTCTGGTACGCGTGGAGGCTCGACCAAATGATCGGAGAACAACAGAGGGCTAAAAACCCCGCTCCTGCCATTTTTGCCACCGAGAAACCCGCCAGGAACACCGTTCCTAGCCCCGCTCCCGCAAGGATCATGGCGCTGCCCAAATCGGGCTGTTTCAGGATCAAAAGAGTCGGAAGAAAAATCATTCCTAGGGGAATCAGGTGACTTCCAGGAGCCCGCGCCTCCTGCTCTGTCAGACCTCCGTAGTAGCGACAGAGTGCGAGGACAAGCGCAACCTTCATCAGCTCTGAGGGCTGAAGCTGGATCACATAGAGGTCGATCCATCGCTTAGCGCCCATTCCCGCCAGGCCCCAGAGCTCCACAAGCGCGAGAAGAGCGAACATGCCCACGTAGAACCAGTAGGCCCATATGTACCAGAAACGCTGGTCTGTCAGCGCTACCACCAGCAAAAGGACGAGGCAAAACGCAAAGCGCAGGGCGTGACTCTCAGCCCTGGGGGCCCAACACCCTCCACCGGCGCTGTATTGCATCGCGACGCCCACGCCCGCAATGAGGAACACCAAAAGCAAGGGAAAGCTTTTTTGGGCCAGGAAAAGGGTCAGTTTTTCATAGAGCGGGCGCATAAGACTCTTGTTCCTGCGGAGGAAGCTCAAGCAGGGCTTCAAAGAGCTGCCTGGCAACCGTTGCGGCGGTCACGCCTCCCTTGCCTCCATGCTCAATGACCACGCTAATCGCGTAGCGGGTCCCGGAGGGATCCCCTCCTGCAGGGGCATACCCCAAAAAAAGCGAGTGGTCACGCTCTTCCCACGCACGATCCGCCGTATCGAGCTTTCCCAGAACCCTATCCTGCTCACTAATGCGCCGGACTTGCGCCGTTCCCGTCTTTCCTGCTACCAGCGCTCCAGCTGGGCGAGCGCGGCGTCCTGTTCCAGTCGTACAGACCTCCGTCAAAGCGTTTTGCAGGTAAACGATGGATTCGGGTCGAAAACCCAGATCTTCCTCGAGAGGAAGGGGGGCCTCCACCAACGTGGGATGCACGCGCTTTCCATGATGGGCGATATGCGCGGCCAGCACAGCCAGCTGAAGCGGTGTCACCAGAATGGGCCCTTGGCCGATGGAGACAAGGATGGTATCCGCGAGAGACCAGGCCTGCCGTCGCCTCAACAACTTCCAAGCACGAGAGGGTACAAGGCCCTCCTTTTCTCCGTACAAAAGACCCGTCGCTTCCCCAAGGCCCAAGGTGCGCGCCACGGAGGCGATAGGCGTGATGCCCAAACGCCTGGCCAAGGAGAAAAAGTACACATCGCAAGACTGGCAGGTGGCCTCTAAGAGATTCAGGGGACCATGCCCTGAGACACTCTTCCAACAGTGGAAACGGTGGTTTCCAAGCTCCCAATAGCCGGAGCAAGTTACTTTTTCTTGAGGAGAGAGGCCGTTTTCTAACGCTGCCAGCATGGTCACGACTTTGAAAACCGAAGCGGGAGGGTATTGGCCTGCAATAGCGCGAGACAATAACGGATGCATGGGATCCTGCAGCGCCGCTTTCCAAGCCTGGCTTTCTCCGTTGCTCAAGGCGGTGGGCGCGTAGGAGGGAACGGAGACCAGACACCGCACCGCTCCCGAAGGCACTTCGATGACAACGCAGGCGGCTGCTTTGTACGGCTTCAGCAGATGGTAGGCAAACGCTTGCAGCTTAGCGTCAAGCGTGGTCTTAAGCGGGCTCCCCTGCACCGCACGAGAAAATTCCAGCTGCCTCACGGTGCTGCCCGTGGCGTTAACCTCTACTTTGCGAAATCCCATCGCTCCTTGCAGAGTTTCGTCAAAAGTCTTTTCCAGCCCGGCTTTTCCTAGGCGATGATCCGGATGCTTGTGAAAGGGCTCCGAAGATTCCTCCTGCGCATCCGGCGCCCCGATGTACCCCGTCACGGATCCGAAAATTTCCTCATAGGGATAGGAGCGGGTGTACCCCATGGTAATATGCAGCTCCGAACAATGGGTCTGAAGCAACGATAGCCGCGATACCTGCTCCCAAGAGAGGTTGTCTTGGACGAGGATCAAGGATAAATAGGCTCTTTTCAGGCTCTCCTTCCGCAGCTTGGTGGTAGCGGCCTCAGAGAGAGATAGCTCTTTTTGGAGGAGGGACAGCACCTCCTCCCTGCGGGTTTTGAGGGGATTTTCGATAAAGAGACGATACGATGCGGTGTTGGCGGCCAGGACCGCTCCGTTTCTGTCGAGGATATCGCCTCTCCGGGGCAGAACGGGAATGAAGCGGATACAATTTTTGCGAGAGAGAAGGTCGTAGCGTCCCTCTTCCCCAAACTGGAGGAAGGCGAGGCGCGTGAGGAGAAACGCAAAAACGCAGATCTCGAAAAGCACCATCCCCGAGAAGCGGCGCAGGGGGCGATAAGGAGTGCTGTGCGTGCCTTCTCGCATGCTTCTTCGCTCCATGCTAGAGGACGCTTTCTTCGCTCCCTTCCTCTTCCGCGGAGGGGTTTTTGACGAACAGGAGCCCAACAATGGCCAGCAAAACGACAGCCGAAGGGAAGAGAAAGGCGACCACAGGCGCGTACCAGTGCCACAGATGGCCCACCACCGCATTGGAGATCAGCATGCCGACAGCACAGGTCAGGTTGAATACGCCAAAGGCCGTCCCCTTGAGCTTCGAGGGGGAGTAGTCTGCGATCATCGCATAAAATGTCCCCTGCGTTGCTCCGTGGTGAATGCCGTAAAGAGCGGCGCCAATCATGGTGATGGGGATGGAATCAGCGCAGGCGAGAACAACGCAGGAGGTGAGCATGACGGAAAATCCGAAGAGCAGAAACAAGCGGCGATCCACTTTATCGGACATCTTGCCCACAATCCGAGCGGCTGGCGTGTTGAAGAGATACACGACGAGGAGGACAAGAGAAGCATGCTTTGCCTCCAGCCCGAGCGTTTGCGCCTTCAGCACCAGGAAGGATTCGCTAAAGCGCACCAACATAAAGACCAGCACGACGCTGATAAACACCCAGTACCGACGTCCCAACAGGGCAAGCTCTGCGCGCCGAATGGGAAATCCTCTCTTCTTCCTGTCTTTAAGACGAGAGAGATTTTTTGGCTCTTCCGCTCCAAAATAAAGCAGTGTAATGGCTATAAAAATAGGAATTGTCGCCAAAAAATACGTCATCCGTATGTTACTGCCCGTCATCTGCATGATTTGGTAGCACAGGAACGCCCCTAACGCGGATCCAGCTCCGGCGCAGCTTTGGCGGATCCCAAAGCACACCCCTTTCTTCCCTTTAGGAGCGCAGTCAGCGATAAGCGCGTCGCGAGGCGTATCTCTTATCCCATTGGCAATACGCTCCAATGTTTGAGCGGTTGCGTACACCCAAATGTCGTGCGCGACCGCAAAAAGCGGCTTCGTAAAAGCGGCGCAGGCGTATCCTCCCAGAACCAGCGCTTTCCTTTTCCCGATGTAGTCACTCAGAACACCAGAAAATAATTTTACTATGTAAGAAAGGGCCTCTGTGAAGCCGCGGATATACCCGATATCGACACTCGTACCCCCAAGAATGCTCGTGACAAACAAAGGAGTCAAAGCGGTAATAATCACGGAAGAAGAGTTCGTCAGCAAGCTAACGATTCCCAGAATCCAGATGGTTAACGGGAGCCCAGCGGGAACTTGCTCCTCGGAACGCTGCTTTCCTACCATTCAAGGCTCCGATTGTTATGAAGCTCCGCTTGGGACAGTTATAGCGGGAGAACCCGAGATAGGAAATAGGAGGGATAACGTTGCGGTAGTTTTTGCAGGATTGCGCAGGGCGGCTATTGCGGACCTGGTGCAGGAACGTCTTTCAGTGGCTATATGTAGGGTGTATGCAGGGGTATCGCTGCTCTGTGCTATTAGCTCACCAGTGTGTGGGCGCGCCTGCCTTGATACGGGCGTGTTTTATCGGAGTTTTCGTACAAGGCTGGTGTAGGGTCATCGTCGCCTTTGTGACCATATTTACACAAGTTGATGTCACAGAGACCTTGCGCCATCGTGGCGCGGCTACCACGGACTTCATGCAGGCGTACCTCCTCCGAAGTTTGATTGCAAAGCCTATATCTATGCACCCCTTACTAAGGACTTAATACAAATGCATTGCCTTGAAGCTTTCGCGTAATGTTGGCATAGGTGCATCCACGCTCTTGCGACGACTGGAAACAGACAGAGTTTGCAAGGGCCACCGCAGCATTGTGTCGCGGCTACTATAAACCCCGATACAGAGCTCTGTAGTTGCAGGGTGTACGTAAGGTTGATGTAGGATCATCGTCGCCTTTGTGACCATATTTACAGCCGAGCCAATGTCACAAAGGCCCTGCGCCCCCTGCGGGGCGCGGTTATCTCATGGGCTCAGCACAAGCGTTTATGTTGGAGTTTTGCTCGTAAAGTTTGTGCAGGGCCACCTACGGACTCCACCCTGGAGAGCACAATCTTGCTAGGACGGGATCCATACAGATCTCGATAGATATAGGTTATACGTAACGTTGGTGTAGGGTCATCATTGCCTTTGTGACCGTATTTACGCTGGATCAATGTCGCAAAGGCCGATGCGCCACTTATTGTGGCGCGATTGCCATGGACCTAGTACAGGTGCACTCCTCTGAAGTTTGATCGC
>JAISAP010000043.1 GCA_031266655.1 Holosporales bacterium | reverse complement strand
AGACTCTCCTTAGCCTCTGGCCACGGCACGATGCCGCAGTGGCCTTTGTGATACCTATTCGGTTTAGTAAGGTCGCAAAGGCAACGGTACACTTACACCAGCGCTACACTAGAACCTTTGAAGTAGATTCCTGTATGCAGTGAATAGACATACTTGAGCAGACTCTTCGATAAAAACTCCAACATGAACGCTTGTGTTGAGTCCATAAATAACTGCGCCCCATAGGGGACGCAGGGCCTTTGTGACATCAACTTGTTGTAAATACGGTCACAAGGGCGATGATCCATTTTACACCAGCGGTACGTATGAATTGCACCCGTAGAGACCTGTATCGACTCTAGCACGGTAAATTGATGCTAGCTGAGATAAAGCCTGTAGTCGATCTTATACACACGTTACGAGCAAAACTCTCAAGGATCTCACTTGTACTGAATCCGCGATAACCGCAGCTAAGCGCTGCGTGGCCCGCATGTCAATCTTATTGGTTACATATGGTCATGAGGGCGACGATACCCCGGCACCCACGCTACGCACAACTTCCAGCTACAGAGATCTGTATCGAGTCCAGAGTATCTCCTAACAGTCGCCGGACACCCATCTATTCGAATCACACTTCACAACGCCACAGACCCAGAATCTTCCGTAGTCCACACCCTCTTCCGAGATCCAACGCAGTGGCACGTACATTTTCCTAATGCGTCTGGCGCGGGAGAGGGCTATCGAAGGAAAATGCCGGAGTTTGAACCGTAAACACATCTCCGCGCTCCGTGGAGACTTCATAACGGTGCAAAAGCACTCCCGACGCGGCTTCCACCTGGAAACGCTCTGAGATGGAAACGCCCTGCCCGGGCGCGAGCACCGGTCCTTCCGCTCCATAACTGCGGTCTTCTACCTCTGTGCAATGCCCCGATTCGTCGATGATCCGGCGATACCGAGTGCGCAGCTGAACCGTCACAAGCCCACGGTTTTGCACGTAGGACTCTTCTGCCCACGTATAAGGCTCTTCGTCAGAAGCGGACCGATGGGGAAGGAAAATGGTTTTTGTCGAAACTTCCAAGACCGGAGCGAGTTCGTAGGGCATGAGGCACCTCCATTGAATCTAGGAATCTCTTCCTATAAGAGATATAGGGAGGAGTTTGTCGTTTCGCTACTCCGGGTGCAAGAGGGAGTCTCGTGGAGAATACGACCAATGATCTTTTCTCTGAGATTCAGGAGGAACTCCGCCAGGAGCGTATCCTCAAGTTTTGGAAGGCGTACCACAAGCCTCTGCTCGCCAGCGTCTCTGCGGTTGTCATTGGCATCGTCGCGTATTCCTCCTGGACGCAACACGCAAGGACCAAATCGGAAGAAGCGGCGGCTGAGTTTGTGACTATTGCGTACGCATTGGATCAAAAAAATGCAGAACAAGCCTTTTTGCGCTTGAGAAACCTCGAGCGGACGGCTCCCAAAAAGGCTGCGTATCTGGCGACCATCATCCGGTGTAGCATCAGCCTGGAGTCTCCATCGGCTTCGGAAGAAGAGAAAAATCAAGCGCTTACCCAGCTGCAAGCCCTCTCCAAGAACCCGAAACTAGGCAAGATCTGGGCGGACCTCGCCTTACTCAAGGTCGTCAGCTACGTTCTTGCGCAGCCGTCTCAGGCGCAGCGAGTGGAGGAGGCTTTGAAGCGCCTCTCCGAGGAAGGAAGCCCCTATTTTACGGCGGCTCTTGAGTTGTCCGCGGTGCATGCTTTGCAAAAAGGGGATAAAGAACGTGCGCGTACGTTTTTCCGCCAAATTATAGACCGAGAAGATACCTCCCCCATGACCAAAGAGCGCGCGCTCTTGATGCTGCAGGGCCCCTCCTTGCGATCTTAGCGGAAAGAGGAGCATACGGTGGAATTTCTGAGGCCGTGGATGTGTCGCCAAGGACGAGGAGCTCTGCGCCTGTGGGCATCCCTTTTCTTCGTGTGCTTGTGCGCCTGCGAAGAGGATAAGGTCCCCCTAACAGGCAAACGTGAGTACTTCCTGCAAGAACCGCAGCCTCCTGCCCCTAAGAAGGGTCGTGGAGCGGGCGCGACCTTGCCCCCATCGATTCCGATTTCCTCTTGGAAGCAGCCGGGGTACGATGCTGCCCATGTCTTGCCTTCTATAAAAGGCCCCCACCGGTTTCAAAAGGTGTGGGATGAGAACCTTTACTACGGAGAAGACTCTTCCTGGAAGATTTCTGCGGATCCCCTGTTGGCGGACAACAGGCTGTTCGTCCTCGATGCCGGGGGAGTGCTGTTTTGCCTAGAGGCAAGCACCGGCAGGCTCCTATGGAAGGGGTCCGTCACTCCGGAGGGTTTTGAAGGAAATGTCAATGCCGGCATGGTGTACGAAGCCGGAGTTCTCTACATCGCGACCACATTTTCTGAGCTGGTCGCTTGCGAGGGGGCGACAGGGCGCCTCCTGTGGCGTCGTCCTCTAGAGGCTTTCGCTTCGGGAGGCATGACCCTTTCAGAAGGGAGGCTCTTTGTTCTCCTGGCGAATAATACGGTGGAAGTCCTTGATGCGAAAACGGGCACTCTCCTGTGGACGCACAAGGGACTGATCGAAGATGCCAAGATGGTGGGCAATGCGGCTTGTGCCGTGCAACAAGGCATCGTGATTGCTCCTTACTCCTCGGGGGAGCTGTTCGCACTCCACGCGGAAACAGGAGATGTTCTTTGGGAGGAAAACTTGGTGAAAATTTCCTCTTCCGACCTTTCCAAGCTGCTTCCCCATATTCGTGCAAACCCCGTTATCTTTAAGGACGTCGTGTATGCCATCGGGTACAGCGGACTCGCGGCGGCCATCGATCTTCGGACAGGAACACGGCGTTGGGAGTACGAGATTGGCAGTACGGAAACGCCTTGCGTCACCAAGGACAGTCTGATCATCGTGAGTTCTGAGGGGGTTTGCGTCTGTCTGGACCTAGAGGGACATGCGCAGTGGAGCACCTCCCTTCCTGTAAAAGAAGAGCGTTCTCCTACTCTCTGGCGCGGACCCATCATGGTCAATGGATGCCTGCTTGTCAGTCATGCGGACGGAGATTTGGTATTTTTGTCGCCCAAAGATGGGCGCATCCTCCGCACCGTTTCTTTAGAAGATCCCATAGCAACGCGCCCCCTGATCGCGCAGGGGATGCTTTTCGTGGTCACCCAGAATGGTTGCGTGCAAGCCTACCGATGAGGACCGCCGCCTCTCGGGTATTGCCCTTGTCGGCCGAACCAATGTTGGAAAATCGACGCTTTTCAATCGACTGATTGGCCGGAGAAAGGCGCTTGTCCACGACCAGCCAGGAGTAACGCGGGATTGCCAAGAAGGCCTCCTTTCCCCTTGTGACAGGGAGATCCCCGTTTGGGACACCGCAGGTTTGGAGCCCGGAGCGGGCTCCTTGGAAGCTGCCTTGCGCGCCCAGACGCACTACGCGCTCCAGCAGGTGCGCTCCCTCTTTTTCCTCGTCGATGCCCAGCAGGGGCCCCTGCCCGGCGATGTTTTCGTTGCGGAATGGCTGCGCAAGCACATGACGCCTACGCAGTCAGTGCACCTTATTGCTAACAAAGCGGAACACTTGTCCCAGACGAAAATAGCCGTTCTCACAGCGGAGTTCTTTGCCCTTGGCTTCGGAGAGCCGCTTTTTCTCTCCGCGGAGCACAATATAGGCATCAGCACCCTCTACGCTCTAGCCCAAGACGCCCTCCAGGAGAATCCTCCTGTGGAAGGACCAGCACAAACGCCCGTGCGCGTGGTGATCTTGGGGCGGCCTAATGTTGGCAAATCGACGCTCATCAACACGCTTCTTGGAGAGTCTCGCCTCCTGGCGGGTCCGGAGGAGGGTTTGACACGAGATGCCATTCCCGTTTCCTGGGTCCATGCGGGTCACCCCTTTAGCCTTATCGACACCGCTGGGCAACGTCGCAACGCACGCGTTACGGCAGATTTGGAGCGCCTCGCTGTCCTCAGAGCGCGACAGGCGATGCATCAAGCCGATGTGGCTTGCCTCCTTCTCGATGCGACACGCCCTGCGGAGAAGCAGGACCTGGTCATCGGGCGGCGCGTTCTTGAAAAAGGCGTGCCGCTGATTTTAGCGCTGAATAAGTGGGATCAAGTGCACCATGCAGAAGCGACCAAAAAGGCCATACAAGAGGCGGTGTGCCGAGGGCTAGCGCAGGATGTTCCCGCTATCCCCATTTCGGCGCAGAAGGGTCAGCATCTTGACGAGCTTTTCGATAGGTGCCTGAAATTTTCGCATCAGGCGCAGCAGACCTTTGCAACAGCGCGCCTCAATCGCTGGCTTCAGCAGGTCCTTGTGCAGCAACCTCCTCCCTCGCACGAGGGAAAACCCACACGGTTCAAGTATATGACCCAAGTTGGGCACCATCCTCCTTCTTTCCTCATTCTGGGAACGCGCATGAAGGCTATTCCGGACACGTACCAACGATACTTGGTCCGCTGCTTTAAAGAGCGATTCCATTTGTCCGGGATCCCCGTTAAAATCGCCTTTCGCCAGGCGCACAATCCATACAGTCCGGCGCAAGATTCTTGAAAGGAAAAGGTTGTGGAGTGCCATCGCCATCATCACGGACATTTTTATGAACGTGTAGAATCCCCTCGACTCGCACTTTTTGCCGCGAGCTGCGCAGCCGTGGTGGCGGGAATTCTGGTTGTCCTCAAGGCTTGGGCGTGGTTTGCCACCAATGCCGTGAGCATGCAAGCGTCCTTGCTCGATTCCACTGTCGACTGTTTCTCCTCCGTCTGCGCCATTCTCGCGGTGCGTTTATCGCAGCGTCCCGCGCATCCGCCCTATTCCTTCGGATTTGGCAAGATTGAGCCTTTGGTCGCGTTGGGACAAGCCGCTCTGGTCGTAGGGTCCGCCCTTTTTCTTCTGACGGAATCGCTCCACCGCCTCTTCTCTCCAGAGCCGATTGAGAATCTCCCCATCGGTCTCGGTGTGAGTGCGGCAGCGCTGGTTCTGACCTCCCTTCTCGTGGGGGTGCAGCATTATGTCATTCGTCGCACGCATTCCGTCATTATTCGAGGCGATACGCTCCACTATCAAGTGGATCTGCTCACCAATGTTGGCATTATCGCCTCCTTAGCTTGTTCCCACTGGTTTGGCATTTCCCTGGTAGACAGCCTTTTTGGCTTGGGCGCCGCCGTCTATGTTACGTGGGGAGCGGTTGGCCTTGTGCGCCAATCCGTGGGAGATTTGATGGATAAAGGGCTATCGGAGCAAGAAACAGCGCATTTCCAACGTCTTCTTGAGGAGCAACCCGGCGTCACGCGCGTCACAGAGCTCAAGACGCGCAAGTCTGGTTCCACGCTTTTTCTGACCGCTTGTATTGAGGTTGATGGATCCACCGCTTCGGAAGTGCTCTCTGTTTTGCACCATGCGCAAGACAGTCTCAGAAAGCACGAGCATCGCGTCGAACCCCTGTTGTCCTTGGCGGCGCCCACTGAGACTCCTCCGTAGAGGACTGATCAGAGCCCTTCTCCTGCCCTCTTCGCTTTTTTCCGTTCGTTCGGATCCAGATAGCGTTTGCGTAGACGGATACTTTGCGGCGTTACTTCGACCAGCTCGTCATCGGTGATGTAGGACAAAGCCTCTTCTAAGACAATGGGGCGCGGGGGAGAGAGGCGGATGTTTTCGTCTTTTCCTGCAGCACGCATATTGGAGAGCTGCTTGGCCTTCGTCGGATTGACATCGAGGTCGTTTTCTCGCGTGTGCTCTCCGATGATCATCCCTTCATAAACGGGTTGTCCGGGCGCGATAAACAGCGCTCCACGCTCCTCCAAGAAGAAAAGCGCGTAGGCTACGGCTTCTCCGGCCACGGTGGAGATGAGGACCCCTGTGCGGCGCCCTTCGATAGGACCAAAATACGGGGCATACCCGTTGAATAGGCGGCTCATGACCCCCGTTCCGCGGGTGTCTGTCAGGAATTCGCCGTGGTACCCCACAAGCCCTCGTGTCGGAACGAGAAAGGTCAGCCGCGTTCTTCCTACCCCCATGGGGATCATGTCGGAAAGCGATCCCTTCCTGGCGGCCATTTTCTCAACCACCGTACCGACAAAAGGGGAGTCGAGGTCGATCAACACCTCTTCCACCGGCTCCAGCCTTTCTTTCGAGGAAGGATCTTCTTGCAGCAAAACGCGGGGACGACTGATGGACATTTCGAACCCCTCACGACGCATGGTCTCGATCAGGACCCCGAGCTGTAACTCGCCACGACCGGAGACCTCAAAGGCTTCCTGATTAGCCAACGTTTTGACTGTGATCGCGACGTTACCCTCCATTTCCTTGAAGAGGCGTTCGCCAATCGCGCGCGAGGTAACCTTCTTGCCCTCTTTTCCCGCTAAGGGAGAATCGTTGACAGAAAACGTCATGGCTAACGTGGGCGGATCGATAGGGAGAGAAGGAATCGGCGCTGTTCCTTGCGGATCGGTGATAGTATCCGCGACCGTTGCTGTTTTGAGACCCGCAATGGCAACGATATCTCCGCAGGAGGCGCTGGGAACCGGCACTCTCTCGAGCCCCTGGAAGGAGAGGAGCTTCGTGAGGCGCGCCTCCTCGATCTTTTTTCCTTGGCGGTCCAGCACTTGGACAGGACTATTGACGGACACGGTACCTGCGTAGACACGCCCCGTCAGGACGCGTCCCAAAAAGGGATCGGACTCGAGAATGCTGACGAGGAAGGAGAAAGGTGCCTGCGGATCTCCCTGCGGAGGAGGAATATGGCTGCCAATCGTCTCAAAAAGAGGGGTCAGGCTCTCTTGCGGATCCTCAAGGGAGCGAACCGCCCATCCTTGTCGGCCAGAGGCGTACAGCATGGGAAAATCCAGCTGCTTCTCCGTTGCCCCGAGGGCCACGAAAAGGTCAAAGACCTCATCCAGCACCGCAGCGGGGCGCGCTTCTGCCTTGTCGACCTTATTGACCACCACGATGGGGCGCAATCCTAACTTCAGAGCCTTACCTGTGACAAATTTGGTTTGCGGCATGGGCCCCTCTGCTGCGTCCACGAGGACTAGCACGCCATCGACCATGCTCAACACGCGCTCCACTTCCGCTCCGAAATCGGCGTGTCCAGGAGTGTCTACGATATTGAGCTGATAGTTGCCCCAGGTGAGTCCTGTGCATTTAGCAAGAATCGTAATACCACGCTCGCGCTCCAAGTCGTTGGAGTCTAGCGCGCGTTCGGAAACCGCTTGGTTCTCCCTAAAGATCCCTCCTTGCCGCAGCAAAGCATCGACGAGTGTCGTTTTTCCATGGTCGACATGCGCAATAATGGCAAAATTTCGCAGCTCTTTTGTCACTTTGTTTCCACTTGATGCCCAACGGGCCGCACTTCTTGTAAGGGATATAGAACGGAAGGTCCAGCCCAATCCCATATATATGACCCATAAATTGGCGGATACAATGTGTCTGTCGTATCGAGGTACTCGTAGATCCTCACAGTATCTTCTGAAAACACTTGAGTCAGAATGCGGGCAAAAATCCGCATAGCCTGTTGGTGGTAACCAGAGAATCTCATTTCACTGATGAACCAGTGGAATACCCAAAGTCCTCCTGTCGCAACGAATCGACTAATGTCGTCCTTAATGAAGGGGAAGAAAGAGCTTGCTGGAGTTTCACAAGAAACGAGGTAGTTCATCATATGTGTTCCTAACATCTCGTCTGCAGGTGGGGTTATATCAGGATATCGGGCAAGTTTGAGGGTGACGGGCGTACGAAAACCTGACCACATCATTCTTCCGTATCGTTCCCCCAGAATTTCACAAATCCTTCTTTCTGGAGCAGACGTTTCTTGATCGAACATTCCCTCGACGCTTGCTGCTATGAGACAACCCAGAAGCAGAAGGCTGCGGACTACTTTTCCCATATCTTCTTTCCTCTCCTTGTCCTTCGCGCACTATAATACGTCAATACTCTGCTATTGGATCATAGGATTGTATTGGAATGGTTAAGGCTCTTGCCCAGTATCTACCCTTTTCTATGGGCGGGTTGAGTCCATAGGAAAGAAGAAGAGCGTCTAGGGTCCCTGTAGTTGCGGGAATGTTGGCGCAAAAGAATCATCGCCCTCATGACCTTACTTTTGTAGCAAAAGGTAGCATGAGGGCCCCGCGCCCCTCATTTGTGGCGCGGTTACTGTATGCTCAGCACTAGTGTGCTTCTTGGAAGCGTTCGCACAAGATTGGTGTAGGATCATCTGCAGGTCGCGTTCTGGCTAACGTGATGTTGATAGTCTAAAGCAAATACAAATCTCGGCGGATGTAGGTTATACGTAACGCTGATGGAGTAGCATCATCGCCTTTGTGGTCGTATTTACAACGCATTGATATCACAAAGGCCCTGCATCCCTACAGGGCGCGGTTATTACGAACTTGATATAGGTGTATTCCCTTGAAAGATGCGTATGAGACATAGGTGGGTATGTCTGCACGGACCTTCCATCTACCACCTTTCCTGAACATCCAGTTTTTCCTCCCAATCCATCCGTTTTCCCTCCAATACACATGCATCTTTCCGGAATTCTCCTTCTTCAGTAGTTTTATTTACCTTTTATCAATCTATAAGATTTAGTCTATTGTCTACGCGAATGGATTAAAGGGAAAAGGTTGTGTCTTTATTTAGCAGTATGAGAGTCTCTGTCGCGGGGTTCCGGGTTCAGGCGAAGAGGATGGCCACGATAGGAGATAATGTAAGTAACAGTGACACGATGGGCTATAAGACTCGTTCACTTGCCTTCACTCCCCAAATAAATTGCCGGGGGGGGGGGGGCAGCTCCGTTAAGTAAGGGAAATCCCTATAATTCTCTTTTATCTCCTGGTAATAATAGCTTTTCTTCCTCTCTAGATAAAAGTCATTCTTCTATTCCATCAGCTGGTCCTTTAGTAGGGAACTCCAGCCCCTCCACTAATTCTAGTTCTTTTTCCGCCACTGCCTTGGCAGGGAATTCTAGTTCTTCCTCTCGCTCTAATTCTCTCTCTTCTAGCGCCGCGGGGAGTTCTCACTCCTTCTCCAACTCTGATTCGCTCTATTCCAGCTCTGGCGTTTCTGCGCATACGCTGATGCATCTGCAAGCACAAGGAGAGCTGCAGCGCACCGACCAGTCTCTGGATCTCGCCTTGGACGGGGATGGTCTCCTCCTTATCAGAGATAAAAGCGGAGCCCCCGGAGGCGCTAGAACGGGAGCCTTTCACCTCACCAAAGAGGGCCGCCTGCAAGATGCCAAAGGCCTCACCCTCCAAGGTTGGCCTTTGTTGCCTGAGGGAGCTGGCTCTACAGCCTCCGCTACTGGGAGCACTACGGGAGTTGGCTCCGGAGTGTCTACTCCCGGAGGAACTCCGTTTGGTTCCGCATTTACAGAATCTGATGCTTCTGCGGGAACCGCTGGAGCTGAAACCACGAAATCCGGCTCTATTCCCGCAGGCTCCGTTGCCACGCAAGCTCCCCCTCCCTCTGCCGCCTTTATCGGTCCTCTAGGAGCTCTCGAAGATATCCAGCTCATCAAGCCAGAACCTGCGCCTCCTCCGGAAGTGCCGGCTCCTCCGCCCATTGAAGAACCTGCACCTCTTCCTGAGGATCCACCCCCTTTCTACGGAACCGGGCTTACCATGCACAAGGAAGCGGATGGCCTGTACTCCCTCCATAGCTCCGCAGTCTACCAGGGAGGCCCTGATGGTTTGGATCTCGAAGAGACTACCATTCAATGCACCCTCGTGGACTCTCTCGGGCAAGAACATGTCGTGACGCTCAATGTACAGCAGCGACCAGATTATCTCCGCATTATGCTGACATCTGCAGATATTAACACCGGGAACCAAACGCTACTCTGGTATAACTTTGAGAATAGTGAAGGCACTTGCGATGGGTGTACCTTCGATGAGACCACTAAGCAGGTGGTTTTTGCTCTCGAGGGCACTGGAGCAGAGCTCAGGCTCGACCTGAGTGATACCCAGACAGCAGCTACCAGAGGAGATAAGCTCACATTTACTGCTGAAGAGCCCTGGTTCTGGCGGTTCCCTCCGATGATCTTTGAAGAGGGGACCTTCAAGATCAAGCAGGATCAAGAAGCCGACCTCTATATAGATGGCTCTTATGTCACTTGGGTGTATGGGACTTTTGAGGTCAGAAGGAACGAAAGTGGATCGCTGGTGGGTCTGTGGAAAAGAAATACCAACCTCTCTGTGGAAGTCACCTTTAATGAGGAAGGACAGGTTTCTGGCTATAAGTTTTTAAAGAACGCTAACAGCACGAGCGATCCCAGTGTGGGGATCGAGCATACGGGATCTCTTGTGGAAGGAGCTTATTGTGCTGGCCTTGGTTTCTTCAACATCGATTTGAGCGCTGTGCAAGTGATCGACAAGACCAAACCGGCGCCACCCAAAGAAGAGCTCCTTCCTGAAGAGATCAAGGAAGAGATTCCCGCAGAGCCTCTGGAGGAAGAAGTTCCCGAGGAGACCAAAGCAAGATTTGCACCCCTCTCTCCTGCTTCCCTCTCCATCGACGAGAACGGCGTCTTGAAGCGCCTTAAGGACAATGGAGACTGGGAGCCCATCTACCTCCTCGCTTGTGGCCAGTTCGCAGCGATGAACTCCGCAGAAGAGCGTAACGGCGTTTACTATGCCACTCCTGCCTCAGGAGTTCTCCGAACCGGAGTCTCCGGGAAGGACGGTATGGGCACCATCACTGCGGGCACCCTAGAGCGCTCTACCACGGACCTCGCGCATGAACTCTCCGACATGATCCGCGCCCAACATGCCTACGCCGCCAATACCAAAGTCCTCTCCACCCTCGACGATATGCTCACAGAGCTCGAGAGGCTGTAAAGGAGCAGCCGTTTAACCGCGGCTGAACGCCG
>JAISAP010000042.1 GCA_031266655.1 Holosporales bacterium | reverse complement strand
CGGCGTTCAGCCGCGGTTAAACGGCTGCTCCTTTACAGCCTCTCGAGCTCTGTGAGCATATCGTCGAGGGTGGAGAGGACTTTGGTATTGGCGGCGTAGGCATGTTGGGCGCGGATCATTTCGGAGAGCTCGTGGGCGAGGTCCGTGGTAGAGCGCTCGAGGGTGCCTGAGGCGATTGTTCCCATGCCGTCTTTCCCCGAGACTCCGGTTTGGAGGGCACCTGAGGCGGGAGTGGCGTAGTAGACGCCATTGCGCTCTTCCGCAGCGTTCATGGACGCGAATTGACAGCAGGCGAGGAGATAGACGGGCTCCCAGTCTCCGTTATCCTTGAGGCGTCTCAGTACTCCCTGCTCATCGATGGAAATCGAGGAGGGAGAAAGAGGCGCGAATCCTGTCTTGAGCTCCTCGGAAACTTCCTCCTCCAGAGGCTCTGCGGCGATCTCTTCCAACACTACTTCCTCTTTGGGAGGCTCCGGCTTGGTCTTGTCGATGATCTGCACGGAACTCAAATCAATGTTTACCGTTCCAAGAGCGGGGACTACAGGATAAATGTCCACCTCCTCCAGGAGGGATCCGGTATGCTCTCCTATTCTTGGGTCGCCTTCGACGTAATAATAGCTTTGCTTGCACTGATAACCTGAGACCCGTCCTCCCTCATCAAAGTAAATCTCTATGCCAGGACGAATATGCGCCGCCGATACCTCCAACTGCCCAACGAAGGATCCATCTTCGCTTCTCTCCACCACTAACCTAAAGCTGTAACCAGATTCAAGAAACCTTTTTTGCGCTATCTTATAAGTCCCCTCCTCGAAGATCATGGGAGGCATCTCCCAGACCATGGTATCCCCAGAGTTCACCACAGAATAACCTCCTTTATACGCTACTTGAATGTCGCTCAGATCGAATGTTAGCTGAGCCCCGGTGTCCGTAAAAGTGAACACCATTTGTCCCGTATCCTGATCAAGAGTGTGGCTAGTATCAGCACCATGATTATTCACATGAAGACTGCCATCAGCGGAGTGATGAAAACTTGCCCATATTGGGGAGTTGGAGTAAGTGTAGCCAGTGGACTGCAGCATGATCGCTGTGCTCGACGGGTTCTGAGTTGTGTTTATGTCCACCGCATGTTCGTTCCCGAGGGAATCCACAAGGGTACGCCGACTGTAAATGTCTTCGGTATCACCGTCCGAGTGGGTCGCTGAGCCTAAATAGCTCGCGGAGCTGTGGAAAGAATAGATACCATCCGTTTCCTTCCGCATAGTAAACCCAGTTCCATAGGAGCTTGACGGATCAGGCTCTTCCGGGGGCGTGGGTTCTTCTGGAGGGGGAGGAGCCGGTACTTCAGGAAGAGGTGTAGGCTCTGGCTTCATGAGCTGGATATCCTCGAGGGCTCCTAGAGGGCCGATGAAAGCAGCGGAGGGAGGAGTAGAGTGAGTTGCGGCTCCACGTGTAGATGTGCTGAAGACAGAGCGAGATCCTGCAGTTCCGGAGCCTAGCAGGTTTCCAGCCCCAGCAGTTCCGATCCCTGTGGAGGTGGAGCCAGTGCCCATGGAAGTGGTTCCCGTAGTTCCGAATCCTGTAGGGCTAGTTCCTGTAGGTGTGGAACCAAACGGGGTTCCTCCAGTGCTTCCCGGATTAGAGACTCCAGCGCCTGTTCCAGCGCTCCCTGTGGCAGAAGCCGCAGAGCCGACTCCCCCCGGCAGTAAAGACCAGCCTTGAAGAGTGAGACCTTTGGCGTCTTGAATGCGACCTTCTTTGGTGAGGTGAAAGGTTCCTGTCCTGGCGCCTCCGAGAGTGCCACTCTTGTCTTTGACGAGGAAGAGGCCATCCCCGTCCAAAGCGAGATCTAGAGACCGACCGGTGCGTTGCAGCTCTCCCTGTTCTTGAAGATGCATCAAGGTATACGCAGAGACACCGGAGCTGGAGTAGAGCGGACCAGAGCCAGAGGAAGCGCGAGAACTTCCTATTGCAACGTTAGAAGAGCTGGCAGAGGAACCAGAATTTCTCACCAAGGTAGTGGAAGAAGGAGCACCAGAATTGCTGGAGAAGCTAGAGCTCCCTACTGAAGAACCGGCGGGCAAAATAGAGAGCGCAGAACCAGAAGAGAAGGAATTATTTTTGTCTAGAGAGGAAGAAAAACCCTTCTTGCCAAGAGATAGAAGAGAATTATTGGAGTTTTCTTTACTTAACGGAGCTGCCCCCCCCCCCCCCGGCAATTTATTTGGGGAGTAAAGGCAAGGGAACGAGCCTTATAGCCCATCGTATCACTGTTGCTTACATTATCCGCTATCGTACTCATCCTCTTCGCCTGAGCCCGAAATCCCGCCACAGAGACCCTCATACTGCTAAATAAAGACATACTCTTTCACTCCTTTCATCAACTTACGTAGGGAGTAGATTGAACGATATATGTTTATAAATGGTAAATAAAGTTAGTAAAGAAGGAGAACACTGGAAATACGCGTGTGTAGCGGAGAGGAAGAGACGGCGAAGTCATACGCGAAGTTAAAAAAATACGTAGATAAGACACATAGTCACACAGGGAAAATGCGTGGGTCCGTAGGAAAAACCGAACGTTCAGGAAAGGGGGTAGATGGAAGGTGCGTGCAGACACACCCGTCTATACCTCGTACGCACATTTCAAAGGGGTACACCTGCATTAAGTCCGTGTTAAACGCGGCTGAACGCCGCGGGGCTCTTGCGAAGTCTGTTTGCTTTAATCGTCGCAAGAGCGTGGATAATCCTACACCAGCCTTACGCTAGAACTCGCGAAAATACACTTGTGTTGAAGTAGTAGATATACCGGCGTAGGTCTTGTGGAAAAAACTTCAAAGCAAACTCTTGTACCAAGTCCATAATAACAGTATCCCATAGGAGCGCAGGGTCTCTGTGACACCAGTCCATCGCAAATATGGTCGCAAAGGCGATGATGGCTCTACACCAACGTTACGTATAACCGTCAACCACAAGTACCTGTATCAGGGTTTATAGTAGCCGCGGCACAATGCCGCAGTGGCCCTTGCGAACTCTGTCCACTTTCAGTGGGCGCAAGAGCGACGATAACCCTACACCAGCGTTACGCATAAACCTTTGAAGTAGATTCCTGTGCACAGTCGAATACGTAGGCACAGGGTCTTGCGTATAAACTCCTGAAGTATATCCCTGTACCGGACACGCAGAGAGCCACACTATATAAGATGCAGAGCCCTCATACTAATCTTTCTGTTAGGAATAGTCATGAGGGCAACGATATCCCTACATCAGCGTTACGCATAAATTTCTAAGGCATACCTTTGTATTAAGTCCTCATCATCCGTGACACAACGCTGCAGCGGCCCTTGTGACACCTGGCTTATGAGTGCAGAATGCGCACCGGCATCAACCTCATCTTATCCTTCTCCGACACAACACACGGCTGCGGCCTATTCCTCCGCGCTTTTTCGGAAGAGGAAGCACCGCGAAGGGCCCGCTACACGCTCTTTGAGGAGCTCCCAATCAGGGGGAAAGGAAAGACGCGCCTCCTTCTCCATTTCCAAGACGATGCAAGTGCTAGGAGCGACCCAGGAAGCGCGCGCTAAGATCTTGACAAGGCGACGGCTCGTGTCTTTCCGGTAGGGAGGATCAAGGAAGACAAGGTCCACAGGCTCGAGAGGGCCAGAAAACGCGAAAAAGTCCCCCGTTATGACGCGTACACGCGCCTGTTCCTGCCATTTCAAGGCGGTCGCGCTTATGGCACGTGCCTCGAGAGGATCCTTTTCGATAAACGTCACGAAAGAGGCTCCGCGCGATAACGCCTCCCATCCCAAGGCTCCGGTTCCAGCAAATCCATCCAGCACGCGGGGAGCAGCGGCAAAACAAGCGGGACCGAGCAGGTCAAAAATGCGTTGTCGCACATACCCAAGAGTGGGGCGCACCCCTTCCGAAGGGCAGGGCACAACGCGCCCCTTATGACGACCCGCAAGAATCCTCGGCATCTAGCGCGCCCCCTCTGGCACGGAATCCTCTTCCACCGGAAGGGACTCTCCCATCCTGAGAAAACGCGTGCGCCCTTTGTCATCCTTTAAAAGCACCCCTCGAGGGCTGATGGAACATACGCGCCAGGACTCTACACGAGCCCCCTCCTTCACCCATTGCCCCGACAGAGCAATGCGAGGCCCTTGCGGACCCTGCATGTACCCTTCGGCGGAGAGCATAGGTGGCGCTGTCCCCGCACCTGTAGAAGAGAAAAGACGGAAGGAAGGAGGCGCTTGCGCAGGAAAGGACGCCTCTTTTGCTCTCATAGGCACATGGGGCTCCTCCCGAGAAAAGCGCACTTTCATGTCCAGCGCTTTTCCACTGTGGGTGATGTGCACCTTTTCGATGAGGGGAGACCCCGGGCACCTCTCTTCCATACCCTGGAGAAAGGAGAGAATCGATGCTTCGGGTGCTCCCAAAATCTCCAGAACCGCCGCCTCCGGACGGTGTGGAATCGGATGCATCACGACGCGCGGGACCTGTGCCTGTACTGCTAGCGCTTGAAGCTGTTGCTCCCACTCAGCGCGAGAAAGGGCGACGAACCGTCCGGCATGTTCTTGAAAAGGAGAGTCCGGACCTAGGAGAGCAGCCAGTCTGCGAAGACGACAGGTCCGCAACCGCCGCTCCTGGAAGGTGCTGATGACGCGTTGCGCCTCCTGCTGATAGTCGTGCCCATAACGGAGGCTGGCCCAAAGAAGCCCGATGCTTCCCCCTAACAAGGCCAGGGAAAGCCGGAAATGATGAAACAAGGTCTTTCCATAAAGGAGCATTAGGACCCTTTTTGGCACAAATTGTGGCGCATGGCGATCGTCACGACGGTCCGTACTGGAGCTTCTGCAGAGAAAAAACAAGTGGAAGCGGCCATTGGCGGTACGATCAGGGTTGCTTCGGGAAACAACCACTGCAGACGCTTCTGAAGCGCTTCTTGCTCCGAGGGGAAGAGTGCGATTGTGAAGGAAAGATCCATAGGCTGCTCCATCGCAACCGTAAGGCTCTTGAGCGCCTGTTGGGAGAAAAGAGGCGCCAGCTTTCTGAGCTGAGGGAGGAGCGCTCGCTCTCGTCTCTTGCGCAAAAACCGCGCATCTTGCTCCAGGTCCTCCAGCTGTGCCAACGCCTCCGAGAGATCCAGATCCCACGGAGACTGTGGCAAAGATTGCGCACAAGACGTTTCGAGATGCGTTGCTTCTTGGGTGATGGCTTGCATCTGTTCCTGCTGACTCTGCATGTGTCTGCGGAGAAAGTGGACCTGAAAGCAAGCGTGCAACGCCAGTCCGCAACACAGGCAGGCTCCTCCGAAGAAAATGGGGCGCAGGCTCTTGAGCAGCAGCAAGAGGCGCCTTCTCCAGCGCAAAGGAGCAGGTCCTAGGGTCGGGATATGCGGCCCCCTTCTCAAGATCCACCGCAGAAGCAGCTCTTCCATGGATCCCGGAAGAGGAACACAACACTTGGCCCTACGCGCCGCCTCCAAAAGCGAAAACCGCGCTGCCCGTAGGAAAGGATGGGTCGCTCCCGCAGCGTACAGCCCAGGGGTCTCCACAAAGCACCCGTGGATAGGATCTCCCTCCCATCCAAGACGCGGAAGGTACTGCAATGTTTGCTGCATCTCCGCTGCGTAGTCGGAGGAGTGGAGCGTCCTACAAAGAGCGATGCCTTTCCCTTTGCCCACCACAAGACGCATGCCGCTCAGGGAGTGCGGAGCCGCATACATCCACCACATTTCTGGGCGCAGGACACTCCCCAGTATATGCGCACAAAACGAAGGGAGGCCGAGGAGCAAAGGCTCTATTCCGGAGAGATACAGCCCAGGCAAGGAGGGAAGCTGCACCGCACTCCACTGAGGGAGTGCAACACGTTGAAAAGGCACAAAAGAGACGGAATTTTGGCGGGAAAACGGACGTTTATTGCTGAAAAAGCGGCGTTTTAACGTGCTCAGGGTCTCTCTAAAAGAGGCAAGCGGAAAAGCCCTCCAGTCGCCGGGAAAGGAAGGCGTGAGATTGAGGCGTATCATGTTTGGCCGCTGCCAGAAGGGAACGGAGGGGAGAGAGGCCAAAGAAAACGTCAGGCTTTGCTGGTCCGAGAAGAGGCGGAGAAAAGGGTAAGAAGCGCAAGCTTGCGGCAGATCTCCATAAGAAAGCGGCCGAAAGTGACGGCGCGCAGGGTCCGCCAGGAGGGCTCCTGTCTCGGAAAGGACGAGCATCGCTTCCATTAGAAACCGATTTGCCCAATATAATCATAAATCGGGTAAAATAACCCAAGAAGGAGAGCGGCCAGGAGGAGCCCTGCCAAACTCGTGACCGCCGTGGACAGACGCTCGTTAAATTGCTGTATCGCAAGCTGCAGTTCTCGATGCCAGTTTGTCGTGAACACTTCCAGGACATGGGGGAGCGTGTTCGTCCTCTCCCCTACTTTGATGGCGTTTAAGAAACCCTGAGAGAGGTGCGCCTGGGATTCTTGCAAAGCTTGCGAAAAGACCTTGCCAGATTGAATAGCCTTTTCGCAGGTGAGGAGTTGTTTTTGCATGAAGCGATTCCCCACCGCTCGAATGGCGAGAGGAAGCGCTTGGAGCAAGTCAACCTGCGCTTTGAGAAGAAGCGCCAGCGCAACGGCAAACTGCCAGGTGCTCATGCATCGGGCCAGATCGCCCGCGAAGGGAATGTTCAGGACTATCCGATGCAACTGCAATCTGCCCGCAGGGTGCAGCCACAGCGCAAAGGCGCCAAGCGCTCCAAGACACAGTTCTAGCAGCATCGTTTCTCCGTTCATCCCTCCGAAAAACGCGAGCAGATAGGTGCTCAACGTCGAGGATGCCTCTGGTGAAGCGGAGGGCAGACTCTGGATTTGAGGAACGAGTAAATGGGAGCAGATCAGCAGGGCGCCCAAGGAGAACAGCAAAGTCATGAGCGGTTGTTGCGTTGCTCGGCGCCACTGGTGCTTCGCCTGGTGCAGAAGCTGTAAGTACGTGATAAGAGCGGGCAACGTGTCTTGAACGCGCCCTGTCGCCTCTGCCGCGAGTAGGAGGCCAACAGCAATGGGGCCAAAAAGAGAAGCCTCCTGCGAGAAAGCCTCTCCTAGAGAAGCGCCCTCTTCCAGCCGCTCGATGACACGCGCAATCGCCGATCGCAGAGGCAAGGAAGAGGTGATGTTGAGAAACGCCTGCAGGGCCTCTCGCAGAGACCAGCCACACTGGACTTGTCCCTCTAAGTGCACAAAAAAGGACAGGATCTCCTGCGGGCGGACCGTATGCCAGAACGGCGCCTTCGAGGGAACGGGGGAAGCTTGCAAGATCGTGACGCGTCGTCGCCTCAAATCCTCCAGGAGCGCCTCTCGATCGGGAGCTAGCTGCGTGGCATGCAAGTGTTTTCCTTGAAGATCGATGCCCTTATAGGCATACAGCGGCATGGTCTTCTCTTATCTGCGATTCGTTAGAAGAAGGAAACGGCACGAAGCCGTGGCGACACGCCGCTTCCTGCCAGTGGGTCCGGTGATCGGTTTCCAGAAAATCCTTTCGTAATTTTTGGGAGAAATGCAAGATTTCGGCGAGTACATGGCGCTTGGAGGTGGGAAAGGAAGGGTCCAAGCCGTGTTGTTCCTCCGAAACCAAGCGCTGCGCCAAAATACCCACCAAATGAGGGACCACTTCTCGAGGGGAAAGCCCCAGGTCTTGCAGACGATCAAACGTCGAGAAAACATCGCGCGCGTGCAGCGTAGCCAGGACCAGCCTTCCTGTGAGAGCGGCGCGCAACGCCATCACGGCGGTCGACTCGTCTCGAATCTCGCCAATGAGGATGACATCCGGATCCTGACGCAGCGCGGAGCGGATGCCTTCGGCGAAGGAAACCACCCCTTCTTCTCGCAGATCCAGTTGGCGCACCCCGGGAATCTGATATTCCACAGGATCTTCCAGCGTTAAAATATTGCGTTGCTCCGGCCTGAGCGCTTGGAGAAGAGCATAGAGCGTGGTGGTCTTCCCGGATCCCGTGGGGCCCACAACCAGGAAAATTCCGTTTACAGATTTGAGGACACGTTCCAGGGTGCGCCGCACATTTGGCTCAAATCCCAGCTCTGGCAAGCGAAGAAGCCCTGCTTCTGCGTCCAAAATGCGTACGACAAGCGCCTCTCCGAAAAGACTCGGGTGTGTAGAGACCCTCAGGTCTACCCAGCGGTTGCAGGACCGGATGCGCGCATGACCGCTTTGCGGTTTCCGATGCTCCGTGATGTTGAGGTTGGAGATGATCTTCAGATAGCCGCAGAGGCGCGGCCATTCTCCTCTATGCAGAGTGCGAAAGGGAAGCAGCGCGCCATCTTTTCTAAGGCGCACCCGCACGAGCGTCTCTCCCGGCTCAAAATGCACATCGCTTGCGTGCTGAGAAATCGCCTCCTGGAACAGCGCGTAGGCAAGGTGTTGCACCTCCGTTTTTCGCTCAACGCTTTCCTTTTGCCGTTCTGCAAGAAAGCTGCGGATCTGGCGCCTTAGAGACACCACGAACTCCGCCTGCATCCCCGCAGGGAGCGCTTGCATGATGGTATCGCGCATCGGCAGGTTCCCAGGATCCGCAAGGGCAATTTTCGCGACTTCTCCACCTGGCCCAGAGCGTACCTCGATCACGAGCGCCTCGCAGGCAAGTGCAAGAGGCTTGGGCAACACAGAAAAGCATGAGGTGTCGAAAAGCGCGCGCTCGAGATCGACCCATTCCAGAGCGTAGAGATGTGTCATCGTGGACAAGAAGGTTGGCTCATCGACCAAGCGCAGAGAAAGCGCTGCCTCCAGGAAACTCAGACCCGAGCGCAGTTGCTCCTTCTCGATCACAGCAATCTGACTGGCTTCTAGCGTCCCTTTTTCCGCAAGAAATTTTTGAGCGCGCAGATCTTCGTGTTCTATTGTCTCCATGCCAATACTTCTCTCGTTTCTCCGTAAAAACGACAAAATTATTCATCTTTTAAAAGAGATTTAACGAGTCTTGCGGGAGAGATCAAGCATCCCTCCCGCTCAGAAAGATTAGATGTGGTAAATAACGCTCAGAGATACGCTGGCGCAATCCGCGGAGATGTTGTCCGCCTCTTTCCCTCCATTTTTTCGCTCGAGAAACTTCGTGCCGAAGGCATAACTTCCTCCAACACGAATACCTATATGCTTGAGGACCGGATACTCGTAACACGCACCAAACGCCGGTGCCACCCCATGAAGGGTAACCGTTGTCTTTTCAGTGCCCGTACCGGATGGCATCTCCGTTTCGTATCCAAGGGTAGCAGCTCCAGCCGTAAGGAAAATGAGCCCGGCACGGGTGTTGTACCCAAGCACAAGTGCTACTGATGGTGAGAAGAAAGAGAACGAGTGCGTCACCTTCTTTGCGTCATCACCCTCTTCTTTTTTCGCGAAAGGAAGAACAGCTCCCCCCTCCGCTCCTAAAACTATCTTACTGGAGAATTCTCGAAGACACCCGACGACTACGGAAACACTCGCCCCATTGGCGTTTGTCTTTACCGCATCCGCGCCGCCCCCCTTAGCCGACAGCGCCACACAACTGTAACCACCTCCGACGCCAACATAAAAGTCACTCCCACACCGGCTCCCGGGGGGGGGGGGGGGATTCCGTCTCCATCCCACAGGCCATCCCACTGACCACAAAGCACATAGTCCCTGCATACTTCCGCAAACTTGTCATAGTTTTCCTCATCTAATAAAAACACACACCATCATACACATTCCTGCCTTTGAAAAGTCCAACACAGGAACATACTATATCGTTACATGACAAACATATAAGGGGCAATCCCGCATGGCTGCGACGGTCACTAAAGTCTCAAGAAAGGCAGTGCGCTGCGAAAATATTGCGCTCCCGTCGCAATCGTGAGACAGGCAGCGATCCAAAGGCTGGTCTTGCCGAGGAAAAGAACGCTTTTCCACTCCGGGTAAGAGTGCGCTACCAATAAAAGGAAGATAGACAGCAATTGCGCGACGGTTTTTCCCTTGGCGCAGCGCGTGACGGGAAGACGCGTGGCGTTCTGGGAGAGGAATTCGCGTAATCCGGACACGAGGACTTCGCGGCAGAGAATAACGGCTGCTGGAACGAGAGTCAGCCCAGAGAGCACATGGGTTCCGGCCAGCATGAGAAGCGTTGCAGATACCAGCAGCTTATCGGCCACAGGATCGAAGGTGCGCCCGAACTCGGAGACCTGCAGCCATCTGCGCGCTAGGTATCCGTCGAAGAAATCGGTTGTACAAGCTAGGCAGAAAAGAATGACTTTCAGCAAATTCGCCCATGGAGCGTCCAGGTAAAAAAGGACAACCATGAGGGGAACCGCTACCATTCTGGCGACCGTTAAGATGTTGGGAAGCAACCGCTCCATGACCACCCCTGCATTCTTTTGAGCAGCATATACCGAGGCAACTTTCCAAGAAAAGAGCAGCGCCTTGCGGATCTGCCGCTCCATCGGGGAGCTGCGGAGGGGCGATGCGCGAGAGGTCCCCAGCAGCTGAAGATTTTGCGTAGAATGGGTGTAGGGACATCATCGCCTTTGTGACCGTATTTACACTGAATTCATGTCACAAAGGCCCCGCGCCCCCTGCGAGCGCGGTTCTCTACAGGCCTGATACAGATGTACTCTTGTGAGTCTTCGCGTAACGCTAGTGTGAAGGGATCATCGCCTTTGTGCCATTACCAACTTAAACAAGATGTCACAAAGGCCTCGTGCCCTCTACAGGGCACGGCTACAAACCCCAATACAGAGTTTTGTAGTTGCAGGTTATGCGTAACGTGTGTGTAGGTGCATCATCGCCCTCATGACTGTATTTTGTAGCAAAAGATGACATGAGGGCCCCGCAGCGGCTAGCTGCGGTTAAACGGCTGCTCCTCTACAATCTCTCGAGCTCTGTGAGCATATCGTCGAGGGTAGAGAGGACTTTGGTATTAGCAGCGTAGGCGTGTTGGGCGCGGATCATGTCGGAGAGCTCATGCGCAAGGTCCGTGGTGGAGCGCTCCAGAGTGCCCGCAGTAATCGTTCCCATGCCGTCTTTTCCGGAGATTCCGGTTCGGAGGGCTCCTGAGGCGGGAGTCGCGTAGTAGACGCCATTGCGCTCCTCTGCAGCGTTCATCGCTGCGAACTGGCCGCAGGCGAGGAGATACACCGGTTCCCAATCTCCATTGTCTTTCAGACGCTTTAGGACACCGTTCTCGTCGATGGAGAGGGAAGCAGGAGAGAGGGGCGCAAACCCTACTTTGGTCTCCTCGGGAATTGCCTCCTCCAGAGGCTTTTCGAGGATTGCTTCTGGTTCTAAGACCTCTTCGGGGATGACCTCTTCAGGCTCCTCAGGACTCTCTTCCAGCTCTGGAGCTTCCGGCTCTGGAGGATCAGGGAGGCATATAACCTGAACAGAGCTCAGGTCGACGTTGATAAAACCCTTGGCACGTTCATAGGGATAGATACCCTTCACGATGGAACCTGTATACTCGATTCCTACGCTGGGATCGCTGGTGCTACCAGCGTTCTTCGTAAACTTATAGCCTGAGACTCTTCCTTCCTCATTAAAACGAAGGTCCACGGAATAGCTAGTATCGGTATGATAGAACTGTCCTGTAAACGATCCATCTTCTCCCTTTTCTACGATTAGCGTCCCAGACAACAGGTTAGATTGGATCATCATAGATCTCGTCTGCGTCTCCTTATAGATTCCATCTCGGAAGACTATGGGAGAGAAAGTCCAAGGAACGGTTGCTCCGAAGTTGAGGACAGGGGACTCTCCCTCACGTGTCCCCCGTACGTCGCTGAAATCGAACGTTAACTGAGCTCCGGTATCGGTGAGGGTGACCACAAACCGCCTAGCAGGCGTATCGACAGCAGTGCTGAGACCGGTGCTGCCGAGATCGTTTACAGACAACGTATTGTCAAGTATGACATTGATGTAGGGATAGGCAGAGGTGGAGGAAGAGGTGATCCTAAAGAGCGAGAGCCCTGTACCGTCGGTCGCCAGCGTCATCCCCACATCGTGTTTGTTCCCGAGGGAGTCTACGAGAGTGCGCTGGATGTAGGCGCGACTGAAATCATTCCCTGTGTAGCTCGCGGTTTTATGGAACGAGTACAGTCCCTTGGCTTCATTCGTCGTGGACCATGCGGTTCCGTAGGTGTTGGAAAAAATGAGCTCCTCGGAAGGAGGGGTGAGCTCTTCAGGGAGAGCAACTTCCTCAGCGGGAGGAGCCGGTTCTTCAGAAGGAAGAGATCCCCCGAGAGGAGGTGCAGGTCCTGGCTTGATGAGCTGGATATCTTCGAGGGTTCCTAGAGGGCCGATAAAGGAAGCAGAGGGAGGAGGTGGAGCAGATTGAGCTGCAGCCCCACGCGTAAGTGTGTTGAAGGTAGAGCGAGACCCTGCAGTTCCGGAGCCTAGCAGGGTTCCCGCTCCGGCAGTTCCGATTCCTACGGAGGTAGAGCCTGGTTCCGTGGAGGGAGTACCTGTGGTGCCAGTTCCTGTAGGGTTAGGCTCCGTGGAAGTAGTTCCAGATGGGGCGCTTCCGGTTCCTCCTGGAGTAGAGGCTCCGGTGCCTATTCCAGCGCTCCCCGTAGTGGAGGTCGTAGAACCTGTGGCTCTATCTCCTGGCAACAGGGTCCAACCTTGAAGAGTGCAGCCTTGTGCGTTCTGAAGGCGGCCTTCTTTGGTGAGGTGAAAGGCACCCGTCCTAGCACCTCCGAGAGTGCCGCTTTTGTCTTTAACGAGGAGCAAGCCGTCTCCGTCTAAGGCGAGATCCAGGGGTTGGTCGGTGCGCTGTAGCTCTCCTTGTTCTCGGAGATGCATCAACATATGTGTGGAAACGCCGGAGCTGGAGTAGAGCGCACTGGCATTGGAGAAGGCGTGCGAGCCTCCCACCGAAGAGCTAGAAGAGAGGAAATTAGAGTGAGGGAAAGCAGCGGAATTCACTGCAGAGGTAACAGAAAAAGGCGAGTTGGAGCCAGAGGAGAATCCAGAATTCCCTGCCAAGGCAGTAAAGGCAGGAGAACTAGAATGAGTGGAGGGGTTAGAGCTCCTTACTGAAGAACCAGTAGAAAAAATAGAAGGAATGAAACCAGAAGAAGAGGAAGGATTTTTGCCTAAAGAAGGAGAAAAACTGTTATTACTAAGAGACAGAAAGGAATTATAGGAAGTTTCTTTACTTAACGGAGCTGCCCCCCCCCCCCCCGGCAATTTATTTGGGGAGTAAAGGCAATGGAACGCGCCTTATAGCCCATCGTGTCACTGTTGCTGACATTATCCGCTATAGCAGCCATCCTCTTCGCCTGGGCCCGAAACCCCGCAACAGATACCCTCATAGAGCTAAACAGAGACATATGCTTTACTCCTCTTAATCCACCTACGTAGATAATAGATTAAGTCTTATAGGTTGATAAAAGGTAAATAAAATCGGTATAAGAGGAGAATACTGGAAAGATGCATGTGCAGCGGAGGGAGAAGAGCGAACGAGATCATACGCATAGTGAGGCAAATAATGAGACGAGATTTATGGGCGGAAAGGGAAAACGAATGGATCTGTAGGAGAAGCTGGAGCACGTCAAAAGAAGGGGGCATGAATACACCTACCCATGTTTCATACGCAAATTGCAGAAGATGAGATCTGTATCAAGTCTGCAATAACTGCGTCCCTATGGGATGCAGTTACCGTGAACTTACACATAAGAGTTTGCTTCGGAGTCTTTACTTGCAAGACTTCTGTCGATGTGTCCACTACCTCAATACAGATGCATTCTATCATTGGTTCTAGCGTAATATTGGCGTAGGAGTATCATCGCCTTTGTGACCGTATTGACACTGGACAGAAGTCGCAAAGGCCGCCGCGGCGTTCAGCCGCGGTTACTACAAACTGAATACAGGAAGACACTTTAGAGGTTGTATGTGTAATGTTAGTGTAGAGTTATCCATACTCTTGCGGCAGCTAAAGTCA
>JAISAP010000033.1 GCA_031266655.1 Holosporales bacterium | reverse complement strand
GAACCCGGTGCCATAGGGGTTGGCAGGAGCGGGTGATTCAGGAGGGGGCGTAGGATCCGGCTTAATCAGTTGGATATCTTCGAGACCTCCTAAAGGACCTAGAAAGGCAGCAGAGGGAGGAGGGGGAGTGGAGTGAGTTGCAGCAACTTCTGCAGTTCTGGAGCCTAGGGTGCCAGCCCCGGGAATGTCCGTAGAAACACCAGACGAAGTTCCACCGGCCCCTCCTGGAGTAGAGGCTCCGGTGCTAGCTTCCGTAGTTTTTCCAGGAGAAGAGCTTGCCGCTCCATTCCCTGGCAGCAGTGGCCAGCCTTGAAGAGTGAGGCCTTTGGAGTCTTGGAGACGACCTTCTTTGGTGAGGTGGAAAGCTCCTGTCCTAGCACCTCCGAGAGTGCCGCTTTTATCCCTAACGAGGAGCAAGCCCTCTCCGTCGAAGGCGAGGTCCAAAGGCTGATCGGTGCGCTGTAACTCTCCTTGCGCTTGGAGGTGCATCAAGGTGTGCGTAGAGACGCCGGAGCTGGAATAGAGCGAGCCAAAGCCAGAGGAGGCGCGGGAACTTCCTACCGAAGAAGGAGAAGTATTGTTTTTGTCTAAAGAAGGAGAAAAACCATTATTGCCAGGAGATAGAAGAGAATGTGAGGAGGTTTCTTTACTTAACGGCGCTGCCCCCCCCCCCCCCGGCAATTTATTTGGGGAGTGAAGGCAATGGATCGCGTCTTATATCCCATCGTATCACTGTTGCTGACATTATCTCCTATGGCAGCCATCCTCTTCGCCTGAGCCCGAAACCCCGCTACAGAGACCCTCATACTGCTAAATAAAGACATGTTCCTTACTCCTTGAATCAACTTACGTAGGGAGTAAATTAAATCTTATAGGTTGATAAAAGGTAAATAAAAGAGGCATACGAGGGAATACCGGAAAGATGCATACGTAGCAGAGGGAAAAGAGAGAGCGGGGTCATGCATGTAGTTTCGTCTTGGAGCCGCTTCAAGACGCCATTTTCATCGATGGAGAGGGAAGAGAAGGCCTTTCCCTTCCCCACCTTCTCTTTCATCGATCACGCGTACCGCGGCGCTTATGATGCGACGATCATATTCACACAACGACACGCGATCATAATATTCAAGATAAGCTTCAGAGAGGGCCGGTAAATTTTTCCAAACCGTGCTCACGGCCGATCTCCGCCGACGATTTTATGCCTCCTTCAGGGAATCTCCATGCTTGCGCAAACAACCAAAGCTTAGGAATACACCCAAGATATAGGTGCTCCAACAAGGTTTTTTGAGCCTCCGGAAGATTCGCCACTTCGATCGCCCACATTTCATCTTCTGTGACGTATCACTCACTCCAGTAGTGCGCGGTAACGCATTTCAGACCCATGTGCAGGAGAGCTTCCCTATGGTCTTCCATCTGTCGTGTCGTGCGTTGTGCACACTCTTGGATTGCGATCAGCACCGCTCGCCTATCTGTCGACCGTATATCTCCATCCTTCATCAGAGTCACTGCGCCTATCTGTTCGGACCCTCCCCAGTGCGCCACTTCTTGTTTTGTGTTTCGGAATAACTCGCAGGTTTTCTCCCTAAGTCTAGAATGTAGCAACTGCCGAGGTTTTACATCGTAGGGGATTTTGTTTTCTGAAGTTATAAGGCAGTGTTTCTTGGCTTGTGGCAGGATTTCCGGTGTCAGGTACTCCAAAAACGCAAGGCGGAAGCGGAGATTGATGGACGCTTCCAGAACGCAATGAAAATACCACTGAAACGCACGCCCCTCCTTGTCACCCAGCCACGCAGGATCCTCTTCGTAGATGCGGTGATACCGGCCATCTTCTGGGCGAAAAAACCACAACCTATCCATATCTATATATGTCATAGCGCCGGTTTCTGGATCGATAATAAAATTATCGGGCTTATCTATGTCATCTGGGACGATAAAGCCGTGCGCAAAATTTGCCGCTGCTGCCAGGCCCTGACTTATGCGTTGCTGTGTTGCCACATCATACTCGTTGATACGGGTCAAGACTCTACTTCCTGGGAGTCCCCCGGCCTTGTCCATGAAGAGAAGGACGGACCTTCGGGAAAAGTCGTGAGGGTTCACGTCCACATCTACCAGGTTCAGCACATCTCCTTCTGTTTCACGAGCTTTCTTTTCGGGAACGAACTTCAAAAGCTGCATGTACCGAGGATATGCAAACCGTACTTGCTCGGGGATAGGTCCCTTTTCTAGCAATAGACGGTGCAGCTTCTGGGAAGAGAAGAACTCGTCTCCCCTCCCAATCTTAACGATAAAGGTTCTGCCGTCAGCTGCTACAACCTCGAATATTCCATCGTTTTGCCGACCTCCTTGCTCCCCTTGATCCGCTAAGGGGTGCACCTGCACAACCGTCGTATCTTCCCTTGCGGTGCATATACGTGCGAATGACGGTACAAGCTCCGAAGCATCCGGCGCCTGGAAGTACGAAGAGGGATCCATTCCGCAGGCTGCAAAAGCCATCATGGCCCATGTTGTGGCGAAAAGTCTGTAAAAATTGTTCATCTGTCTTTTCCTTTTTTCTAAGACTGAGCGCCACCACACAGCATTTATAGGCCAATGTAAAGATAAAAATCGTCTCTTGCGTCTATTAAATAGTGGAAGCTATAAGAGAGCTTTGTCTCCATTACTCTACCGAAACTTGCCCTTTTGCGGGCTCCAAAGGAGGGTTTTCATCCTCCAGCCGTTGGCGCCGCCCCCCCCCCCCCGCGGGCCCCCGCAGAAGTGCGCCAAAAGGGGAGGGCGACGCCGCCACACAATG
>JAISAP010000064.1 GCA_031266655.1 Holosporales bacterium | reverse complement strand
GATGGGAGTCGAACCCACGACATCCAGAACCACAACCTGGCGCTCTAACCAACTGAGCTACGCCCGCCACATGCCGCCAGGGATACCGCCTCAGGGAAAAACCGTCAAGTAGAAGGAGGGAGAAGGACTCCCAGCCTCCCCACTTACGGCTCCTCTGGACGTAACCAATCCTGATAGCCTTCTGTATAATGGGCTGGCGTTCCATCAGGAAGCGTGATGTCTGTCACTCTAGAAAGAAAATAAACCCTTGCCCCGGTTTCTTGGATCCTGAGCATCGGAATCAAAGGTGAGAAAGGTAAGAGAAGGGCAGTATGCAAAACAATCCTTCTCGAGAGTCTGCACAGTTCCAGGAAGGTAAATAAGCCAAAGGGCAGGACAATCGTAAAAAGCGCTCTCTCCAATCTTTATGCATCCCCGCGAGCATGGAGAGCCTTCATGCTTGATTTCTCCAGAAGCGTCAATCTCTTCTCTCCATCGCTTTTGAAGCCAATTCTCAGCTTTATTAGGGCTCTCTTCTAGCAAAATGGTGTAGGTAGGGTGCAATATGCTGAGGTTCAGTCGGCTAGGGACGCACAAGAAGCACGGAATTTTCGCGCATCTCTGTGAGGGCATGAGGGCAAGTTCTGCGAGTATATTGCTCCCAATAAAGTGAGACACGATTCACTTGCATGATCAGTGTTTTCGAGAGCTGATCGTCTAACGGAGTCTCGAAGAGCATGCTCGGGATTTTGGCGCGGAAAGAGTACGGGGCAAGAGAGGTCGCGGAGCAACAGGCAAGACTCCGGTGTTTCGTTGGTTGAAGAGAGGGACCAGTCTTCGTGAGAGGTGCGGATCTCCTCAGTTTATGGCCTAGTCAAGTGACAATAAAGAGATGCTGGACGAGAACCTGCGGTGTTTTGTCTGTACAATGGAAGGGAGTGCGGCGATGGTTCCTGCTTGTTTGCAGCAGGCCAGGAAGTTTTCTGGCTGAGCGTCTCAGGAAAGCGCCGGAGACAAGCTCTGGGTGAGGCCTCATCTGTAGGAGCCTTGTACCACCGAGCCTATTGCGGAGGAAGCACTCAGTACTCCCCTCCGTTTGTTGATAGGACTCGTACAGCTCCCACTCTCCTCGGGTAGGTTGACGTTTCTTATTTTTCCCTATTGACTATTGGAAAAACTGATCTCTATAATATATATAGCCAATGGTGTCCATAACAGAAGGAGAGAACGATGAAGAGACGGAAGCTTGTTAGCGCGCTTGTGGCATCTGTTCTAGGAGTCCTGGGTATATTTTCCGAAGCGATGGAGGCACAGGAAGCTGAGACAACACAATGGCTCTCTGGTAACGATGCTTTCCCTAGGAGATGTGTTTCTATGGATGGCAGATGTGTGGAATACACTAAGCTCGCCGCTAGTTCTGATCTGCAGACGGGTGGAGCGCAGCCACTCCTTTTTTTGCGCACTATTTGTATCCCCTCGAGCGTAGAGGTGCTTGGCGCAGGATGTTTCGAATTGTGCGAATCTCTTGCCTTCGTTGCCTTTGAGGCGGGTTCTCGGCTTACGACCATAGAGAAAAACGCTTTTCAGGGCTGCTCTAGCTTGCGAACTATTTGTATCCCCTCGAGTGTAGAGATACTTAGAGAAGGATGTTTTAAATCATGCAGATCTCTTGTCGTCGTTACCTTTGAGGCGGGTTCTCAGGTTGCGGCCATAGGGGAACACGCTTTTCAGGGTTGCTCCAGCTTGCGAACTATTTGTATCCCCTCGAGTGTAGAGACGTTTAACCGGGAATGTTTCGAAAGCTGTGGTCTTGCTTTCCTTACCTTTGAGGGGAGCTCTCAGCTTACGGACATAGGGGCATATGCTTTACATATGTGCCCCTTGCGAGCTGTTCGTATTCCCTCGAGTGTGAAGACGCTTGGCGCAGGATGCCTCGGAGGGTGTACATCTCTTGCCGACGTCTCTTTTGAAAATGGCTCCCAACTTGAGGTTATTGGAGACGAAGCGTTTTCGTGCACAGGTCCTTTAGGGTGTTTATATTTGCCAAGTACCGTTCGTTATTGGGGGCCGCTGGCGTTTGATGGCTCTGGTGTCGAGGAGATCCGCATCGGAGGTGAGCCAGCAGACCCCGTCAGCGGTATCTATGCGGGCACTGGAATTCCACGAAATGTAGAGATTCCCAGCACTGTTACGGAGCTCCCGGCTTCTTGCTTCGCGAATTGTCTATCTCTTACCATCGTTACTTTTGAGCCTGGTTCTCACCTCACAAGCCTACCGGAGAGCGTTTTCTCTGGTTCCGCCTTACGGTTCATTTGCATTCCAGCAAGCGTACAGGGGATCGAAAAAGAAAGTTTTGCATATTGTGCATCTCTCTCCACCGTTACTTTTGAGACAGGCTCTCGACTTACGATCATAGAGAAAGAGGCCTTTCTGGGGTGCTCCATCCTGCTCACTACTTGCATTCCCGCAAGTGTGACAAAAATTGGCGCTTGGTGTTTTAAAGACTGCAAATCTCTCTCCCGCGTTACTTTTGAGATGGGTTCTCAGCTGCGAGAAATTGGGAGGGAGGCTCTCGATGGAAGCCCGAAAGCACGGATCCTGCTTCCAAAAGGAAAGGAGCTCTCCGCTCGGGAGTCCTGGCAAGGTTGGAAATCCAAGTCTCCTTCAGCTCCTTAATTCGAGGGGGGGGAGGGAGGGAGGGAGGGAGGGACCTCCCCCACCTCGTGCCCTCCACCTTGTCCTTTCTTGCAGAAGAGCCGAAGACCTTTTATCCTTCGGGCACAGAGAGGCTCTTGGGGCGGACAAGTTGAGAGAACTGTATGGATATTGACCTCATGATTCGCGGAGGGATGGCGCTAGCAGCGGTTGTGCTTGGGCTCGGCCTATGTCTGGGTATCGGCCGTTTCCTCCAAAAATGGCGTGAGAAGGGGGGGAATGGGCGATACCTGAGGGTGCTGGAGACCCTCCCGCTTGATCAGAAGCGGCGGCTGATCCTTGTCCAGTGTGACGCGCGCGTGCACCTGCTCCTTGTCGGAGGAGGGGCGGATGTAGTCGTTGACCGTTTTGATAAAAAGCCTCCTTCACGCTCTTCCGAAGACTTCGATCGTGCAGACCCGCATTTTTAGAATATTGCTCCTATTCGGGACGTTCCTCCCAGCTTTTTCTGTAGCGCAAGAGACGATTCATTTTAATCTTGGGCCCGTGGGCGGCCAAACCACCGCACGACTCTTCAATCTCCTCATCGTTCTTTCCGTGATCAGCTTGGCGCCAGCGATTCTCGTGATGGCAACCTCCTTCACCCGTATCGCGGTGGTTCTCTCGTTCTTGCGCAGCGCCCTGGGGTTGCAACAGTCCCCTCCCAACGTCGTCCTCATAAGCCTCGCTCTGTTCCTGACGGGCGCCATCATGGCCCCCACCTTCGAGCGTGCTTATGAAGAGGGGATCAAACCCCTGTCCCAGGAAAAACTCACGGAGGAGAAGGCTTGGGAAAATGTGGCAAAACCCTTTCACGACTTCATGATCTCGCAAGTGCGAGAGGAGGACGTGCGTCTGTTTTCCGAGTTCTCCAAGGAGCGTCCGGAATCGGTGCAAGAAATTCCTCTGCGCACACTCGTCCCCGCGTTTATGCTCAGCGAGCTCCGTCGCGCTTTCGAGATTGGATTCCTCATTTTCCTGCCTTTTTTGGTCATTGACCTTGTTGTGGCCGCAATCCTGATGTCGATGGGCATGATGATGCTTCCCCCAAGCATTGTCTCTCTCCCTTTTAAGCTAATCTTTTTCGTCCTCATCGATGGATGGAACCTCGTCGCTGCCAGCCTTGTGCGCAGTTTCCAGTAGGAGCATTTTCCTAAGGACAGGAGGTTCCTTGGCACCTTTATTCAAGAATCTCAGCAAAGCGCTTGCTGGCCTTCTCCTCGTGGGAGTACTCGGGGGCATCATCGGCCTACATACGCGGCCGGGCCACCATCTGCTGTATAGCCTACTTGCGGAGGCGGGAAAGCGCTACGACCTCTCGTTTGACGAGAAGGATCTGTATTTTTCCCTCCCCGCGCGCATCGTTCTGCAACGCCTCAGCGTGGAGACGCAGTGGGGCCCCTGCACCCTTTGGGGAATCTGCCTCAATCTCAATCCTTTGAGGGCCTACAGGCGGTTGTTCGCCTCTCCGTCCCCCTCTCCTTGGACCCAGTCCCTGCCCCCGGAGCTCCTTTCCTGCCGTGTTCAGAGAATCGACTTTCCTCCCTCTTTTCCCAGGAAAGAGCTCCTCCTGCAGAACTTGCGTTTCGATCGCGGAGACAAGGCGGACGTCCTCTGGGCAACTGTGCAGGATGCTCAGCAGCAGGCGACCCTGAAGGCGCAGATGGGGTCCTCCGTCACCTTTACCATCCAAGGCAATGTTGACCTTGCGCCCCTCCATCTCTCCCATCTTGAGATCAAGGGCAGCCTTCCTTCTCCTGAAGCAGAGTGGGTGACCTGGAGCGCTACGTCTCCCAAGGGGAGCAGCAACACTGTGGAGCTGCAGGACCTGCGTTTCCAAGGCCGCACGCATCTCGGGCCGCTTCTCACAACAGAGATGACCGCAACGGTGCAGGTCCAGGGGCGTCCATGGGCTCTGGAGGGGACAGGGCATCGGAACCCCGCGGGGCACCTGGAGGTGCGTGCGGGCAAGGTGTCCTGCCAAACTGCGGAGCTTTGGGTGGAGACGCCGCTCCTTTTCGACCTGTCACAGGGCGTTTTTCCCCTGCGGGGAAGCTGTTGCCTGAAAACGGAAAATATGGGAGCCCTTCCTTTCTTAGAAGGGCTCCTCGCGGGACAAGGCGCCCTGCAGGTCCGATTTTCTGAGAAAGCGGAACATCCAACCGCGTCTTTTGTGGCACAAGTCTCCTCGTTGCACTACGAGGACTGGAGTGTGGCGCGCGGGACCGTCTCTGGCCTCCTCCAAGGAGGAAAAACCCCACAGCTGCTTTCCCTAAAGGGGTCCGCCACACAGCTGATCAGCCCTTACGGCTCTCTTCCCGCTTGCTCTTGGGAGTTCACCCCCAAGGGGCGCATCCATGCGGTAACCCTCACCGCGACCGTGGAACACTTTGGGTTGATCCGGATCGGAGGAGCATTGGACCTCCAACAGGGTTCTGGAGTGGTCCACGTTCTGCAGGGAGGAGGCCTATTCCTCCGCAAACCCTTAAAAGTCGTCTGGCATGAAGGCCATTTCCTATGTTCCGGCGCCATCGAGGGAAAAGGCGTGAGTATATCTTGGGAAGCCGCGGGAACGCCCGAAAATTTCTCCCTCACATCCCAGGGAAGCTACACCTTAACCCAGGCTCCTCTTGTGGGGACAAGAACACTCACTGGAACTGTTACATTGAAGGGCCTTCCGTTTGCCCCATGCGGAAAACTTGTCGCCTCTTTAGCGGACAGAGAGCACAAGGATTTCTGCGATCTGCTAGCTGATCTCTCTCCTCAAAACCTGCGATACACCTTCCAAGCGCAAGACCGGTGGGGAGATTTCCTCAAGGGAGAGGGAGCGCTGTGCGATCAAGGAATCAAGGGCAAAGCATCTCTTCCGGACTTCGAGACCTGTCTCCTTACGGGAACCTTACAGGCAAAAGCACGCATGGGTCGTTTGTTAGAATTGCTCGGAGTCCTGCCCGATGACCTGGTGATCGACGGCCAATTGGAGGCCGCTCTCGCGTGGTCTGGAAGCCTTCAGAACCCTGCCCTTTCTGGCTCCTTCGGGGTCCAAGAAGGGGTCTTCGAGCTCGGGAATGCTGGCACTGCCTTTCACTCCATCCATATTTCCGGAATAGCGCAAGGCAATCGTTTGATCCTGCGTTCTGCAACCTTGCGCGATCGACATCAAGGGCAGGGATCCATTACAGGATTTTTAGCGATTTTTCCTGGATACAAAGCCTGTACCGATCTGCATCTGCATCTCAAAAACCTGCGAATCATTGGGCAAGATGATCTGGAAGTAACGGCTCTCGGTTCTATCCGGCTGTCTGGGATGTTCCCCTCCCTTTCCCTGACCGGAACTCTGGACCTTCCCTCCATCGATTTCCTCATTGCCAAATCTTCCGCAGAAGACCTGGGCAATCTGCGTATCACCGAAATCGGGCCTCATAAACCGAAACAACCTTTTCACAAGAATGCGCCTCTCCTCTTGCCTTTCCTGTGCTCCGTCACGCTTCCCTGCCGGAAAGTAAGAGTCCATGGCCAATCTGTAGAATCTCTTTGGAAAGGAACGCTCAGGCTTGTAGGGGGGCGAGAGAAGCCCGTTGCCTTGGACGGCATGTTGCAGCTTCATAAGGGGTATCTCGGCTTTTATGGGCGGCGCCTGCCGTTTACGCGAGGAAAGATCGTCTACAGCCCTCGCGCTCCTCTTGAGCCGCAGGTACATTTGCGTGGGCGCAAGACGCTGGGTGATTTGGATGTCCTTCTTGCGGTCGTCACGACACCCGCGAAGACATACTTTCGACTCACCTCTTGGCCCGATCATTCTGTAGAGGATATTCTCTCGCTCCTCCTCTTCAACAAGTTCGTCTCCGAGCTCTCCCCCCCAGAAATGGCGCAACTGCTCCATGCGTCTGCGGGGTTTCAGGGAGACGTGCGATCGCCGCTGGAAGTGCTCGATACGATGCGAGAATTTTCCGGAATCGACACGGTTCTTTACAACACAGAAACCTTGGGAAACGCGCAGGTCAACCGGATCCTGACGATCGGAAAATATATCAACAACAGAGTGTTTGTCGGTGTTGATAATGAGCTGGATCGCAACGCGACCACGCTCAGTATCCAGATGACGCTGACGCCAAGAACCATTTTCGAGGCGAAAACAAGCGGAGAATTCGGTCTAACGTGGAGGCAACCCTTCTAATGGTGCCAAGAAAGGTCTGCGCTTGTTTCCTCTTCTTGCTGCCCATCCTCGCTCACGGGCAAGAGCAGGAAGGCATTTCTTACCAGGTGCAACCTCTTTTTCGAGGAGCTTTGCCGGAAAGCTTTGTGAAGGAACTCCTCTCGTACCAAAAGCAAGATCGTCCTGTCTTGCATAGTACCCTCCTGAGGGAGCGGGCGCGTAAAGATACGGAGCTAATCGAGCAGCATCTTCGCGCACAGGGCTATTTTAAGGCGCTTGTGCGCCCCATTCTGAAAAAAGAGGAGGACCACCTCCTGCTCCTCTTCGATGTCCAGCCAGGACCGGTCTTCCTGCTCGAGGAGGTTGAGTTTCTCGATAAGCAAACGCAGACGCCCATCCCTCTGCTGAAGAAAATCGCTCCGAAGGCGGTGGGCCGCGCAGGTACCTTAGCTCTCCTTTCCGATATGGAGCAAAAAGCGGTCGCTAAGCTCAAGAGTCATGGTTTTCCCCTGGCGGAGGTCGTGGATAAGGAGCTGATCGTCGACCATACTACCCAGAAAATGGTTTTCCGTTGCGTCCTGGACCCGGGACCCCGTGTGTTTTTCGGTCCTGTGCGCTTTGTCGGGGCGGAGTCTGTCCCCACCACCTTCCTAAGGAATCGGATGACCTTCCGAGAGGGGGAGCTGTTCGACACGCGCAAGGTGGATTCCACAAGACAAGCGCTGCTCGCCACGCGCCTCTTCTCTTCCGTAAAAATCGTGTTGCCTCAGCAGGCCGATCCAAACGCGCGCCTTCCTATCACCATCAAGGTGAAACTGGTTCCCTCCCACCTTCTTTCTTTCGGAGCGCATTTTTCGACCTATGAAATTGCTGCCAATCAGAACTGGTGGCATGGCTTAAAAGGGTGTGTGTCCATTACGCAATTCAACCCCTTGAACCGCGGAGATCAGATGCGCATGAGTGTTTCTGGCAGTCCTCCGGGATACACCAATCTCAGGGGAGGCGGCGCGCACTACAACTTCGCCATCGAGAACGATTGGATAGAACCAGATATCTTCCTCGTAGGACATACTTTAATGCCTCGTTGGGCTTTTCTCCAGGAATCGACGATCGGATTCTTCCGTAAAGGCTTTATGGCTTCTGCACCTTGGGAAATTCCCGTGCGTCCAGAGCTGCGCTTCGTGCTTGGCCCCACAGGGGAGCATTTCCGTGTTGAAGAGCGTGACACGTATACCTACACCCTCGTTGGGATCTCTGCCGAATGCCTTTTGGATACGACGGAAAACCTTCTCAATCCCAAAAACGGGGTACGCGCTTCCCTCACAGCCCATCCTCAAAGAGGCACCATTCTGCTGCCAGACCAGAGCGAGCGGCATGGATTGTGCCTCATCAAGGAAAGGGTCTCCGTCTACTACGCCTTGGATGCTGCGGGAGGATATGTTCTTGCGGGGTGGACAAGCCTGCAACAAATGTTGGGGCAGACGTTCGCGCATCTCCCCGCTGACAAGAAACTCTACGCGGGAGGCAACCACTCCGTGCGTGGCTACGCGTACCAGTATGCTGGACCTTTTGACTCCGAGCAGCAGTACCCTACTGGAGGCTGTTCGGTCCTGGAGTGGGGAGTGGAACCGCGGTTTCTCTTGTCTGGGAATTTGTTCGGGAGCGTTTTCATCGAAGGCGCTAAAGTGTCGCAAGACTTCTTTCCTGGCAAAAAAGATGCTTGGTTCACTGGAGTCGGTTTGGGACTTTGCTATGTGACAGAGATGGGCCCGCTACGCGTGGACTTCGCCCGTCCCCTGACGCTTCGCTCCAAAATTGATGCGCCCCTTCAGTTCATGATCAGCATCGGCCAATCCTTCTAAGACTGCGGGGAGTGGTTGTATCGTCCTTGGGAGCAGCGGTACGATACGGCCGTGTAAGGAGCCCGAGGGTTGTTGTCGATGATCTTTCAGCATGTATCCCCCGCCTCTTCCTCGTGGACAGAGAACGTTGCGCGCGCGCTGAAAACGCGGCTGGAGCGTCCCCCTCCTTGTCTCTCTCTCTTGCCAACCACGGCAGAAGTACGCAACCTGGCACGTCGTTTCCGTGAGCAATTTTCCACGATTCTGGTGTTGGGAACGGGAGGATCTAGCCTTGGGGGACAGGTTCTGCACGCTCTTGCCCCCAAGCAAGCCGGGCCTTCCCTCATTTTCTTGGAAGATATTCACCCCGAAGCTTTCTACGCGACGTTATCTGCCTGCGACCCAGCGCACACGGGAGTGGTGGCCATTTCGAAGTCGGGCAGGACAACTGAGACGTTATGCCAGCTTTTAGCGATTTTTGAGCATTTTTGTCCTCCTCAGCAAACGCCCCATTTTTGCGTCCTGACAGAGGCGGGACCTTCTCCCTTGCGCGCACTGGCGGAGACGTACAGCTTTGATTGTATAGCGGTTCCATCGGAAATCGGCGGGCGTTTTTCTGTATTCTCTGTAACGGGTTTGTTCCCCGCGCTCCTTGCGGGAGTGGAGGAAGAGGCGCTCTTGCGAGGGGCGCGCGCGATGCAGGCGCGTTTGCGCGAGGGAGAACTGTTGCAGGCGTTGGCGGTTGCTGCAGAGTATGCACACGCTCAAAAGCCGCATATCTTCTTGGAATACGACCCACGTCTTAACGCGTTTGCGCGCTGGTACCAGCAGCTATGGTCCGAAACGCTTGGGAAAGAGGGACGCGGCTCCCTTTTCTTAACGGCACGAGGGACGATCGACCAGCACAGCCAGTTTCAGCTCTATCTGGATGGGCCAAAGGGCGCGTTCTTCACCGCTCTCGGCCTCGCGCAACGCGATACACGCCGTCTTTTTCGGCCACCCTTACACGATGGAGCGCTGGACTTGCTCTCTCAGACTACGATGGGGCATCTCTTGGAGGTTGAGTTTCAAGCTTCCTGCGACACGCTACGTGCTGAAAAAATCCCTATTCGACAAGGGATCTTGCCTGTTTTCGACGCAGAGACGATGGGCGCGCTCCTCAGTTACTCCCTTCACGAGGTCCTTGTGGTCGCCGATTTGCTCTTTGTTGACCCTTTCTCCCAACCTGCCATCGAACGTCTTAAAGAGCGCACGCTTCAAATTTTGGGGCGTCCTTAATGGCAGCATCCCGAGACGCGGGAACCTCCGTCGGGAGGCTCCCACATCAGGAAAATTGTACGTGTTAGAACTTGATTAACTCGTCGCTATCGGAGTCACCCAGAGTCACCTCGGAGCTTGAACCTGGAGGAGTCTGTGGGATCCGAAACCGCCTGCGGAGCTGTGCTACTTCTGGATCGGAGAGGTCCTGCGGATCCTTTGTGAAAGCAGAAAGTTCTCCTGAGAGTGAAGTTTCAGAAGAATGACTTCTCTGGATCGTACGCTGCTCGATTGTTGAAAGGGATGGATCCTCCACGGAAACGGAGGTTTCCTCATGGTCCGGTGCTCCGGCAGAATGAGTTCTCCTGACCGTGAACCGACTAGGTTGTTTGGTTTCGGGAAGAGGAACCCGTCGAACCGTAAATCGACTGCCGGGTTGCCTTGTTCCCTGGCCGGGTAGATCCGGGTCCATTGCAAAAGCGGAAAGAGTGCTAGACAACAGTAGCGCTCCAAGGATCAAACGTTGCATAATATTCACCTATTGATTGCGTACCTAAAGCACGATTTTCACAAATTAACACTTTTCTAATATTTTTGCAATACATGGCATATACAAGAAAAAGAGTTTTTGGCAAATCTCTACAAAATGCTTGCATAAAATCATTGAGCGCATCGCTCCTTTCTATTGCACGTTTAATTTGCACTTTCACTCCTTGACTTCTGGAGTCTCGTTTGCTACAAGGGGCGACTGATTTGGTTTTTGGGAATGTCGGAGACTCTTTTTTCTCGGCACAACAGGGAGCGCCTCTTGAACGCTCTCGGAGGGGCTTTTATGAAGACAAGCGGCAGTTTTGTTTTCGCGGCTTTCTGCGCGTTTGGGATGGCGCTGTTCTACCCCTTCTCTTCTGCGAAAGACCCGCAAAAATCTCCAGAACCGGTAACCGTGGAGGCGCGTGTTTTCCAAGCACAGTCCTACGCACCCGTCACGAAACTGCGTGGATCTGCGGTTGCCTGGAGGAAATCCACGCTGTGCGCTAGGTCTCCTGGGACGGTTGCGGAAATATTGTCGGATAGAGGTACAAACGTAAAAAAAGCGAGCCCTATTGTCGTTTTAAGTGCTGATGATCGCAAGGAGAAGGAGGAAGAAGCCAACACGCAGGTGGAAGCGACTAAGTTGGAAGAAACAGCAGCCAAAGAGCTGCGCAAGAGTGACTTCCAATCTTTAGCAACAGCAGCCCAAAAAGAGGCGGCGCTTAAGGCAGCTATCGCCAAGAAAAAGAATGCCAGCTTGAATCTTGCTTTTGCGCGGATTGAAGCTCCTTTTGATTGTCATGTGTACGAGCGTTTTGTCGAAATTGGAGACACTGTCAGCATTGGCACGAAGGTTGTAGCGGTTGCCGATCTTTCTACCGTGCGGATCGTTACTTTCTGTTCCGAAAAAGAGCTTCCTCTGGTGCGCAGCGCCGTATCTATGTCGACACACGTTGGAGGAGGAGAATTTCCGGCCAAACTTGTCTCCATCTCTCTGGTGGCCGAGGAGAGGACCCGTATGTACCGCGTCGACTTTCAGGCCGAGAACGAGGCGGGCACCCTTGCAGATGGAATGACGGCGGAGGTGTACGTAAAAGGTGCAGAACAAAAGGCGCATTTCTTACCCTCTTCGGCGCTGAGTTTGTCAGACGAGGGAGAGGTGGGGGTCAAATTTCTCGATGCAGGCGGCAAAGTACGCTTTCTTGAAGTGCGCATACTCTCTCTGGAGGCTGAGGGCACCTGGGTTTCCGGACTTGAGGGGAGCGTCAAGGTGATTACCTGTGGCCAAGATTTTGTTTCTGTGGGAGATGCCCCATCTGTTCAGCTTGGGGGCTAATTCGTGCGCAATCTTATTGATTTTTGCCTTGATCACGCAAGGATGGTCCTTTTTCTATTCCTCTTTCTCGTCGTAGCAGGAACGGTTTCCTACGTCTCCATCGCGAAAGAATTTTTTCCGGATGTAAAGATTCCGGTGATGACCATCAACGTGTCCTGCTCCGGAATTTCTCCAGAAGATGCGGAACGGCTGCTGGTTCGCCCTATCGAGCAGAAAGTGCGCGCCATCGAGGGAATCAAAGAAATGACCTCGATGTCTCATGAAGGAGGCGCGACGGTGATAACGGAGTTTTTTGCTGGTTACGACGTCGATAAAGCCAAAGAAGACGTGAAAAACGAGGTCGATAGTGTCAAATCGGAGTTGCCCTCCGATGCGAGGGAGCCAGAAGTAAGCGAGGTGAACCTCAGTCTCCTCCCTGTGCTAATCGTCAAACTTTCTGGTCCCGTTCCTCAGCGGTTTCTGTACAAATCTGCGCGTGAGTTGAAGGATTACATAGAGGCCCATGTCCCGAGTGTGTTGAAAGCTGGCATTATCGGAGATCGGGAGGAAGTGGTCGATGTAGAGATAGATGCCGCAAAGATCGTCAACTACGGTCTTTCCGTCCCTCTCATTCAGTACATTTTCCGCCAAAGCAACAGCTTGATCTCAGCGGGTGTTGTCGCGACCGAAGTGGGTCGGTTCCCCATCAAGGTGCCGGGCATTTTTCAAGAGGCTCAGGACATCATGGAGGTCCCGCTCTTCGGTTTTGGGAACGCGGTCGTGCGCGCAGGAGACATCGCGACCATACGTCGTGTCTACAAAGATCCCGAGAGCTTTGCGCGTGATCGCGGAGAGAATGCCGTAGCCCTCGAGATCACAAAGCGTACGGGAGAAAACATCATTGCCACCATCAAGAGCGTGCAGGCTGCTGTATCGGAAGTCCAAAAGAAATGGCCATCCACGCTAAAAGTGGCTTTTGCGCAGGATCAGTCCAAGCGCATCACCGATCTCCTCACGGAACTGCAGAACGATATCCTGCTGACGATTGTCCTGGTGATGGCGGTCATTGTCCTTTCCCTCGGGTGGCGCTCAGCGCTGATTGTCAGCTTGTCCGTCCCGGGATCGTTCCTCGCGAGTATCCTGTTTTTGTACATCAACGGCTACACGATCAACATGATGGTGCTCTTCGCGCTGATCTTCTCGGTGGGCATGCTCGTGGATGGCTCCATCATCGTCGTGGAGTATGCCGATCGTAAAATCGAAGAAGGCATGAACCCCAAAGACGCCTACCGTTTTTCCGCTCGACGCATGACCTGGCCCGTCATCACATCGATTAGCACCATTCTTGTCGTCTTCCTCCCCCTCCTGTTCTGGCCAGGATTCATGGGGCAGGTCATGCGCTTCTTACCCATTACGCTCCTCGCCACCCTGATTGCTTCCATCCTGATGGCCCTGGTCTTCGTTCCAACGCTGGGTGGGCTGTTTCTCCGCAAGGAAGGGAAGAAAGCCGAAACTCGAGAGACGCTCAACTATGAGACGGATGACCTCCGGAAAATCACAGGAGCGACACGTTACTACATCCGCACCCTCGAATGGGCGCTCGACCGCCCCTGGAAGATGATTGGCGGCGCTTTGGGTCTCCTCGTCTCCGTGATGACGTTGTACGTCACTTGTGGACGGGGTACAGAGTTTTTCCCAAGTGTTGAGCCAGAGACGGCCATCATTCGCGTACAAGCGCGCGGCAACCTTTCGGTGTTCGAAAAAGATCGCCTCGTCAAGAAGGTGGAACAGCCTCTGCTGACGATGAAAGAGCTTCAGTCGGTCTACTCGAAGGCTGGATCCATGCGCTCTGCAAATGCGAAGTCGGGGTCGATGGATGCGAGTGCGACGGAAGACGAAATTGGCAGTATCACCGTGGAATTTGTCGATTGGAAGGAGAGGCGTCCTGCGGATGTCATTTTGGAGGAGATTGAGCAGAACTTGCGCCTTCCGGGCATCCGCATTGTCGTGGAGAAGGAAAAGAAAGGACCGCCCAGCAAGCCTGTGCGCTTAGATATTGCCGGACCCTCCCATGCGCTGATCCAAAAAGAAGCCCTACGTCTCCGGAAATTCCTGGAGACGCTACCGGATATGGAAACGGTGCAAGATAACAGGCCGATTGCTGGCATCGAGTGGTGTCTTCATGTGGATCGGACCAAGGCGGCCCAATTTAACGCGAGCCTCGGGGATGTGGGAACCGTGGTGCAGCTTGTGACGCACGGCGTGAAAATTGGTTCCTTCCGGCCCGATGACAGTCCCGACGAGATCGATATCATGATGCGCTTTCCGAAGGATGGACGCACCGTGGAAGAGCTGGATCACCTGCAGATTCGCACCATTTGGGGACTCGCGCCTGTGAGCAGTTTTGTTGAACGCAAGGTGGGGGCGAGTATGACGACGCTGCGACGCTGCGACGGGCTCCCCTCCATCCGAATCGAAGGAACCTTGAAACCCGGTTATCTTGCCAACAACGTCTTCAAGGCGGTGCGGACGCATTTAGAAAAGGAGCCACTGGCCACGGGAACGACCTGTCTTTTCAAGGGAGAAGCGCAGGATCAGCAGGAGGCCGGGCAGTTCCTCCTCAAGGCGTTCGGCATTTCCCTGGGGCTCATCATCATGATCATGTTGATAGAGTTTAACAGCTTCTACAGTACGGGAGTGGTGATGTCCGCGGTTCTCATGTCGACAGCAGGGGTGTTCCTTGGATTATTCCTGCGCGGAATGCCTTTTGGCGTGGTGATGGGCGGCATCGGAATTATCGGCCTGGCGGGGGTCATCGTGAGCAACAACATTATCTTTATCGATACTTACGACCATTTCCGAGACCGCATTCGCAATCCTAGAGAACGGATCATTCGCACGGGAGCGCAGCGGTTACGTCCGGTATTTCTGACAAAGATTACGGTGATTTTGGGGCTTCTCCCGATGTTCTGTGGCGTGGGCATCGACTTTCTTGAGCCTTCCCTGAGCTTTGGCGCACCCTCGACACAGTGGTGGAAACAATTGGCGACTTGCATTGTCAGCGGAGTGCTTTTCGCCTCCGTCTTGACACTGCTCCTCACTCCGTGTCTCTTAATGGTGCGCGAGAATTATCGTGCGCGGCGCGTTATGATCGGAGGGTAATATGGCTTCTCACATCACCTATGGAGCGTACGCGCGGGAGGCTCTGCTGGCGGTTGTGCGACGTGTTTTGTGCGAGGCTTCCTGCGGGGGAATTCCTGCGCCGCACCACTTCTACATCAGTTTCCGTACGGATCATGCACAAACAGAGGTGCCAGCGTTTTTGAAGGAGTCCTACCCGGATCAGATGACGATTATTCTTCAGCACCAGTTCTGGGATCTGCATGTCGAGGAAGAAGGCTTCTCGGTCGTCCTGAGCTTCAGTGGTGCGCGCGAATCCCTCTCCATTCCCTTCGATGCGCTTACGGGATTTTCCGATCCTTCGGTAAAGTTCAGCCTGCAGTTTCTACCGGATTTTAGCATGCCTGGGGCTCCTCCGCTGTTGCCAACAGGCTCGGACGATAGCCCCTCTTTCCCCGCCCAAAAATCTCAGTCTCATAAGGGAGATAAAGGCCAAGTGGTGCACCTCGAGTCGTTCCGAAAAAAGGAGTAACGGGGCGTAGGTGCTTGTGTTGCGTCGGAAAACCGCAGCGCCCACGTTTGACGAAGAGGGTTTGCGGTGCTATGAAGGTGGGTGGATTAAAGGTGCACCGTGAAGGTAGCGAATTCTCTCAAAACATTGAAGACCAGGCATAAGGCCTGCCGTTTGGTGCGTCGCAAAGGGCGCATTTACGTGATCAACAAAGTCAATCCACGGTTCAAAGTTCGGC
>JAISAP010000025.1 GCA_031266655.1 Holosporales bacterium | reverse complement strand
AGAGACCTTCTTTTGGACACAACAGCAAGGATGCTGCGTCCTTGAAGAACTGCTAAAGGAGCCAAGGGCTTCTGTCCGGCGCCTCCTCGTCCTCTGTTGCTGAAACCAGCTAGACATCGATGTTCTCTCGCTTGTGTGGCTCACTCTGGCCGTACCCCTTCTGTTGTCGCCGCATGGCACGCGAGCGTCCCAGTTGCTTGAACGAAGCTCATAGCTTGACAAATGGCAATATATGAGGCACAATATGTTTACAATTGAAGAAAAGGAGACCGAAGATATGCTTAATTTTAGCAAGTTATTGCTTCTCACAGCCGCTTTCGTGACCCTCAGCGCGAAGGGTATGGAAGAGGATCCCGGGTCTCCGTCAGAGACGCCGCAGGACACACAGCAGGCCACGCTCCAGCAACTCAATGATCATTCTCTCGACCCCGAAGGGCAGTTGGCTCTCTTCCAAAGGCTACCACGGGTCTCACGGGATCTCCCTAACAAACGTCCATAAAAAAGCCTGCGCGCGGGAGAAACCTCCGTTGAGAGCTCCTTCCACTCCCTGTCCGCGCATGTCATGATGCCTTCCTGGTCCTGTCAGGGAAAAACGAGGGGAATGGTGCGTCTTGCGTCAGAAGAGAGTGCGAAAGAGGCGGTTGTCCAAGAGAACTGTCTGCCTTGCGTGCGCTTGGGAGCGGCTTACGGCACCAAAGGGGGCGTTTGGGGAACGCTCCTGTTGACAGCCCCCGGACACTTAAAAAACCAAACACTCCAGGACGAGACAGGAACGCTCTTTTCAGGAATGCGCTGGGTCTTCAAGTCCAAGGGAAGGCTGGTTTTGTTCTTTGCGGAGATATCCTGTCGAGACCAGGCGGAAACGCTGCGCGGAAAGACTCTTTACCTGCCAGAAACAGCGCTTCCAGGGCTGGAACCCGGTGCGTTCTACGCGCATCGCCTGCTCGGCTGTGCCGTTCGCCTCCAATCGGGGGCACTGATCGGACACATCTCCGACACCGCCAATTTTGGGGCGGGAGATCTTGCAGAAATCCGCCTTTCCTCCACGGGTTCTTGTTTTTTTGTCCCTTTCCGAGAGCCTTTTATCCATGAGATCCATTGGGGCCAACGAGAGGTCTCCGTTGCGAACGACATCGTGGATCTCTTCGGCCTTCCTGCGTGAAGATTACGGTTCTCACCCTTTTCCCAGAAATCTTCCCAGGTCCTCTGGGCGTTTCCCTCATCGGAAAAGCGCTCCAGAAGGGACTCTACACTCTGCAAGTGCAAGACTTGAAATCCTTCGCGATTCAGGGGCGCGTTGATGCGCCTCCCTGCGGAGGCGGGGGCGGCATGCTGCTCTCCGCGGAGGTCCTAGATGCCGCGCTCTCTCCTCTCCCACAATCCGCCACCTGGATCTACCCCTCCCCTAGAGGAAAGGCCTTCTCTCAAGAAAAGGCGCAAGAATGGTCTCAGAAGGAGCAGCTTATTTTCCTATGCGGACGCTACGAGGGGGTCGACGCGCGCATTCTGGAAAAATACCCCTTCTCAGAGGTCAGCCTTGGAGACTATGTCCTCATGGGAGGAGAAGGAGCGGCGCTTGCGATGATAGAAGCCAGCGTTCGCCTTCTACCGGGGGTTGTGGGAGACCCCACGTCTCTTCTGGAGGACTCCTTTGCGGAAACGCCTGCGCCTTTGCTAGAACACCCCCAGTACGCTTCTCCCGTATGCTGGGAGGAACGGGACGTTCCATCTATTCTCCTCTCTGGCAATCATGGCGCTATCGATCAATGGAAGAGAAAGCAAGCCTGCGCGCTCACGCGGCGGAGAAGGCCAGATTTGTGGAATCGCTACGTTGCCCACCGTCTCTCTACCTTGTCAGAGAGCGAAGATTGACCGCAAGGCCTCTGTCTCACTCCTAAGAGTCAATCTCACGCCAAGCAGCAACAAAGGAAAGGGAGACTTCCTACAAGAGCCTCCCGTTTTCTGTTGCGTGTCTTTTACTGGACGGAGCAGACTCTTTCTGGACGATCGGGCATGCTCCCTCCATCCCAGATCAGGCGGGAAAGCGGGAAGCTCCGATACCAACCTAGACTAAGTCGCCAAGCAGAAAGGTCCTGTCCATCCGGGAAGAGGATGCGCGCCTGAGGGCTTTCGTAGAACGCAAAAAATCCGATTGTTTGCATGTGAGAACCGGATGCAAGGCGAACCCAGTTGAGAGATAAGCAACGCATGAAACAGGCGCTTCCAATACTCTCTACACTAGGGGGGACATCCAAGGACTGCAAGGCGGAGTCAGCAAAAGCGCACTCCCCGATTCTCGCGCATCGAGAAACCGCCTCAAAGGCAACCTCAGAAAGATGTGGACAACGTGAGAAACAATGACCATCGATCCTCTCTACGCTTGAGGGAAGGCAAATAGAGTGCAGGTTGGAGTCACTGAAAGCACCTCTTCCTATACCCGTGAGATGAGAATCGGCCTCAAAGGTCACACTGAAAAGACATGAGCACTCTGCAAAACAAGAATCTCCAAGGCTCTCTACGCTCGAGGGAAGGCAGATAGATGGCAAGCGAGAGCAGCAAAAGAAGGCACTTTCCCCAATCCTCCGAAGTTGTGAAGGAGCTTCGAAGATAACGGAGGCGAGATGTTGGCATTCGACGAAACAGCACCTTCCGATCTCCTCCACACTTGAGGGGATATCAATGGACGATATCCTGGCGGAGGAGAGCGCCTGTCTTCCCATGACTCGGCATTGAGAACCCTTTTCAAAGGTCACTTGCGCAAGGGATTTGCAATCCGTGAGACAAAAGTCTCCAAGCTCTTGTATGCGTGCGGGGATCACGATGGCCTGCAAGGCAGAGCAAGTGAATATCCATCCTTCCATAACGAGTGGAAGGTTGCTCCTCTCGAAGGTAACGAAGGTGAGAGGGCAACCTGCAAAACAACACTCTCCAAGCCTCTGACCACTCCCAGGAAGAACAATCATCTGCAAGTTAGAGCTCTCAAAAGCCCGCGCTTCTATATGCGTCATCCGAGAACCGGCCTCGAAGGTAAGAGTGAAAAGGGATTTGCAATTGGAAAAACACTCGCTTGGAAGCGTCTCCAGGCTCGCCGGGAGACAAAGGCACGGTACGTTGGATCCATATATTATTCCTTCTCCCAGTGTCTGCAGCTGAGAGCCTCTCTCAAAGGTAAGGTCGACAAGAGAAGCGCAATACGCAAAACATTGCTTCCCGAGTACCTGCACAGTCGCGGGAACACAAAAGGACGATAGGCCAGTCCAAGCAAACGCTTGCTCTCCTATGATTCGGGCTTGGGTGATGCGGTCTTGGGAACCCCCTGCAAAGGTAACGACGAAAAGAGAACGACAACCCGAAAAGCAGCTATCCCCAAGTGTCTCCACACTCGCGGGAATCATGATAGACGACAAACGACCGCAAGAAGAGAAGGCATTGTCCCCTATCACCAGCAGCTGAGAATCCTTCTCGAAGAGAACGCAGGCAAGGTGTTGGCAGAAGGAAAAACAGTCTTTTCCCAGCATCAGCACGCCCGCGGGAACACAAATGGATTGTAGATTGGAATTAGCAAATGCACTCCCGTCCATTATTTGGACTTGAGGACCACAGGAAAAAGCGATGTGATGCAACCAATAATTTTGGAAACGCTCCCCTGAGATTTCCTCTACACTTGCAGCAATAAAAAAAGACTGTCCGCCAGAATCACCTATCCCTATTCCCTGAGCAATCATAGCAAATCCAGGATCAGAACGCAGCACCTGATGTCCGCGAGAATAAATCCTTTCTCTGGAAGAGACAGAGTCAAAAGGGCATTCTCTCCGCCCCCACCACATTGCCTCAGCATTAGAAAATGCACCCAGCACTCCCAACACAAACGCAGAAACTGCGCCTAAAATCTTCCGTTTCTTCATGGTTCGTTTCTCCTATATATGGGTACTATTGACCATACACATCCTATAGGTAAGATTTTCTAATAGTCAATAGGGAAAAATAAAAATACCAAAAGCACGGAGGGGGGGGCGGATCCCCCTCCCATCAAGGAAGTGCAGGAGACTCAGGGCGCTTCCACCCTTGATAGAGACTCTCCGCGAGCACAGTCTGTCCGTCTGGAAGCACGACCTGTGCTTGCGGGCTTTCAGCAAAAGCTTTCCTCTCAATTTCTCGCAGTTGAGAACCCGTTTCAAAAGTAACGAGGGAAAGAAATTCGCAAGTTGCGAGACACTCCGTTTTAAGGACCTCTACGCGCCGAGGAAGAACAATGGATTCTATCTTAGTACGACGGAAAGCGCATTCCGACAATACTGTGAGTTGAGACCCCTCCTCGAAGGTGACAGTGGAGAGGGACTGGCACAAGAAACATTGTGTTCCAAGTTCTGTGACACTTGCGGGAAGAGAAGCGGCTGTTAAACCGCTATCATAGAAAGCCCTCTCCCCAATTCCTCGCAGTCGAGAACCCGTTTCAAAAGTAACGGTGGAGAGAGATCGGCAACTTTCGAAACACTGCGCTCCGATCACCTCCACGCTTGCAGGGACGGAAAAGGACTCTATCTTGCAACAATGGAAAGCATACGCCGACAGTGTTGTGAGGTGAGAATCCCTCTCGAGGGTAACTCTGACAAGAGACCGACACTCCTCGAAACACCTTGGGCCGATTGTCTCTACACTCGATGGAAGATGAATAGCTAGCAAGCTAGAGCATTTCCGAAACGCCTCTGCCGCCATGGTCGTAAGCTGAGAATTCGTCTCAAAAGTAATGGCGGAAAGAGATGCGCAACAGGAAAAACTTGCTTTTGCGATCCCCTGCACACTCGCTGGAATGCAAACGGACCGTAAGGTGGAGCTGCAGAAAGTGTACTCCGGTATGTTTGTTGGCCGAGAACCCTCTGTAAAGGTGACGTCGTCCAGAGACGGGCAATTCGCGAAGCAGGAAATTGAGAGCTCTTCTGTGGTATCTAGGGAGATCTCTATACTTTGTAGAGCCCTAGTGCCTGCGTGGAGACCACGAGCAGGGTTTGCTGGCTTACCTCCCATACATATCTCCTTGACACCAGAACCATCAAACACGTACGACCCCGATGCGATCACGTTGGGAAAATGCACCCATATTAAAGAATGTGTTCTAGTAAACGCCCTATTTCCGACAGTACCAAGGAGAGAGTTAGGCTCGAAGGTCATACTGCCAAGAGATCCGCAATCTGCGAAACATCTTGCTCCAAGCGTCTCTACCCTCGAAGGGATACAAACAGCAAGCAGGCTGGAGCAGTTCTGAAAAGCGTTCACGTCTATGATCGTAAGCTGAGAACCTGCCTCGAAGGCAACTCTGGAAAGAGATCGATATCCTTCGAAACATCCTGCGCCAAGCCTCTCCACATTCGACGGAATAATAGAGAACTGCAACGCTCTACCCACCGGCAGAGGAGCATCGGCTACAAGCGCAACGGATGCTACAAGCATTCCATTAACGGAGACTTGTCCCCTGAGGAAATCATCGCCACCAGAGAACCGTTGCGCCATCTCAGCTTGTGGTCCCCCCATCGCTTCAGAGGATACACTCAGCCCTCCTAGAACAAACGCGACAAGCGCGCTGACAATCCTTCGTTTTTTCATGGTTTTCTTCCTTTATCATTGTCACTACTGACCATAACTATCATATAGGTAAGATTTTCTAATAGTCAATAGGGAAAAATAAAAATACCAAAAGCACGGGGGGGGGGAGGATCCCCCTCCCATCAAGGAAGCGCAGGAGACCTAGGGCGCTTCCACCCCTGACAGAGACTCTTAGCGAGCACGGTCTGTCCGTCTGGAAGCACGACCTGGATCCAGTCGCTTCCAACGAAAGTCCCCGCCTCGATTGCTTCCAGTCGAGAGCCCCCCCCCTCAAAAGTAACTCTGACGAGAGATCTACAACTCGCGAAACAGCTTGTGCCGAGCGTCTCCACATTTTCTGGAACAACAAGAGACCCCTCCAATCTGGAGTGGCAGAAAGTGCTTGCCTCTATTCTCATAAGCTGAGAGCCCTTCTCAAAAGTAACGGTGATAAGAGACTTGCATTTTTTGAAACAACTGTTTCCAAGATTCCCTACGCTCGAGGGAATACAAATGGACTGTATAGCGGAATAAGAGAAAGCATACGCCCCTATTGTCATCAGTCGAGATCCAGACTCAAAGGTAACGGTGGAGAGAGATTTGCAACCCGAAAAACAACTGTCTCCAAGCTCCCTTAAGCTCGCTGGAAGGCGAATGGACTCCAACCCAGAGCGACGAAAAGCTCCTTCTCCTATACTCTTAAGTTGAGAACCCGTCTCAAAGGTAGCGATAGAAAGAGATCGGCAACAGAAAAAACTTTCGCTTTCGATCCACTCCACGCTCAATGGAAGGCAAATGGACCGTAAGGCGGAACCAGAGAAAGCGCTCTCCGGTATGCGTGTGAGTTGAGAGCCTGGCGCAAAAGTAACGATCATAAGAGACGGGCAATTCTCGAAGCAGTGCGGCGGGAGCTCCGTAACAGTGCAGGGAATCTCTACATTTTGTAGAATTCCGGTACCTGCGCAGATACCGCTGGTGGGGCTCGGTTGCGCATCTCCAATGAAAATGGCCCTAACACCAGAACCATCCAATATCTGTAACCCACAATGAACGGCACTTGGCAAATATAAACACTCTAAAGCACTTGTGTACGCAAACGCCCCATCTCCAACAGTATGAAGTTCGGAATTCTCTTCAAAAGAAACGGTAGCGAGAGATCCGCACTCTTCGAAACATCCTGCGCTCAGTGTTTCTACACGCCAGGGAATACCAATAGAGGACAAGCCGGAGCAGCGATGAAAAGCGCCTACTCCTATGATCGTCAGTTGCGCATCCGTTTCAAAGGTAACATCGCCAAGAGATCTACACTCTGCAAAACATCCTTCTCCAAGCGTCTCTACACTCGAGGGAATACAAAGAGCTGGCAAGCTGGAGCAACGCTGAAAAGCGTATGCCCCTATGGTCATAAGCTGAGAATCCCCCTCAAAGGTAAGGGAGGCAAGAGCGCCACACCCTTCGAAGCACCTTGCGTCAAGCGTTCTGACACTCGAGGGGATACAAATAGCTGGCAAGCTGGAGCAATGTTGAAAAGCGCGTTCCCCTACGATCGCAGACAGGGAATGTGCCTCAAAGACAACGACGAAGAGAGCTCTACATGCTGCGATCGTAGGCGGAAGATTCGCCCCAAAGGGTGCGATGGAGAACAATCCATATTCTTCGGTACGTTCTGCTGCACCAAGTCTCTCTCTACTTGCACTCAGTCTCTCCACACTCGATAGAATAAGAAGGCGTGGCCGCGTTCCCTCTATCTGTAGATCAGTATTGGCTACAGATATTCCACCAACAGAGACGTATCTCCTAGAAAAATCATCGCTACTAGAGGGCCGTATTATTTCGGCTCGCTGCCACCACATCGCTTCGGAAGATACACCCAGGATTCCTAGAACAAACGCAGAAATTGCGTCTAAAATCTTCCGTTTCTTCATGGTTCGTTTTCTCTATATATGGGTACTATTGACCATGCGTATTCTATAGATAAGATTCTCTAATAGTCGATAGGGAAAAATAAAAAAACCAGAGACATGGGAGGACAAGGGGAGGGGGATCCCCCCTAGTCATGGGAGCAAGGGAGATTCAGAGCGCTTCCACCCCTGCTTGAAATACCAAGCAGGGACCTTCTTTCCGTTGGGAAGAATGACCCGTACTCGTGCACTTCCAGCGAAAGTCCCCACCTCAATTTCTCGCAGTCGAGAGCCTGTTTCAAAGGTGACGGTAGAGAGAAATCCGCACTCTGAGAAACAACCGTTCTCAAACCACCTTACGCTCGAGGGAATACAAATAGTTAGCAACCCGGATTGGGAGAAGGCGCCTTCCCCTATTCTCACAAGCTGAGCACCAGACTCAAAGGTAACGGCGGAGAGAGATTCGCACTCTGAGAAACAACAGCCCTCAAGCCACCTTACGCTCGCTGGAATGCAAACGGACCGTACGGTGGAATGAAAAAAAGCGTTCTCCGGTATGCTTACGAGTTGAGACCCCTCTTCGAAAGTAACGTTTTTAAGAGATCGGCAATACGCGAGGCAGCCAATACGGAACGCTGTAATAACGCTGGGGATCTCTAGATCTGCTTGTAGAAGAGCAGTACCTGCATGGAGGCCACAGGCGAGACTTACTGGCTTACCTCCAACACGTATCTTCCCAACACCAGAGTTGTTCAATATGTACAATCCAAGTTCAATCACGTTGGGGAAATGCACATACTTTAAAGAATGTGTTCTAACAAACGCTCCGTCTCCAATAGCCACGAGTTGGGAGCCATTTTCAAAAGAGACGTTGGCAAGAGATACACACCCTTCAAAACATCCTTCATCTAGTATCTTTACACTCGAGGGAATACAGATAGTTAGCAAGCTGGAGCAGCTGCAAAAAGCGTATACCCCTATGGACGTAAGCTGAGAGTCCACACCGAAAGTAACACTGGAAAGAGAGCTACACAGCGTGAAACATTCTCTGCCAAGCGTTTTTACACTCGAGGGGATACAAACCGCTCGCAAGCTGGAGCAGTTGCAAAAAGCGTTTTCCTCTATGGTCGCAAGCTGAGAATCTGCCTCAAAGGCAATAAAGGCAAGAGATTTGCACGATTTGAAACACCCTGCGTCAATCGACTCTATACTCGAGAGGATCAGGGTAAGGAATGGCTGCGCTCCACCCGTCCGTAGATCAGCACCAGCGGCAAGTTCAGGGCGTTCTATACATTCGCCGCCAACAGAGACACATCTCCTAGGGAAAACATCGCTACTAGAGGGCCGTATTATTTCGGCTCGCTGCACCCCCATCGCTTCGGAGGATACACCCAGGATTCCTAGAACAAACGCAGAAATTGCGTCTAAAATCTTCCGTTTCTTCATGGTTCGTTTTCCCTATATATGGGTACTATTGACCATGCGTATTCTATAGATAAGATTCTCTAATAGTCGATAGGGAAAAATAAAAATATTAGAAGCACGAGAGAAAAGTTCTTTTCTCAAGAGGAATATTACAAAAGTAAGTTCCTGCGAGAGGAGACCTTCTTCTACTTCTCTGAGAGGTGAGAGGGCGCGTTCCCTGCGTCTCCACAGGAGCAATGCTGAGCGATGTGCTCCACCTGTTCCGCAAGGGGCACACGGTTATCAAAGCAGAGATCCGGATGCAGAGGTTCTTCGTAAGAAAGATCGACCATCGACTGACGTTGTTTGTACAGCCCCTTCGGATCGCGATGGCGGCGTTCTTCCTCCGAAATGCGGAGATAGACCTCTAGGTACTGTGCGTTGTTCTGGCGATTCCACTGGCGCACGGCTTCAAACATAGAGATCGTAGCCACAAGGACGATAAACCCTTGTTCCGACAAGGACCGTGCAAGACGCGCATAAATCTCCGCCAGCTTGCGCCGACCTTCGTAAGAGAGCTCCCACTCCGTCCTGAGAATGCGGCGCATCTCATCCCCATCCAGGAGAATCGGAGAAGCTTGGCGCTTTTCCCGCAAATGCCGATCCACCGCACGCGCCAGCGTCGTCTTGCCCGCTCCGGAAAATCCAGTAATCCAAATGACCACGAAAAACTCAGCTTTCTAAAAAGGAAGCGGCCTCTAGCTGTGCTTAATGGTTACCGTCCTCGGTGTTGGAAGAGGAGCTTGTACACTCTGCGCTCCCGATGGGTCACGCACGACGCGAGACCGTCCCGCTTGTCCCATGATCACAAGAACAGGAGCTCCGCTGGGAAGCGGATCTTCCAGCCCCTGAACCACAGTAACGATCTGCCCATTGGTTAACTTGACGACATACTCGAGGGCTTCCTGTTCTCGGAGCGCCTTCTGCGCCATGGCACCTCCTACCGCTCCTCCGACAACGCCCAGCGCTGTCATGGCCGTCTTTCCTTCTCCCTTCCCGAACTGGGAGCCAAGGAGTCCGCCTCCTACCGCGCCCACTGCGCCTCCAGCCACATTTTCTTCCAATTTCTCGCTGCCAACCAGCACCTTACGAACGCTGATAATCGTCCCCTGATAGGAGAAAGACGCTTCCCCTACATGCCGTTCGCTGTAAACGTTGGAACTGATCTGCCGCGCGCAACCCGCCAGGAACAGCCCCAAAAAACACGCTATACCGATGAGTCCTATAGTTTTTTTCTGCATACGATCCCCCTTCTTCAGGAGAATCTAGCAAAACAGCGCTTCGCCGAACAAGGCCTCAGGGAGGGACAATGGAGAATCAGTAGAAAAGACCTGGAAGGCTCTTGGAGAGCTTAGAGTATCCAGTCGTCACTATCCTCAGGAAGAACCTCCTCAACGCCTATGGGTCCCGTAGGCGCAAAAGATCTCCTGGACGAAGGCATCGAGGGAATATTCTCCGTCAAGGAGAGGACTTTGTCGATAGGGGTAGAGGTTTTACCCATCATAATGGTACTTCCCGCTTTGCTATTCAGTGCAACTGCAGTAGCTGTGGAGCACACGGAAGTCTCCAGATTGCGAGGAACCTCCTTGCCACCTTGTTTGACCACTCCGCTCACAACAAAGCGGTACTTCCCTGGAGGTATTGGCTCTCCTTCCGAGTTCTTACCATCAAAAGCAATGCGGTGTCTCCCTGCTTTGGGAACTTCTTCCTCCACACCCGTAACATTCCCATCCGCATCCACAATAGGATGGGAAGCAGCGGGGAAAGTCCTGATCGGTTCCTTGCCATCCTCATCGTATATAAAAACCGTTGCCTTCGTGAGCCTGGGTGGTGCCTCAAAAAAGAGCTCAAAGGGATGGTCTCCTCCCACTTCAAACCATTCTCCCCGTGTTTCCACCGTCTTCCCGACTAATGCTGCCGTAGTCGTCAAATTGAGTACTCGGAAACACTCCGTCATCGCCTTTATGTCGCTACTCAGATCTGACGTGTGTCGGACGTTAGTCAGTATGGACAGATCGCCGATGAGTTCACTCCCTTTCATAGGGTTGGTGGGATCCTGGTTCTGGAGCGATACCATGACAAGTTTCAACAAGTCCTGAGCACTCACTTCGGACGACTTTTCCTTTCCCTTTTCTATGACGATGGCTTTTTTTCCGCTCTGCCCTATCGAGGGCTTATTCTTCCCGGGGAATATGTTATGCACAGGAGGAGGTAAGATATCTCTTCTCGGGCTATATCCCATTCCGGAAGGACCGGTTGCTCGCGGCATGTGCTTTCCTTTTCTCTAGTGTGTCAAGCATCTATCGGTATGAAAGCAGCATATAAGGGAAGTTTTAATTTTTCCTAAACTGCGACTTCTAGGAGGAATAGGGTTTCCGATGGTAAGCGCGTGCAATTTTTACACTCTCTTTGGGGAGGCATTCTACGCGTACATGCGCGGTTCCTTTTTGGTAAAAGCCCAGCAGCTGTGCGCCACATCGGGAAATGTCGATAATCCTGCGGCGTACATCCAGGAACGGACCGCGATCATTGACAAGGAGACGCATCCTGCGCCCATTCTCAAGATTGGTGAGGCGCACGACACAAGGTAAGGGAAGCGTTCGGTGCGCCGCAGAAACCGCATTCATATCAAAAGGCACCCCCGTTGCTGTGGGTTTCCCATGAAAACCGGGCCCGTACCATGTGGCCAGTCCTTCTGCGCGGTAGTGGTAGTGCTGTTGCGGAATGTAGAGACGTCCGCGATTTTGGTAGGGACGCTCGGTCGCGTGATGCCACCCCCCTGTCGGGACCTTTGGCGGCTTCTGGCGACGCATCGGTCCAGAGCAGGCGGAGAGGACTCCGCATAGCAGAAGGAAAAGTCGTATCGGTTTCTGTTGGCATGCCATACTTTTTTTTCTAGGCTTCCTCCGAAAGTCTAGGAGCTTCGTGGACGATTTTGAGGATCTTTCAGAAAGAGATGCTGCTCTTTGGGAGGCGCATGTAAGAGACATTCAAAAACTCCAGAGGAAAGAGCGTATCCCGGAAAGCCAAAATCTGAAAGAGAAGAGAACCGTCGCGCCCCCTAAGAAGAGCATGCCCCAGAGCGTACCGGCAGGTGAAAAAAATCCCCCACAGCCTTTGAACTTGGGTCGGAGGGCGCGCCGAGCCCTACGCGCAACAGCGCGATGCGATTTGCATGGATATTCGGCGCAAGAAGCGTTCCAAGTCTCTTGGCAGTTCTTGGAGGAGAGCGCCAAAAAGCGCCATCGCGTTGTGCTCTTGATTACGGGCAAAGGGCGTAACTCTCCAGAAGGGAGGGACTCCTTGCAGAAGTTGGTTCCTGAGTGGCTCCAAGGGCCCCCGTTTTCCTCCTGCGTATGTGGGTTCTCCCAGGCCACCCCCCAATATGGAGGCGCAGGGGCGCTTTACGTCTTTCTCCGGAACATGCCTGAGTCGGAGCCTTCGCTTTAATACCGATAGGAGAGGGAGATGAAGACATTTCCACTTCTCTTGTCGCGCAAATCTGGTGCGAGGCGCTCTCCCACAAGGCTGCTTGTTGCGTAGGTGGCTCCGCCGAATCCAACGCTCCAACGCTTCTCTATGGGCAGCTGGAGCTCTCCTTCAAAGCACAGACCAGAGCCGAACGTGAAGACCCCTCTGTAGGTGATGTCGTTCAGCGCTTCTCCAAGCGTATGCTGGAGACCGACATGGAACTCTTTGGCGGTTGGTTTCATGAGCATATCCTCTAGGTCCAGGTGGCGCGCAATAAGCTCCATGTCATCTTCCCCGCCATAGCCGTATTTCTCTGCGAGCTTTTTTATATGGGGTTTGAGGCGATTCTTTTCCACTCCCAGCGCATGTTCGATTCCGAAAATCAGTCGAAAATTACGATTGAGACGCCACCCGCTATTCACCTTCACGGAAAAACCTTTTGAGGTGAAATATAGGAAAACATCGGGCAACCGGAACCCAAGAGGCTCCCATAAGGCGCGCGGCTCATCGTCAGCAAACTGCTCAAGAATTGCATGGAGGATATGCCACGTGGTTGAGCTGAGGAGAGGGAGAGTAAAAGAGGCAATCGCGGTGTATGTGCCGATTTCTTGTCTCTGCTTGTCTTGTATTTCAAAGCCAAGGTCATCAACGCAACGACAAAAGTCAAAAGCGTTCTTCCCGATCCGGTTATATCCAAAGGCGGAGCAGTACGCGAGGTAGTAAGAGACGCCTTCAGCAAAGGTGACGTCTCCTCGTTCATAAATCTGCTCGCTCTGCCTTTCTGCGAGGTAGATGCTGTTGTTGTATCCCCCTAGGTGGATGATCAACAGTTGCCGGACGGACAGGAGCTCTCTCCCAGACTCTTTGACGGCTACAGACGTAACGTGGGCAGCTGCCGCCACCTCCTTTCTAAAAGTTGGGTCCTTGGTTAGGGCAACTAATGCTTTAGCCTCCGCGAGCTTTGCTGTGTCTTCCGGTGAAGCTCCTCCCTTGGCGACTTTCGCCTGCAGTGCGGCATGGGCGATTTCCACTTGTGCTGTTACCTTATCCATTAATGTTGTCAGGTTGCTTCCGACAGTCTCGGCGACTATTGCGGGCGTAGCAGGAGCTCCAGGTGCAGCCGGACCTGTATCAGCAATCGGCGTGGTGGATGCCTCCCGCAGGATTGGTGTAGCAATGGCTAGCTGTTCTGTGGTTAGGGTATCTGCATATTTTCTGGGATCTTTTTGGATCTTGTCAACCCATTCTCGCGTTTTGACTGGCCCTACCTTCAGTATGAGCTCTGCCAGTTGGCTCGGACCATACCCACCTTCCTCCCCCGCTTGGCGGCGCTCTTGCCCTGCTGATCTCACAACCCGAGGGGAACTGGCATGCACCCCAGCGGGACCAGCTCCCGCGCGCGCATGCGCTGCATATGCACGAGCGCCAGCCGCTGCTCGCGTGCTCGTCCCGCTTCCTGCAGTCTTACCTTGTTCCTCTGGAATGAAACAATCGGATCCGTCGTTTCGAACGAGCGATTGCGCAAAAAACGAAAAGAAGCCCACGCGGCACGAGTCTACGTCTGCCACCTCTCCTCCATGTTGCAGAGAGTAGGAGCACCCGAAGGCTTTCGCGCGTAATCCCTGTCCGATTTCGTTGTAAGAGCGGGCAAAGGCCTGCTCAACCCAGAGGGAGAGAAAACGGACACTCCATCGGGCAACGGGAGACTCGTGGACGGCACCTTCCATACGAGATCCCAGACGCACCATTTCCAATCCCGCATTGGCCAGCTGCGCGTTCGTGTACAAAGCTGGGAAATAGGCGGAACTGAAGGTAATGGTATCGATTTGCTCGGGCTTAGGTTTGGGCGCGATCACAGGCGCGGGTTCCGGTATGGGACCTATGTCTTTTGGCTCCTGAACATGAATAACAGGTATGGGTTCTTTCTTTGCGTTCCTGCGTCTTGGCGCAAACAAAAAGCTATTCTTCTCCCTAGCAGCAAGAGCCTTGGTTGCCGCCTTCTTCTTGTGCTTATGCGGCTTCTGCCCTTTTCCCTTTCCAAGAGTGGCAAGGCTCTTGGGAGCTTCTGGCGAGGGAACAGGAGCGGCGTTTCCTCCTAGCCCCCATGCAAGAAGGATCATCAGAGTTGCGGTTTTTGCGCTCATCTTTCGCACAGGCTTGCCTTTCAAGGACACCGGAACTTTCTCTGGATGCACTATCTTCCTTAAGATGGGGTAAACACAGAGAGCTTGCAATAGTAAAATGACAAATCTACAAATCTCTTGAACTCTCGCTCAGCATCTTTTTTTGGCACTTGACCAGATTGGTCAATAAACTGAGGAGATCTGCGCCTCTGTTGTTATACCGAAACTCATACCCTTTCCAGGGCAAGAGGGAAGTGTCATCTTTTAGATTCTTGAACTTAACTGAACGCCTTTTTGCGAAGTTCCAGAAAGGCCTCTCATCACACTCAAAGACACCCTAATCCCCAGAATTCGCTTCAAAACTCTTCTGTACTATTCACTCTCGAAAGTGCTTGTAGGTCAGGTTGCTCGTGTTTCACTTGATTGGGGGAACAATGTGCTCGCAGAACTTGCTGTCATATCCTCACAGAAACATGCAAGAATTCCACGCCTCTCATAGGCTCCTAGCCGACTGCATCTCAATATGTCGCACCCTGCCTAATATCATTTAGCTAGTCTAGAGCCAATTTCAAAGTAAACTCTTATACCAAGTCTGTAATAGCCGCGGCTAAACACCGTGGGGCCTTTGTGGCATTAATCCAGTGTAAATACGGTCACAAAGGCGACGATGTCTCTACATACGCCTTACGCGAAAACCCACAAGAGTACACCTGTACCAAGGTGGGTCATCCACCACCAGCGTTACGTATAAACTACACCTGTGGAGACCTGTGTCGGTCATGCGCAATAAAGCTCCACCCTCTGGCTCGATCCATAGGGACAAAGGTGCTCGTCAAAAAAGAGAGGCTACGCAAAACAGACTGAGAGTGGCATTGGTCAAGGGGTACATCGCCAACGGATACTCCCTACCTACAAGGCTTTTCTCGGACAAAGAGTCCCCAACTGACACAACGATATTGCTATAGGAAACTCAAGGTTCAACTACCCTCCGACGGTAGATCCATTCAACACGGCGTACAGATACCCAAGTACGATACCCGCAAGTCCACCGGTTCTTTCAAACTTTTCAAGAAACAAAAAAAAAGGCCCGGAAAATCCGGGCCCCATGTAGTTAAACAACGACCCTTACAGGTTGTAAAGAACCGCCACTCCGGCGCTCCAACCGCTTGGACTGAACTCGATCTCTTGATCCGACTTCTCTCCAAGTTTCTCTTTCGCCTTCAGCCCAACCTTGTATTCTCCGCCAACGGTGATGGCCACGTTCTTGTGGACTTTACAAGCGTAGAAGGCTCCCAGCGGAATCGAGAATAGATTGATTTCCTTCTCAGACTCTTTCGTTTCAGTCCCAATCTTGCTCTTAACCTTCAACGCCCCCCACTCAAATCCACCTTTGAAGGCAATCATACCTCTCATTTTCGCGTTGTTGTATCCGAGAAGGACACTTCCGCCAACAGAAAAAGGCTTCACCTCAAATGTAGTAGCTTTCTCCTTCGGGGTTTTTACCTGCTTGTCTTCTGCATCACCCTCTTTTACCTTAAGTCCGAAAGGAAACCCGAGGTCCAACTGCCCTCCAACGGTGAATCCATTCAGCAAAGCGTGCACATACCCGATGATGACATTCGCCAGTCCACCAGTTCTCTTGAACTCCGAAAAATCCTCGCCCTTTTCCTTCGTCTCCTTCCCTTTAATGACCGTTCCGACAGCTCCGCCCCCGAGACCGGCAAACAACCCATGGAACACATAAGGAGACCGAGCGCAGCTCATTGCCACGGGCTCTGGAACCGAGGCGATCTCTCCCCCCTGAGCCGCGGCAACAGAAGACACCAGCGCCAACATTCCACAAACTATTACTTCCTTTTTCATAACCTTTCCCTCAAAAAACCAACTCTCACGCGGAAGTACGCACCACGCCCCTTCCCGAAGAGGGACTATAGCACCTCTGGAAGGAGAAGCAACTCGAAAAGCACACCTTTTCCCTTCCGTGTGACAAAATAGACACTTACCCAACGACAAGATGGCTCCCCGGGCCGGACTCGAACCAGCGACCCAGTGGTTAACAGCCACTTGCTCTACCAACTGAGCTACCGGGGACCACGCCTTCCCTTCTAACAGAATGTCCGATCCTTGGCCAGGGTCTCCGTCTGCCCATGGACAGATAAAGGGCCTTTCTACTAAAATTCTCACCGGATGTGCGTGAACCTGTGAACATAAAGAGTGACGCTTTACTTCTCGGCGTACTGGCGCTTGTCGCTTGCGCTTCTGATGCTCCGTCTCGCCCCTCTCCGGCGGTGCGTGGGGGGCGTTACTACCGAAAATTCAATAGCGTCGGAAAGCTGTTTGGAGAAGAGACGCTCACGTTTCGGCTCAACAAGGGAGAGAAGGCGGAAGCACAATCGCAGTCCTCTTCAGCGTTGTTCCAAGCTGCTTTGGACACTCTCTCGTCTTACCCACTTGCCTCCTGCGATGCCACAGCAGGTCTCATCGTGACGGATTGGAAGGAAGAAGCTGCTCATCGGCACACAAAGGTTGTTGTGCGCTTGAAAGACCGGCAGCCGCATGTCCAGGTGTTCACGCAGGAGTACCATTCTGGCAGGTGGTGGGATAAGCCCCCTGCACCGGACCTCGCAGAGACCCTTCGGAAGCAGATCCTGCAGAAGGGCTCCTTAGCGGCACAACAGAGGAGGAAGCATGTATAACTTTCAAGAAACGGAACAGAAGTGGCAGCATGCCTGGGAAGAGGCCAAGGTTTATGCCGTAGATGCAGCACGGAAAGAGAAAAAGCCTTGCCTCTACGTTTTGGAAATGTTCCCATACCCCTCGGGGCGCTTCCACATCGGACATATTCGCAACTACGCGATTGGAGATGCGATCGCCCGGTTCAAAAGGGCGCAAGGGTACGCAGTTCTGCACCCGATGGGGTGGGATGCCTTCGGTCTTCCCGCGGAGAACGCCGCTCTTGAGCGTCGTGTTCACCCCCGCGTTTGGACCTATGAGAACATCAAGGCGATGCGCACGCAGCTGGGACCGCTGGGATTCTCCTATGACTGGAGCCAGGAGATCGCGACCTGTCATCCTGGATATTACAAACATCAGCAAAAGCTCTTTCTGCAGTTCCTCCAAAAAGGGTTGGTGTACAGAGAAAAGGCAACGGTGAATTGGGACCCCGTTGATGCCTGCGTTCTTGCCAATGAGCAGGTGATTGACGGAAAGGGGTGGCGTTCTGGTGCTGCGGTAGAACGTCGGAGTCTGGACCAGTGGTTTTTCAAGATCACAGACTTCTCAGAGGCCCTTCTGCAGGGGGTAGAGGACGCTTTGCCCGAATGGCCCGAGAAAGTGCGCCTCATGCAGAAGAATTGGATCGGGCGGTCGCAGGGGCTGACGTTTTCCCTCCGTATCGCGGGGCAAGCGGAGCGGCTCGATCTCTTCTCCACACGGCCAGAGACCATTTTTGGCGCGAGCTTCATCGCCCTTGCGCCGCATCATCCTCTTGCGGAAGGCTTGGCGCAAACGAACGCCGCTCTCTCCGAGTTTATCCGCTCCTGTGATCGTGTTTCCACAGCCGCTGCCGATTTAGAGACCATGGACAAACAGGGTTTTGCCACCGGCGTCTGCGCTCATCATCCTTTCGTAGAGGGGAAAACCATCCCCATTTATGTTGCAAACTTTGTCCTCACCACCTACGGAACGGGCGCTATTTTTGGGACACCCGCGCACGATGAACGCGACTACGAGTTTGCCAAGAAGTATGATCTCCCGATCCTCCCCGTCATCCAGCAAGAGGGGGCAGACGCGCCCCTTCCCTACACAAAGAAAGAAGGCGCAATGGTGCACTCTTTTTTTCTCGATGGAAAAACAGTGCCGGAAGCCTTCGCGTACACCGTCAAGGAGGCTGAGCGCTTGGGAGTAGGAAAGGCGGCTACCTTCACGCGCCTGCGAGATTGGGGAGTGTCCCGACAGCGCTATTGGGGATGCCCGATTCCCGTGATCCATTGCGCGCAGTGTGGCGTCGTTCCTGTGCCAGAAAAGGATCTTCCGGTGACGCTTCCGGAAGATGTCTCCTTTGACGCTCCTGGAAACCCGCTAGAGCTGCACCCCACTTGGAAGCACACGACCTGCCCTGTCTGCGGACAAGCGGCCACGCGGGAAACGGATACCTTGGACACATTCGTGGATTCCTCCTGGTATTTCCTGCGCTTTTGCTCTCCCCGTCAGGAGGACGGCCCCTTTTCCGCGCAATCCGTTCAGCAATGGATGCCCGTCGGATACTATATTGGGGGCATAGAGCACGCGGTCCTTCATCTCCTCTATGCGCGGTTCTTCTCACGTGCGCTCCACGCTTGCGGGTACCCCGTTCCTGATGAACCTTTCACGCGGCTTCTGACGCAAGGAATGGTGTGCCACCCAGCCTACAAGGACGCCTCTGGCACTTGGATCTTCCCGGAGGAGGTGGAAAAGCGGGGGAATACGTACGTTAAGCGCAAAGATGGAGCTCCGGTGCAAGTGTATCGCTCGGAAAAGATGAGCAAAAGCAAGAAGAATGTCGTCGATCCTGATGCCATGGTGCGCACGTACGGCGCCGACGCTGTGCGCCTCTTCATTCTGTCGGACACACCGATCGACCGCGATTTGGAATGGTCCGAAAAGGGGATCGAGGGAAGTTGGCGATTCGTCAATCGCGTTTGGCGCCTAGCAGAGCAGGTGACGAGCGCCCCCAACGTCTTTGGGAAAGCCGATCCCTCGGCGACAGAGGCGTTCCTGCGCGTTGTGCACCCGATTCTGGATCGGACAACGACTTTTTATGAAGAATCCCAGATGAACCGCGCTATTGCCCTCCTGCGCGAGCTCACGACGGCCCTTTATGATGCGGTACAAGCCCAAAACGTAGAGGCCACCGCCTTGCAGGGAGCCTTCCGGATCTGGGCGGTGCTGCTCTCCCCGGTTCTCCCCCATCTCGCAGAAGAAATTTGGCACACGCTTGGAGAAACGACGTTTGTCGTAGCGGCCCCTTGGCCCAAGCCAGATCCTGCGTATCTGATCCAAGAGACCGTGGAAATGGCGGTGCAGATCAATGGTAAGACGCGCACCATCCTGCAAGTGCCGCAGAAGGCGACGCAGGAAGAGGTGCTGCGCGCAGCACAGGAGGTGCAGAATATTGCATCAGCTTTAAAAGGAAAAACGGTTGAACGCACGATATTTGTTCCTCAAAAGATCCTTAATTTTGTGGTCTCTTAGCGCGTTGTGCATCGGGTGCACACGGGTGGCGCCCCTGCACATGAAACGCAAGGACGCTCCGGCAGTGCCTGTTCCCGTTGTCGTGGACACGATTGCGAATCGCGGAGGCAATCGCCTTAGGAACTGCTTGATCCAGCAGCTGCGCGACGTGCCGATTCCTGCCAAAGAGCGATACGTGCTGAGGGTGTACTTAGCTCAAATCGAGGGCAATATAGGCCGTATTGGGCGCACGTACAGTGCGGTGTTCTCCCTTGTGAAGGCAAAAGACAAGCAGTCGGTGTGCGGAGGAGGAGCGACCGCGAGCTCGACGTACGGGGCAACGGATACCAGCTCACAGGTTACTTTTGCAGTGTTTAATAGCATGGATGATGCGATGATCGATCAAGTTGGCTCTGACATCGTCGAGCAAATTCGGATGCACTTTCAGAAAGTTGCTGCCTTATGACCTTCGAGGATCTACAGAAAGCCTGGCAAGCGCCGGCGGTGTTCCTCTTCGGAAACGATGCTTCGTCCAAACAGGCTTTTGCGCAGTGGTGCGAAACGGCTGCCCGGAAGGCAGGGGGGAACGTCCTACGTGAGAAGCCTGCTTTTATCAAGAATTTCTGCCCTTGGGTGCAGCAAGGGCTTTTTGGAGAGCCGCAAACCCTGCTCCTGCTCGAGGGTGTGACCGACGCCTCCCTTCCGTCTCTGGAGCCCTTCCTGGACAGCTTTCAACCCCAGGGACGCGCCCTGATTTTTCTCTCCCCAGAGGCCAAGAAAATTCCCACGCATTTTGCGCAGCATACGTCCTACCCTTCTTGTGGCTTTTTCAAGAATCCACGTCATCGCCAAGCGCTGGTGCAATTCTTCTTTTCTCTCCAAGGAGAGAGCATGCCGGACCTGCCGGAAGCGCTTTTTACGTCTCGCGAGATGGAGGAGCAATGCGCAGGCACCTGCCAGAAGCTGTGGCTGCTGCACACAGAGGAGGCTTTTTTGCAGCGCTTTTGCTCGGAAGCCACACAGCCAGAGCGGTGGGATGTTCAGGCACTCCGCTCTTTGGAGCCCGTCGCTGCCACCCGTCTCTTATTGGCGAGAACACTCAAGACGCTCACCAAGGCGGAGCCCGTGCTGTCCTTTTCCTCCCGTCCGCAGTCTCGTGCCGCGCTTCTCCAGATGCTGCTGGATCATGAGATCTCCTTTAAGCGCAGGCAGACGCTTCCCAAAAGCGCTCTTTTCCAGAGCTTTCTGACCTGAAGACGTACTCCCCCCACGGGATTTCGGAAAACCCCGCTTTTTCGTATACTTCTCGAGCGGGAGGGGGAGACGATGCGGTTTTTTCTGGATACGGTCGATACGGACGAGATTGCGGCGCTGGTGGAGACGGGGCTCATTGAGGGGGTGACGACGAACCCTACGCTCATCGCGCAGTCCCGGCGCTCACAAAGGGATGTCATTCGCGATATCTGCTCTCTTCTGGAGGGGCCAGTCAGTGCCGAGGTGATTGCCACTGACTACGAAGAAATTGTGAAGGAAGCCCACGTTTTGGCCGATCTTGCGAGCAACGTGGTGGTCAAAATTCCCGTTACCTTTGATGGATTGAAGGCGTGCAAGACCTTGCATAAGGAGGCCATTCCTGTCAATGCGACGCTGTGTTTCTCTCCCTTGCAGGCCCTTCTGGCTGCACGTGCTGGGGCGGCTTATATCTCTCCTTTCATGGGGCGCATCGATGACTGTGGGCAGGAAGGTCGGAAATTGATCGAGGAGATTAGGGATCTCTACAACTATGATCACGACTGGGATACTGAGATCCTTGCGGCTTCCGTGCGCCATCCGAAGCATGTTTTAGAGGCTGCTCACGCCGGCGCGCATATCGTGACCGTTGCACCCTCCGTATTTCGCTCGCTTTATGTCCATCCCCTGACGGACATCGGTCTTGAGAAATTCCTGCAAGATTGGCGTGCTTCCCAGGAAAATTAGGAGGCTTCAGGAGGGCTTTCTGCCTCAAGCCAGGTCTGGAAGCATCCTCTTGCGAGAGCGCGCACATGCCCAATGACGCTAGCCCTTTCGAGGGCGCTGATAGCTCCCCGAGCGTCTAGGAGATTAAAGAGATGACTTGCCTTGATGCATTGGTCGTAAGCGGGAAGCACCAGCTTCTGTGAGAGCAGTTGCGTGCAGGCTTTTTCCGCATCTGAGAAATGAGCCTGAAGTGTGGTAACATCTGCGTGTTCGAAATTATAGGCAGAAAATTCGCGTTCAGAACGTTGATATAGGTCTCCATAGGTAATTTTTCCGGGCCCCTCCACTCCGTTCCAGCTCACCTCGTAGATACTGTCGCTTTTTTGAATGAAGAGCGCGAGGCGTTCTAGGCCATACGTCAATTCTGCAGTGACGGGAGAGCACTCGAATCCGCCCATTTGCTGAAAGTAGGTGAATTGCGAGATTTCCATGCCATCGCACCACACTTCCCATCCCAGTCCTGCGGCTCCAAGCGTGGGGCTTTCCCAATCGTCTTCGACAAAACGCACGTCGTGGTGCTGACCGTCAATGCCCAGCTCTTGAAGGCTTTTCAGGTATAATTCCTGCACATCCTCGGGAGAGGGTTTGAGGATGACCTGATACTGGTGCAACCGCTGCACGCGATTGGGGTTTTCCGCGTAGCGACCGTCCGTTGGGCGCCGAGAGGGCTGCACATAGGCCACATGCCACGGCCGCGGCCCGAGAGCGCGGAAGGGCGTCTCAGGATGGAAGGTGCCCGCTCCCATCTCCATGTCGTAGGACGGAACAATCGCGCACCCGTGCCTTCCCCAGTAAGCATGTAGCTGCAGCACGATGTCCTGAAGGCCCAGCATGGTCGGATCCTTTCTCCTTCAGATCGCTGGATGCTACCTAAAAAAGCGAAGCAATGCCAGGTTTTCACGAAGACTCTCGCCCGGCGTCTTTTTGTTTGTTGACCGGCTTAGTCAATAAACTGAGGAGAGCTATGCCTCTGTCGCTGTACGGGAACGCACATTCTTTTAAGTGCAAAAGAGAAGACATCACCTCCTTAAAACCGCTAAACTCAGCTAAGCACCGCTTTGCGGAGCTCCAGAAGGCTACAACACCCCTAAGACGATCCTTCTCTTGGGCTCGCTGCTGCAAGGAAAGAGGCGACGAGGATGCTCGCCATGCACGGCCAATCTGTCGGAGTTTGCCTTATGCAATGCATCAGTCCTTCCAGAATCTCTTCCTGAACAACAAGCATCAGCTCCTCTTTTGAGCTGTCTGGGCCCATGTTATCGGTCTCCTTACCCTTTCAACAGGTTTTCTGCAAAAAGGCCAATGTAGAGGGTGCAGGATCGGAAAGAGCCGATCTAAGGGGGGCCATAGAAGTAGCAACCCTGTCACAGTGCGGAGGTGAGCTTCTTTCTCACACTTGCCTCTCTCCTCCCGTCTTGCCAACCCAACGCCGGAGTCTTTCCTGCTATTCCACGGTCTCTTTAGCCTTGACCTCTCTTTGTTCCAAAGGTGCTCTCACCCAGCTCAAAGACACCAAAATCCCGAGAATTCTCCTCAAAACTCTGCTGCACGATTAACTCTCGAAAGTACTTGTAATGCAAGTTAATCGTGTTCCACTTGATTTTGAGCCATTACCTCGCAGAACTTGCTGTCATGGCTTTGCAGAAACATGCAAGAATTCCGTGCCTCTCATCAGCTCCTAACCGACTGAACTTCAATATGTCACACCCTACCTAATATGAGGTTGCTAGGAGAGAGCATTTTTTAATGGGCGCAAGGGCGACGATAACCCTGCATCAACGTTACGCAAAAACCGCAACTGCAGAGTTCTGTATCAGGTTTCATAGGAGCTATGCGGAGCATGCGCCAACAATCCATAAACTCTCGTTGGTCTTCAACCGCGCCCATAGGGACACAGGGTCCTCATGCCCTCCATCCACTTGATGAAGTCAAGAGGGCGACGATACATCAACATGCACATTAGACGTAAACCTTTGAAGTAGATTCCTGTACTACGTGCATAAAGAGAACCGCGCCCCGTGGGGGATACGGGATTCTTGAAAAACCCATCTACCTTAGTTGTCGCAAAGGCGAGGATAACTCTACACCGACGTTACGTACTACCTTCTACGGTATATCCCCGCGCCAAGTCCGTAATAACTGCACCCCATAGGGGGCACGGGGCCTTTGTGGCACCTTATGCAACTCGATAAGAGCACAAACCTACACCAGCATTACGCGAAAACTGAGAATACACCTGTATTAGGTTGGTGTACTGGGTTGGAGTGGATTACCATAGGTTCTCTCTTGGAAAGATGAGGTTAGGTACAGTAACGCATGTAGAGATTCAGTCGATTAGGGACTGGTGAAAACCACAGAATTCTTGCATGTTTCTGTGAGGACATGTCGGCAAGTTCTGCTAGCACATTGTTCAAAATAAAGTGAAACACGATCAACCTGACCTAGTTTTGAGGAGAATTCTCGAGATTTCGGCGTCTTAGAGCTTGATGAGAGTTATTTTGGAGCGAAGAGGGTGCGAGGGAAGAGAGGTCGTGGAGCCGCAGGAAAGACTCCGGTGTTTGGTTTGCTGAAGAGAGAGGGTAAGGTGTTTGTTAGCATGGTTCCGAATGACTCAAGAGAGAGGTCACTATCCCTATCCTTCAGGGAAATTTTGGAAGAATATACGTGCCTACGGATGGCGGGAGCGCCCACGATGGGCTTGTTGTGAATGGGTACGATCACTAGTTTTTCAGTATAAGAGTGAGTCCTCTAAGGACAAGAGCCACGTTAACGGCATTGAGTTTTGCGCTTCGCAAAGAGGCGTGTGCTAGGTTCCAACGGTTTAAGAGGTGATGTCTTCCTCTTGCACTTGAAGGAGTATGAGTTTCAGTACAACAACAGAGGCACAGATCTCCTCAGTTTATGGACTCATCTGATTAATAGACAAAAAAGATGCTGGGAGAGAGCTTTTACTTTTAGTGAGCGCAAGGGCGTGAATAATTTGAGATCAACATTGCGTATAAACCTTTGAGGTATATTCTTGTATCGAGCATGTAAAAAACCGCGGCATAACGCTGCAAGGACTTTGTGACGTCTAGTCGATTTAGTGAGGTCGCAAAGGCGAGGATAACTCTACACCGACGTTACGTACTACCTTCTACGGTATATCCCCGCGCCAAGTCCGTAATAGCTGCACCCCATAGGGGGCACGAAGCCCCTTTGTGGCATCGTCCATATACGATCACAAGAGCAACGATATCTCTACGCGCACCTTACGCTTGAACCTCCAGAAATACCCTCGCATCAAGGGTAGAAATACCTCCACAGATTTCGCGAGACCAACCTCAAGGTGAACTCTTGTGTTAAACAACACCCCGTAGGTGATGTGGGGTCTTTGCGACACTTTCTCAGTCCAATAATGGCACAAAGGCGATGAGGACCCTACATCAACGTTACGCAAGGACCCACAGGGGTACGCCCATACCAAAGCGGGCCATTTCATACCAGCGTTCCGTGCAAACTGCACCTGCGGAGACCTGGATCAAACGCGTAGAAAACCTCAACAGGCTCCGGTCTCTGACAAGATGATCACCCGGACTATCCGGAAAGTGTATGCACAGGTGCACACACTCCCCTCTGAAGGGGCGCCGCCAGCCCCCTCCGTGCGCGCCACTCACCACCCCACGAAGAGGCGCCTTAGAGCGCTCTCAGCCTACTTCGCGGTTTCTTCTGACGGAGGAGGTGCTACCGTCCCATCCTCATGGAACCGCTCGACCTTCTTTTGACTCTCTAGCCTCTTGACAAGTTCCATCGCCTTCTCCTGGAAACAGACAGAGGCAACCGCCTGCTTCGCGTCTTCAAAACTCGGAGGAACCGCATCTCTTGGATCCCCCAGTTTGAAGATATGGAACGCCTCCCCTATTTTTACCGCAGTCTTCGTGTATTCACCCGGTTTTAATCCTTCCAGCGGAGCCTTCAGCTCCGGAGGGAGCATGCTCAGGATGACATGCCCCTCGTCTCCTCCCTTTTCCCTGGAAGGAGCCCGACTTTTCTCCTTCGCAACAACCTGAAAGTCCTCTCCGCTATCCAATCTAGCAATAACCGCTTTTGCCTCCTCTTCTGAGGCAACGACGCTCTGCCAGATTTGGTGCTCTTTCCCTTTCGGGTACTCTGTAGCAAGTTTTTTGTGCCTCACATGCAAATCTGCCTCAGTAATCTTACTCTGCACTTCCAGTATTAAGACATGCTGGGCCAACAGCTCGCTCTTAACATTCTCAAAGTCCTTTCTGAAAGCCGGATCTTTTTCTACACCCGACCTCTGCGCATGCTCGGAGAGAAGGTACGTCCGGATCAAACTCTCAAGCGCCAACGAGAACATCTTGTCGTAAGACATGTTTTGCTTGGCCTGAGGTGGCATGCGGCGCATCGCCTCCAGCACTTCGGAGCGTCGAATCACTTTTGCATTGCCGATTTTTGCAACAATCGGATCGCCCACAACCTTTTTGCCTGAGGGATCCCCCTTTTCCTTGGCAGGCTTATCCTCTGCTGGCGCAGGCTCTGCCATGCAACGCGCACCATCTACGCTTAAGAAAAAAGCCCCCAAGGTAGTTAGGAGCAACACACGGTACATTCTCGTCATCATATCCTCATTTCTTGTCTCTGTAGTACCCCACAAAGAAACTTGCGCCAGTATAGCACCTTTTTCCAAAATAAGAAAAGCCGGAAAGTCTTCCAGCAGGCAATGCAAAAACGGCTACGCCCCAGCTGGCCGTGGGCTTATGACACCGTTACAGCGCTCTTCTCGCCCAATTCCCTTCTAGCCATTCCTCAGAGGACGGAATCTCCTGCTCTCCCTCGGAATCAACCCCTGAGATTGGCAAAAGAAGCGCACCTTTGATCGGTCTGCCGTAATCGTCTCCAAACAGTCTTTTCCCTTTGGCGTCACGATTCTCCTTTCCGTGCCAGTCCACTAGCGTAAAAAGAGGCTTTCCTCTTGCCTGTTGGCCGTAACCGCCCCCGAACAATTCTTTTCCTTTGGCAGCAGGGTCTCCTCTTTTGCCAAACACAAGAGCATCTGTCGCTTTGGCGCCAGTCTCTTTCCTCAAAGAGACGATCCCTTTAATCGAAACTGGGCTAGGAGCCCCTCTGGCACCAGGAGTGCCCACGCTAGTAAACGTTGCAGCGTCAGCTAACCCTGAAGAAGGACCTGCCCCGTCAGAGCCCTGCTCGGATGCAGCGCCAAACGTGAAATCTGCTAGTGCAGGAGACTCTGTGGAAGTGTCCATGGTCACTCCAGAAGCTTCAACGGGAGGGCCCTCGGCTTCTGCTGCACGCGGATCGGGTGTTCCGCCTCCAAACCCATCGGATACCACCCCTTCTGCTTTAGCTCCGGATAAACCCTCCGCTCCAGAGACTATAGGGGTAACGGAAACCATTGCATCTCCTCCTTGCCGGAGTATTTCTGTGTAATCTACATTAAGCCCATCCCAAGAACCATTCGCACGATCGAGCGCTCCAGCGTCACTCCCGCCGGAGTCGAGCGTTACCTCTCCAGAAGGTGGCAGTAATGGGCTGAAGGTAAGGAGAACCGGAACTCCCGTCGAAGATCCTTCCCCCGCTAGAGTTAAAGGAAGGGGAGTGCCCCCAGACGGAAAATCCGAAACCGAGGAAGGGTCGCCTCTGGAGAAACTGGTGGCGAAGGACGCAAGAGGTTCCTCTACCGATAGAATGAAAAGAAGGGAAGCAAAAGGCTTTTCTACCGAACTCGAAAACGGGGCGGGGGAAAGGCGGGTGTTTCTTGCCGGCGGATGGGTAATATAGATAGACGAAAATGGATCACTAGGCGTCTCATAGGAGAAAGACACCGGAGGAACAACAGGAGGAGCGTCAATAGGCGCAAGAGTGTATTGCTCTTGAGGTCGTTCTCCTGTGAAGACCATGGAGAGATCCTGCCCTTTCAGCCAAGGGAGAGCTCTTTCCAGAAGTGGCAACAAACTCCCAACGCTTTTCAACCCCCTCATGTCGCCGATGACGGATGGGGGCAGAAGAAACGAGCATGTATACCCCACGTCCGAACGCGCAAGGACAACAGCTCCCTTAGCTGAAAGGGCTCCATCAAAACCGGCGGGATCTGCGGGGGCCCACCCGTTCCCAGAGTTGACAAACAACTCCGGTGGTCTGCTACCATGCCGCACGCTTGTTTCTGTTACGCGGTACAGCTTCACCGCTTCTTTGTAAGCCTCTTCAACAGCATCTAAGACCTGTTGGTCCCCCATGCCGAAGTGGCGCGTGCACAACCAATCTATATCGTTCTCTATTCTTTGCTGCTCACCAATAGGCAAGTCCTTCCACAAGGACCCGTGCACAGCATGCGCTAAGACTCCTAACAACGCTTTATGTGCAGAATGGCGCTCGTACCCTACTTCCACAGATGCACTGGAGAAGAGACCTACCCCTTTGCGAACACCCTTATTGCTTAGAGTTTTGAGAACGCTTTGAGCTCCAGGCCGATTAAGACGGATTTTTTGCCCATCTGGGTATACTCCCCCGTTCCTGCCACTGTGGAATGGGCGAAATTCCAATGAAATGGGAACTTCCTCCGTGTAGATGGGATGTGGGCCGCCAAAAATATCCCCCAATACTCCGACGAGAGGACCGTTCGGATCCAGCGAGCACCCTGCAGAAGCCATTGGTAGACCCACCTTTCCACCAACGAACACATCATCGTTGAGATCGCACCCCTTCTCCAGAGTAAGATTGGGAATCTGTTGGCTGGTACTGTATTTTACGGGTGCTCTCGGAGGAGTAACTTCGGTAGAAGGTTTCCAGGTTCCCGTTATCAGTTGCCTAAGAAAGGGGATAGGGTCCAATGCATTTGAGTCGAGAGCTTCCTGCATGGCTTCTTGAACGCGTCCCTTGATGGATACCTGATGCTCAGACACAACAATCCATTCGTAGTGTACCTCCTTGTGAACAGAATCATAGGACGCTACGAGCAAAACTCTACTACCTGACAGGAGACCTCCCTTTGGGGGAGATTCCGGATAATCCCCATTGGGAACATCACAAACCACAGGGATCACATGAGGCCCGGACGGATTGACGTTCAACTTGCTCTGGAGCGGAGCCGCGCTCCCAATGCCCTTCATAAAATCGAGGATCAACTTTTTGAGGCAAGGGCGAATACCAACAATACCGTCGTTAAACCCCACGGCTCCAACACGTTGGAGCTCCTTGAGAAGGTTGTTCATCGCCCGGACTTTATCGGATACGTTGTAGGCTCTGCTGTATGCTTTCAACGCTTCATCTGCGACTGCGTTCGCGGCTCTCGCATCTCCATCCACAGTAAAAGCCATCCCGACCAAAATGTTATAAAGCTCGAGAAGGGGTTTTGATTGTCTTAAAGACGCGCCTCCCAAAGGGCGCTCGAAGTGTTCCGTGAATTGCTTCGGGTACATGCCTCTCGCTTGCCCCGCAGGAATGGGGGTACCTGCGGGGTTTGGAGCACCAGGAGTGAATTGATCCACCACAATTTCTGTCGAGAAGACAACACTCTCAACAGGGAGTCCCTCCCATGGAAGCACGCCACCAGAAGCGCCAGATCTCGTGAGATCTGCCAGTAAGGAAGCTATTTGCGACCCAGGAACAAGATGAGCGCTGACACCAAATTGTCTTCCTAGAACACGACCACCACTCTCCAACGTAACACCCTTTCCCAACGCGGAAGCACTGAGACTGTCGCATGGAAATTGACCGAGCATAGGGAAAAGATCGTCCGTCACTTCGCCCCTTGTGGAAAACAGATATCGGTCTGTAAGGAGCATTCCCTCCCATACGGAGGAGCTCCGTAAGATGGCCGGAATCACCTCACAGACAAGCCGCCCATTGACGTTGAGAAGATTCTCATCCCTGAGCCTTTGAACGGAGGTTCCGCCCAGGAAAAACTCTGTGTGGCACACTTCACAATGGTTCGCGCTATCATGCATACGGACGGAAACCATGAAATCGCCGGTGGGCGGTGGCTCGATTTTAAAGCGACTGGCAGTTGTACCAGCAAGTTTCTTGGAAGAATGGAAGGCTCCTTCTCCCTGAATGTCGACCGTAACATCAACGTTGTTATATGGGGAAAACCCACCCATGGAACGAAGCTCCCTCAGATCAATCTCGTAGATCGGAGTTTGCGTTGGGCCGTGTGCAACTGCGTTTCCGAAGGCCAAAATTATCTCGGTTAGCCTCTTCACGTTCGGCTGCACGTGAGAATTTTCTGTCCCATACCGGAAAGTGCTGCTCTTGTTCTCACGGTACACCTCTGAGAGCAACTGATGGGCTACGCGACCTGCTGCAATCCTGTCTACCGTGACAAACAAACCTCGCTTCATGATGTTCTTGACTACATAAGACAAGATGTGGAACTGGTTCTCATTCACTGGTGCAAAAGACACACCCCAGGCTCCCGGACATGTTGTGTGCGGCGCGGGTGCTGTACTCCCGAGAGAGACGAGAGGGGGAAGCGCCTGGATAGAAAGGGAATTCCCAAATTTCTTGCTATTGGGATCAAGGGAGAGAAGACTCTTAAAATAAGGGAGCAGAGGATCGAGTTCCCCAAAAGTTTTGGAAACATTAAGAATCGTAGAATCACCTCCTCCCAGGATAAGCGGTGGGCGGTATATGGGGGTGAGAGTGGCATTCGAGGTGTCCCATATAACATCTCCCATGATGAACGCATCTTTTGACAAAAATTGAAGCATGCTGTGCCCAGAGCATGCTGCCGTCAGACAAGTTCCGGCCAACAGCCATGTGGATAACCTGCTCTTGTTCATGGTTACCTCCCTCTATAGAAGATTTATAAATTGCCCCCAAGGAAAAGTCAAGAGGGGGGGGAACACCCTTGTACTCCCCTCCCCTTCCATCCGAAAGAAAGAGGATCCAGTGGCTCCCGCCTAACCTTGTTTTTCTTGACCGGCTTAGTCAGCAAACTGAGGAGCTTTTTACTTCCATGCCGGAACGTACACTCTTGCACAGACAACTGTTTCAGTGCACCAAGAGAATGGTCAAGTCTACAGACCCAGAAAGCTCCAGAATTTTTGGAGAATGGGAAGGCGCAGAAGATCGTTTCCGAGCAGAAGGAGCATCAGCGTGCTGATGACCATAAATCCCGCATATCCAACCATCTCCCGCACACGGTTGCTAATAGGACGTCCCAGTAATCCCTCAAAGAGGCAGAACAGGGCGGTTCCTCCGTCTAGTCCTGGGAGAGGAAAGAGATTCATGAGCCCCAAATTGATCGAGAGCGTTACAATAAACAAAAGGATGCTTGTAAGGCTCCCTGTCTTCGAGATATCTCCCGCCATCTCCGCAATACGCACAGGTCCTCCGAGAGACCCAACAGGGTAGGCACCCGAAAAAATCCCCCCCAATGCGGCCGCCATGTCCCAGGACATCGCCCCTACATCTGTTAGTCCCCTCCATAGCGCTGTTGGGAGAGGTAAGGAGCGTACTTCCCCCTCCTCCAAAAGCACTCCGAGGGAAAAAACCGGTACAGGCCGCCCAAAAAGGTTATTTTTCTCAGTGTAGGTCGGAACAAGGTGCTTTTCCAAAGTTTCTCCCTTGCGTTCGCACCCTACAGTAATGGTTTCTCCCCGCTTACTTGCATTCAAGGCATTACGGAGCTCTTGAAAAGTCGTAACCGGAGCGTGATCGATGTGCGTGATCACGTCCCCCGGCAGCATCCCGGCGGCCGCTGCAGGAGACTCCTCCAACGCTCTTCCCACGCGCAAAGAAGAGGTCGGGCACCCCACAATCATGTAGAGAGTGCTGAGCAGAAGGATGGCAAACAGGTAGTTCCCGAGCGGACCCGCCACACTCACCAAAAAACGTTGCCTGGGAGTTTTCTCAAAGGGACTGCAGGCGAGCGCCTCCGCCTCCTCCTCTCCCTTCTCTTCCCCCTCCTTGTCCTCATCCATACCTTGCATCAGCACGTAGCCTCCTAGAGGCATCAGATTCACGCGCCATCGGGTGCCTTGCGCATCTGTCCGGCCAAAGATCTCTTTTCCGAATCCGATAGCAAAGGTCTTGACGGCAATGCCATTCTTACGGGCTGCCCAGAAGTGTCCTAACTCGTGCACGAAGACGACAAGCGTGAAAATCAGCAGAAAAGGAATGACATAAAAAAAAGCATCTGAAAGCCACGACACGTCGATGTTCCCTCAGGCCGAGACCAGCCACACAATCAGATAAAGGAGACCCAATCCTCCAACGATGTAGGCCGCAGTTGCCCCAATGTACTTTAGCCGCACACCTGTGGGCACAGCATTATCGTTAGCAACCTTTGTAGAAAAACTCGCAAAACGCACAGGAGGCGGTGCTTCTTCAAGACGCATGATCACTTCTTCCATCTACTTTCTCTCCTGAAAAGCCAAGGCCGTCCGAACCCTTTGTAGAGACTCGGCGCGCCCCAATATCTCCAATACCTCGAAAATGCCCGGGGACACCCTACACCCCGTCAAAGCCCAACGCAAAGGGCTCGCTATTTTCCCAAACGCTTCCCCGCCTTGCTCCGCCACCTGTCGCAACCCGGCTTCCAAGGCCTCCGGCGCCCATTCTGCCGTCTCGAGAAAGGCGAACGCCTGCTCCAAAGGTGCTCCGGAGAGGCGCAAAACCTCTTGTGCTTCCTGGGAATACGACAGGGGAGCGTCTTGAAGAAAAGGACTTGCATTCTCTGCAAGATCCACGAGGGTCTTTGCCCGCTGTTTCAGGCTCGGAAGGGCGCGATCCAGGCGTCTGCGTTGTGTGGCGTCCAAAGCAGAAGGCAGGAACGCAGCCAATTGCTCGCACAAAGCATCGTCCGGGAGAAGACGCATATAGTGGGCATTGAGATGATCCAGGCGCGCGCGATCGAAGCGCGCAGGCGCTTGTCCCACATGATCGATGTCGAACCAAGCGATCGCCTGGTCGCGCGGGATGATTTCATCGTCTCCATGGCCCCACCCAAGGCGGAGGAGGTAATTGTTCATCGCCTCCGGAAGGTATCCTAGGTCTCGGTAAGAACCGATATCAACCGCGCCGTGACGCTTCGACAGTTTGGCCCCATCAGCTCCATGAATAAGGGGGATGTGTGCAAACCGGGGTGCTGTCCATCCTAGAGCGTTATAAAGTTGCAGTTGGCGGAATGTGTTGGTCAGGTGGTCGTCTCCTCGGATGACATGCGTGATCCCTGCATCGTGGTCGTCTACCACGACGGAGAGCATGTACGTGGGCGTCCCGTCGCTGCGCAGAAGGACCATGTCGTCTAGCTGCGCGTTGTTCACAGTTACGGATCCTTGGACAAGGTCCAGGACCTGGGTCGCTCCTTGCTGCGGAACCTTGAGCCGGATCACGGGAGAAACGCCTGCAGGCGCAGAAGCGGGATCCCGATCGCGCCACAGACCATTGTAGCGAGGAGGCTGGGCCTTCTTCTTGGCCTCCGCCCTCATGCTCTCCAGCTCTTCCGGTGTCGCGTAGCAGTAGTAGGCCTTGCCCTCTTCCACCAAGCGTCGTGCAGCGGCGGCATGGAGATTCGCCCGTGAAAACTGGAAGATCACCTCTCCATCCCAATCGAGACCTAACCATTGGAGTCCTTTAAAAATCGCCTGGATCGATTCCTCGGTGGATCGCTCCCGATCCGTATCCTCAATGCGGAGGAGGAATGTCCCCTGGTGATGTCGCGCAAAAAGCCAATTAAAAAGGGCAGTGCGCGCAGATCCCAGGTGCAGAGATCCGGTCGGAGAAGGAGCGAATCGCGTTACGACAGGCATCAATTGTAGCATCCCTCTTGCACAGCACTTCGCTTATACCGTAGCACAACACCATGGGGATGCCAGCGAGAGCCTTGCGGGAGAAAGCCACCGAAACGCTGCTCGAGGAGTATCCGCAATGGCGTCTGTGGATCCCTGTAGGACTGGGTCTGGGGATCTCCGCCTACTTCTCCCTTCCCGTAGAGCCTCCTTTGACCCTCGGATGGGGGCTTGTCGGAGGAATGGGCGCATTTCTGGCGATTCAACGGTGGAAAGATCGCGGGAAACAACGGGGCATGCAATATTTTTGTCTTGTTGGAATTTTATGGATGTTTTTAGGCTTCAGTTTGGCCGCAACACACACCGCTCACGTGCATACGACGCTTCTCTACCGCACCTTTCAGAATTTGACGTTAGAAGGAGAGATTCAGGCCGTTGAGACGACTCCGCGTGGGATGCGCCTGACTCTGGCACAGGTGCATTTCCTCGACTCCCGACCGATTCCTCCTATGCAGAAAGTAGGGATCACCTGGCGTGGCGCGCTTCCCTTGCCGGGTCTCCTTCCTGGGAGGTGGATCCGTGGGCGCGTGACTCTACTCCCCATCCAGCCTCCCGTGGCTCCTGGAAGCTTTGATTTCCGGAGGCATTCCTTTTTTCAAGGGTTGTCCTCTCGCGGATTCCTGATAGCTCCCCCCACGCTCCTTGAGAAGGCTCCTCCAGGAGAGCGCCCCTCCTCTCTGCGCCTCTGGATGGCGCGTGTGCGGTTGGCGATCTATCGCCGCATTGAGAGCGGGCTGCCTCCCGATGAGGCCGCGATTGCGAGTGCCCTGATCGTGGGAGAAAAGGCCCAGATTTCTCAAACTATAAGGCAGAATTTTAGCGATTCGGGGACAGCGCACATCTTGGCCATTTCCGGCCTGCATATGACGCTGGTGGGAGGACTATTCTTCCTCGTGTTCCGCATGCTTTGCTGCGGAATTCCCTCTTTAGCGTTCCGCCCTCAGGCTAAGAAAGTGGCGGCAACTGCCTCTTGGCTGGCAGCCTTTGTATACCTGGGATTATCAGGGGTGAGCGTCTCCTCCGTGCGCGCGTTTCTGATGCACACCATGATTACGCTGGCCGTTCTTTGGGATCGCGTGGCGTTATCGATGGCTTCTGTCATGGGAGCCGCCACGATTATCCTGCTGCTGACTCCAGAAGCCCTGATCAGTCCTGGGTTTCAGATGTCTTTTGCCGCAGTCATTGCCTTAATTACCGTGTATGAGCGATGGAGGCCTCCTGCCTTTCTCTCTCGGCGAGAAATCGCGTATCTCAGTGGCTTGCTGCTCTCCAGCTTCGTCGCCTCTGTCGCAACCACCCCGTTTTCCGTGCACACGTTTCAGCAGGGAAGCCTCATGGGCATTCCCGCCAATATGCTCGCCATTCCCCTAACCGGGTTTTGGATTATGCCTTGTGCGATGGCGGCCTTGGTGTGCCTGCCTTTCGGGGGAGAGGCACCTTTTCTCTGCATGATGGGATGGGGACTGAAAGTCTTGATGCAGCTTACCGAAACGGTTGCGCACTGGCCAGGAGCTCATCTTGTGATCTCCCCTCCCACAACGGGCACTCTGGGACTCCTCGTTTTTGGAACCCTGTGGGTAGCCCTATGGCATCAACGCTGGCGCTTCTTGGGACTCCTGCCCATGGGAGCAGCCTTTGTCTGGTATGCCATAACACCGCTTCCGGACCTGATGGTGGATGCAGCGGCAACCTGTGTGGGCGTGAGGACGGAGCAGGGAGCGTTCGTGACAGCGCGCAACCGAGCGCGATCGGCGCAAAAGGCGTGGGGACAGATGCTTGGTCTGAACGACCCCATCCCTAGAGGAGGGAAATACGCATCTCCCGGACTTTGGCTCGTGGGAGAGGAGGCACATCCACGGATTCTTGTGACGGAGGCGCCCTACCAAGAATCGAACCCTCCCTTTTCTGCGACCGTTCAGGTGGATCTTTCGGGAAATTTTCCTCAGGCGACACTCACGCGCCAGCGCATTGCAGAAGGCCTCGGAGGGTACGGATACCTGCGCGGGGGTCAGCTAATATTCCGCAGTGTGCGTGAAGCGGTGGGTGCGCGACCCTGGTCCTTCAAGGGAGACCTGTTGCCCTCTTGGAAGAGAAAAAACGCACAAGCACAGCGCGGCACAGCGCCTCTTCGCAGCCCCCCACAACCTCAGGCTGATGGTGACAAGAAGCATGCGTGAAAATGCGGGGTCCATGCTCCACACCTCCGCTCTTAGGGTCGTACGCCCCGAAGTACAGGCGGCGCACTTGAGCCCAGGCGATGGCCTGCGCACACATTGGGCAGGGTTCCAAGGTCACATACAGATCGCAATCCGTTAGGTGCGTCGTTTTCAGGCGTGCACAGGCCTGGCGCAGGACGCGGATCTCTGCGTGTCCGGTGGGATCGAAAGGAGCGACAATTTTATTACCTGCGCGCGCAATCACCTTTCCCGCGCGGGTCACAATCGCGCCCACGGGCACTTCCCCCGCGGAAAACGCCCTCTCCGCTTGAGCAAGCGCCTGCTGCATGAAGGATGTAAGCGTCCCCATGAGAGCGTTCTAGAGAAAATGTGGGCAGGAATCTACGTGTTCTCGGGGGGAGCGGACTTAAATGCAAGCCTGGTCTTACTTTGCTCGCAATGCGTGTATAAGATCGTCCACAGACCTTAGGTAGAAGTCCGCGTAATCTTGTGCTAGGAGCATCCTCCCCTTTATGGCAGCTTGCAAGTCGCCGAGCCCCCCTTTCCCCTTCATGCGCTCGTGGGTATAGGTATTTCCTGCGGGGATGTGTTTATGAGCAAGGAGCTGGTGGTATGGGGAAGGATCCGCATTATTGGTGTCATCGGGAGAGGCTGAGGACTCGGTTTGAGGCGGACCGGAATATTCCTGCCTATGAGCTACTGGAACTGCTGTTGTTTTTGTCTCGTCCGAGGTGTGACACCAAGCCGCTCGCGAAGGCTCTGCTTGCGCGGTTTCGGACCGTGAATGGAGTGCTGGCGGCTTCGCGGGAGCGGCTCCGAGAGGTTCCTGGGATCGGAGAGCAGTCGGTCCATGTCCTGAAGCTGGTGTTTGCCTT
>JAISAP010000022.1 GCA_031266655.1 Holosporales bacterium | reverse complement strand
CCGTTGCGTGCGCGGTCTTGTCCGAGGGAATCTACGAAAGGATACGGTATGTCAATGTACCCTACACAGCCATCCGCATAGGTTACGGAGCCATGGAGGGAGTACAGGCCATCAGCTTCCTTTTGTATGCTCAATCCGGTTCCGTAAGGAAAGGGGTTGTCCGCGACGGGGGTAGGGGCCGCTTTTGGTACAGTAAGGAGCTGGATGTCTTCGAGGTCTCCCAAAGAGCCAGCAAAGGCGGCAGAGAGAGGGGGAGAAGATGGTACGGAAGCGAAGGAGACTCCTACGGTGCCATTTGAGGAGCTCGTAGAGCCAGCTCCCTCAAGCGGTAAAGACCAACCTTGGAGGGTGAGGCCTTGTGCATCTTGGATCAAACCTTCTTTAGTGAGCTGGAAAGTGCCTGTTCTCGTACCTCCGAGGGCTCCGCTTTTGTCTTTAACGAGGAGTAAGCCCCCTCCGTCTACGGCAAGATCTAGAGGACGGTCGGTGCGCTGGAGCTCTCCTTGTTCTTGGGAATGCGTCAACATATGTGCAGAGACGCCAGAGCTGGAGTAGCGGGAAGAGCTGGAACTCCCTATCGAAGAAGTGGAAGCATTATTATTGCCAATAGAGGGAAAGGAACCTCCTTTACTTAAGGAACTTTTTTCCCCCCCCCCCCCGGCAATTTATTTGTGGTGTAAAGGCAAGTGAACGCGTCTTATAGCCCATCGTGTCACTGTTACTCACATTATCTCCTATTGCAGCCATCCTCTTCGCCTGAGCCCGAAACCCCGCGACTGAAACTCCCATGGTATTAAACAAAGACATCTTCCCTCTTCCTTTTTGCACGAATCTATCGTATTAGATAATAAATTATGCGCAATAGGTTAAAAAAGAATAAATAAAATTGTCATATGAGGTGAAATAAAAAGATTCTTGAAGGGGCGCCTGCTCTTGCAGAGGACAGAAGCCCTATGGATAGCCTGTGCATACGTCAGATCCCGACCGCGTCTTTCCGTGCAAGTAACGGGTACGCCAGAGGTAAGAGCCACAGCATGTTACCCCAGTTGTTAGAAAAGAGCCTTGTCTTTTACCTCTTCAACCGGAGTAAGTAACGTGAGAGAAAAACAGTCCTTGAGGAGGGGCTGTGGGGCCTCCTGCAGCACGCGATTTTGCCTCCAAAGCTTCGCAAAAGTGTTCTGAAGACCAAAATCCGCGCCCTACAAGTACTAGGGAGCCCACGATATTGCGCACCTGATGGTGCAGAAAGGAGGGGGCGCGCACGTGAATCGTAATCCGATCCTCCTGACGCGCGACATGAATGGCATTCAGCGTTTTCACGGGGGAGCGGCTCTGGCAGTCCTTGGCACGAAAGGTTGTGAAATCGTGTTGCCCTACAAGGCATTGTACTGCCATTTCCATCGCAGCAACATCGAGGGGAGAGCGCATGCTCCAAGCGCGATGCTTCTCCAGGCATAGAGGAGCCCGACGATTGATGATGGTGTACCGGTAGTGGCGCTCCCTCGCGTGCAGACGTGCATGAAAGTCCGGAGAGGTCTCGCTAGCCGATAAGACGGCTACGGGATGGGGTTGCATGTGGAAGTTGAGGGCCTCCTGCAGGCGATAGGGGGACCATGGTTTCTCCAAGTCAAAATGAACCACTTGCCCGAGCGCATGAACGCCCGCATCCGTCCTGCCTGCGGCAAAAACCGTTACGGGAAGGGTGGTCAGCTGGGAAAGGGCCGTCTCCACCACCTCTTGCACGGAAAGCACGCCCTCCTGACGCTGCCAGCCGCAGAAAGGCGTGCCATCGTACTCCAATGTTGCCCGATACCGCGGCATGCTCGCATCTTTACGGAGCCGATCGCCGACGACGATGCTTCTTCTCCTTCGGGAGGAGGACACCTGTCATGCACAAGGCGAAACAGGAAGCGGCCAGACTGTAAGTGAAAGCGTAGCTTCCGCCGAAATCGGTCCAGATGCGGCCGGCAATGACAGAGGCGAGGAAAAAAGCGGTGCCGATGACGCAATAATACAAGCCAATGGCTGTTGCGCGAATGTGCGGGTCCGCTTTCTCGCTGATGAGCGCCAGGAACAGGCCCTGAATAGCCGTCATCTGTCCACCCCACAGAAACGCACCCAGGTAGACCCCAGCAATCGAAGGAATGTAGATAAAGGAGAGATTGGCGAGAATCATAGCGCCCATACAAAGCTTTATCAGAAGGTTTTTCCCGAATCGATCGGCATAGAGGCCGACCGGAAAGGAAAGCAGCACTTGCCCGAGGCTCACGAACATGCTCTCCGACCCCGTTGTTGTGCGGGAAAGGTATTGGCTCGCATATATGGGGAGCAGGGTCTCGGAGAAATGTCCCAGCTCGAAGAGGAAATCTAGGAGGAGGATTTTCCAAAAAACTCGGTCTAAAGAGGCGAAATATTTTTTCTGGAAAGGATTGTCGATCACCTTGTTTTCTTTTCTCTCGCGTGCGGGAAGCTTCACTTTCGCCAAACAGATGATGGAAAAAATGACCGGAATGGCGGAACAGAGGAAAACGAGGCGATAATTGTTGTTGCTGAGATACATGATCAAGATGGCAATGGGAATTCCCAGAAAACTGCCAACCGTCTTCAAGGAGCGGCTAAACCCGTAGGCTTGCCCCCGGCTTTTGCTGAGACTGATATCTGCAATCAACGCATCTCTGACCGTTGCTTGGAACCCGTTCCCGAGGCGTTCTACAGACTGGATGATGGAAACCGTAAAAGCGGAAAATGCAGTGGATAATGTGGAGCGTGCGAACAACGTGGCGCAGCACCCCAGCAAAAGAATGAGTTTGCGCTCGGCAAGGTAGTCGCTAATGACTCCCGCAAGGACACGGCAGATAAAAGAGACGTACTCGATGACGCCATCGACGAGTGCAACCGTTGCCTCCGTGGCGTGGAGCTCTGTTTTCAGAAACATCCCGATTTGGCAATACACCATCGTCGTGGACATCCCCAGAAACATTCCGAAGAAGGACAAGGTGAAGATTCCGCGTGGAAGGGAGGAGAACGTAAAAAAAAAGCCCTTCCGGCGGGAAGGGCAAGAAGGAGGAGAAGGCGTAGGTTTTGTTTCTCTGTGACGTTGCGCTCCTGCCACCGTCCGCCGCTCCTAAAAACCCCTAGCTCTCTTTATAGGAAATTTTCAGGGAGGGATCAATCGCGGAGATGGCCTCCGTCGGTTTCCTCGCGAGGACAAGGGCAGTCACGACGGCCCCTAAGAAGACATCTGTGTAAAGGGTGTATCGCGCAAGAAGAGGCTCCACGAGGGCGGTTGCCAGAACATTCGAGCAGAAGAGCAACGCCCCTCCCCCAAGAAGTACGCGTTCTCGAAAGGAGACAGTGCGATAAAGATGTACGCATAGACATAAAAATGCTGCAAAAAGAAACAGAATGCCCCCAAAGCCGTATCGCTCCGGCACAAAATAGGACAGCAGGAACATGCGGTTGAGGTAACGGGCGAACGCAACTGGATAGTGCAGAACCAGCTGGATGGTGATGTGGAACAGCGTAGCATCTGCCTTGTAGTACCTCTCTAAGGAGGTTCCTTTCTCGATATGGTGGGACGCTGCGCTCATGGCGTAACCGTTCCAAGGGAGATAACTGCCGGAATACTCGATGCAAGACCAAAACTTCTGCAAAGATTTTCCCGTTTTCGGCAAATGGTCGCATATTTCTGAGTAAATGGCTTTCTCCGTCGGATCCTCCAGGCAGTTGGCTCCCTGCGGGCCGATGAAGAGCGTGGGAGCGATAATCGCCTGCTGTCCAACAAAAGGCACATGCCGGAAAGCGCCATGAACGGCCAGATGATACCCCCGCTCCGCGAGATCAGCGCCCACTATGCTGAAAACAGCCCAGAGAACGAGAGGCCAGCGATGCTTTTTCTCAACTAGCGGTTTGAGGAACGTAAAAAGCCCGAGAAGGAGCAAAAGGATTACAGGATACAAGAATAAAAACTGACGTCGCGTCAGAACTAGAAGGGCTGTTAGGACGAAAAAGTGCTTGCAAGCTCTCACAGAGCCTTTCTTCAAGAACAGAATGAGATCCCCCGCAGCGACCAACCACAGGGGATACGCCAGGGATTCCGAGAGAATATCGCGCCAAAAAGGCTGGCAGACGTCCAGGTTGGGGGAAAGAAACAGGAGGAACATCAGGAACTCAACGAGACGCTGCTTCTTAAAGGCAAAACTGCTGTGGAGTGCCCATGTTAGGAAAAGGGCAGCCCCCACAGCAAGCAGCATCTGGAGAAACAGGACCGGACGCAGCGTATCCTCTGGGAAGAAAAGGAAGCAGGCGCGCAGGAAAAGAGGGTATAAAGCCGATCGTACGAGAGACATGCCCAGGTAAGTCCCGGAGTCCGGGGAAAGGGTCACCTTGTGGACCAGGGCTGCGGTCATAAGACCAAAACTGATGAGCCAAAAGAACCAAGGGAGTTGGAATACGTAGTTCCTAAAACTCAGTGAGCCTGTTTGCGCGACTCGCGAACTTGCTTTCATGGTGACCTCTCCAAGATAGGCGCAAAGGGCTGGTTCAAAATACGCTGCGTAACCGAGCGAAGCAACCTCGTGACAAACGCGTTTTCCTCATCATGAAAAGCGATGTTGGAGAGGATGTAGAAGTGCTGGCAGGATATACTGTCTTTGCCGAAATTCATGTGAGTTGTGGATGGATGTTTCTTCCAGAGGAAAAGGATACGGACGTAAATTATTGCAGGCATTAGAATGACAATGTGCGGGAAAGGGATTTTGGAATATCAATCTGGGTGCCTCGGAATTTCAAGCTCCGGCATTTTATAAAAAATGCGGGTTGGAACTGGCATTCATCAGAAAAAATCATCAACATCCGAAATTAAATAAGTACTTTTTCGTACAATATTTTCAAGGTAGTGCGCAAACACAGGGAATATTGGGATAACGGACGGGAGGAGCCCTGTAGATGTCTCTTAAGATTTTCTCACCAACTAGAAAAGCGATGCTTAATCCTGTTGCTATGTGGAAGATTGCGCCTAGTGCTGAGTTTCAGCGCGAGTTGTCTGATAGGCTTTTTGTGGTTGTCCGCCCAGAATTTTCTGCCTTCTGCCGTGCAAAGGATAAGGGAATCCCGTTAGGCCTTGACTTGGACAGCCTCAAACTGCACTTTCGGATCGTCGTGGTGTGCAGTTTCTGCGCATCAGATACTGGCCAAGTGCCTTTTTAACTACCTCTAAAACGGTTGCAACCCTCTCCCAGTAGTCATGCCCGTAAGTCAGAAAACCGTGTTGTGTATGATCAACGGTGTATTGATAGGTTTCTCTTCCGGCTCTTTTCAGTTTGGATGCGAACAAAATCTGTCCATCCAACAAAACATCTTTTTGGGCAGATATATGATTAAGGCTCCCGCCCAGCATCTCTTTTGTCGCTTGATCAGATGAGTTCATAAACTGGAAAGATTTTCACTCCTGTCGTTACACCGGAACTCACACCCTTGCGAGGGCAAGAGAAAAACATCGCCTCTTAAACCATTGAACTTAGCACAACGTCTCTTCGCGAAGCTCCAAAAGGCCTCCATGCCATTAACGTGGCTTCTTGCCTATAGCAAGCTCGCTCTTACACTAAAAGACGCGATAGTGGTTCCTACCCATTCACCACAAGCCCATCATAGGCTTCCCAGCCATCTGTGTGAACCGTGGAGCCTTCTAAGATCTTTCTCTGAATGATAGGCATGAACTCCTCTCTTGCGTAGTTCGGAACCATGTTCACAAACACCTTGCCCTCTCTCTTTAGTGGACCAAACACCGGAGTCTTTCCTGCTGCTCCACGACCCCTTTTACCCCGACCTCTCTTTGCACCAAAATAACTCTCATCAAGCTCAAAAACGCCAAAATCCCGGGCATTCTCCTCAAAACGCTGCTGCACGATCAGCTCTCGAAAGTACTTATAATGCGAGTTAATCGTGTTTCGATTTATTTTTAACAATTTGCTCGCGGGACTTTCCGTCATGTCCTCACAGAAACATGTAAGAATCTCATGTTTCTCGTAAGCTCCTAACCGACCGAACTTCAACAGGGTTTACCCTGCTAACATCATTTTTCTAGCCTAGAACCTTACACAAAAACCGGTGTCGGTGCATCCCCTAATCCTAGACTGAATACAGAGATATTTCCAACACTCTTTGCGTAAAGTATAGACAAGTACATCTGCTTTGATACAAGTGTATTCTGTTGCAGTTTTCGTGTAACGTTGGTGTAGAAGCATCGTTGTCCTTGCGCCATTTAGAATCAAACAGAGTTCGCAAAGGCCCCGCGCCACTTATTGTGGCGCGGTTACGACAAGCTTGAGGCAAGAACATCCCTGAGAAGTTTATACGTAACGCTGGTGCAAAAGAATCATTGCCCTTGCGCCCACTGAAAGTGAACGGAGATCGCAAGGGCCCCGCGGCATTTGGCCGCGGTTAGAGTGAGCAGAAGGGCCGTTCTTCTCTTTACTCTGCACTGCTGAGCCTCTCTGCGCGTTTCCTTAACTCTTCCTCTTGATTCTCTCCCGTTGCTCTCTTACGACCTCCGCTCATCCCCCCCTTTTACAATCTCTCGAGCTCTGTGAGCATATCCTCTATGGTAGAGAGGACTTTGGTATTGGCGGCGTAAGCGTGTTGGACACGGATCATTTCGGAGAGTTCATGCGCGAGGTCCGTGGTGGAGCGCTCTAGAGTACCGGAGGTAATCGTTCCCATGCCGTCCTTCCCGGAGACTCCGGTTTGGAGGGCCCCTGAAGCGGGAGTGGCATAGTAAACGCCATTCTTCTCTTCTGCTGAGTCCATCGCTGCAAATTGGCCACAAGCGAGGAGATAAACCGGCTCCCAGTCTCCGTTGTCTTTCAGACGACTCAATACGCCATGCTCGTCGATGGAAAGAGAGGAGGGAGAAAGCGGCGCAAACCCCGCCTTGATCTCCTCGGGAATGGCTCCTGATTCCAGAGCTTTTGGCTTGATAGCGCTCCCATTGACCATAAGATCAGCACCCGTCCTATTGATGATCTGAGCAAAACGGAGATCTATGTCTATGGTTCCAAGGTCGGTTCCACCATTACTACTAACGAAATGTACCCCCTTCACAAGAGCTCCGGTCTGCTTGACTCCTACGCTTGGATCATCGGTGCTGTTGCCATTCTTCGTAAACTTATAGCCCGATACTCGACCTTCTGCATCAAAATCAAGCTCACCATCAAAGCCGAAGCTTCCGTTAAACAATCGCCCCGTGAAAGGAGCATCCTCGTTCCTTTCTACCGTTAAACATACGTTGAGAGTCCGTTGATCTATTTCGAACATGAGCTCTTGCCTCATCTTGTAAGTTCCTTCTTCACAGATCATAGGGGCGGCCCTCCAGGGTAAGGTGCCTCCGGAGACGATCTGGAGGGGATCTGCATCGATCATGGCGAGATCACTCAGATCAAACCTGAGTTCTGCGCCGGTATCCTCGAAGGTAATAACGATCTGCTTGGCAGCTTCATCCAAGGTACAACCATCCTCGGCGATATCGCAGCCATTCAGGAACTCATGGGCGAACCGTACAAACTGGCCGGAAGTGAACAAGAGATCGACTTCCCACCACATGGTGTCCATATTCATCGTCATCTCCACCGTGCGTTCTTGTCCGAGGGAGTCCACAAAGCTGCGCCGGGCGCAGGTCTCTTCGCCAGAGTTCCAACCCATCCGTACCTCGGAACTATGGAAGGAGTACAGCCCGTCGGCCTCCTTTTGCGTGCTCCATCCGGTTCCGTAAGGATGGGGAGCTTCCTCGACGGGAGCGGGAGGTGTCGGCTCCGGCTTGATGAGTTGGATATCTTTGAGGTCCCCCAGAGGACCGATAAAGGAAGAAGATTGTACTGCGGCAGCTTCTGCAGTTCCGGAGCCTAGGGTGCCAGCTCCGGAAGGGTCCGTAGAAACACCAGAGGGAGTCCCTCCGGCTCCTCCGGGAGTAGACACTCCGGAGCCAACTCCCGTAGTGCTCCCTGTAGAGGAGGCCGTGGAGCTAGCTCCTTCCGGCAGCAGGGGCCAGCCTTGGAGGGTGAGACCTTTGGCGTCTTGAAGGCGACCTTCTTTGGTGAGGTGAAACGCTCCTGTTCTAGTGCCTCCGAGGGCTCCGCTCTTGTCTCTGACAAGGAGCAAGCCCTCTCCGTCCAAAGCGAGATCCAGAGGCCGATCGGTGCGCTGCAGCTCTCCCTGTGCTTGTGGATGCATCAAAGTGTACGCAGAGACGCCGGAACTGGAGTAGAGAGGGCTGGAAGTAGGACAGCTTCTTACCGAAGAGCCAGGAGAGAGGAAATTAGAACGAGAGGAAGAAGCAGAACTCCCTGCAGAGGTAGCAGAAGAAGGCGAGCTAGAACTGGAGGAAGAACCAGAGCTCCCTACTGAAGAACCGGCGGGCAAAATAGAGAGCGCAGAATCGGGAGAAGAGAAATTATTGTTATCTAAAGAAGGAGAAAAGCGGTTATTGCCAAGAGATAGAAGAGAATTATAAGGATTTTCTTTACTTAACGGAGCTGCCCTCCCCCCCCCCGGCAATTTATTTGGGGAGTGAAGGCAAGTGAACGAGTCTTATACCCCATC
>JAISAP010000021.1 GCA_031266655.1 Holosporales bacterium | reverse complement strand
GGATGCAACTACACCGGCCTTACGCGAAAACTTTGAGGAAAGTACACCTGTATGATGTATGGAGTTAACAGACGCGCTTGCATAAACTTGACGAACGCAAGCTACAGAGAAACACGCCCACACCAAGTCCACAATAACCGCGTCCCACAGGGACGCGGGGCCCTTGCGAACTCTATTTACTACAGCTGTCGCAAGAGCTGTGGATGCTCCTACATAGGCCTTACGCGAAAACTTCAAGAAAGTGCTTTGTATTGCGATAAAAATTTCAAAGCAAACCCTTATACCAAGTCCATAATAACCGCGCCCCCATAGGGAACGCGGAGCCTTTGTGACATCAGTTCAACGTAAATACGGTCACAAAGGCGACGACCTTTCTACACCAGCACTACGTATAAACTTCTAGACAATACACTTATATTGAATGGGAGTTTCCTCGTAGGCGTGCATCAATACCTCTCCAGATAAGTAACCGAATAGGTGCCTCTGCCCCACTCCTGCGTAGGGGCTGCACAGGAGTACGTTCATGCAGGTGTCAAGCTCCCTTGTGAGTAGCCTCTCACACTGTCTGCTGATCCTCCCTATCCTGCGGGGAGTAGCTCCCACGCAAGGGTGGTACTCTTAGTTTTTGTCTGGTACACTGTTGGTCTTCTTGCAGAGGATGCCGTGTTTGTTGTGTTTCTGTTCGTGATTTTACTGTCCCCATTTCGGGCGGATGCCTACATCGACCCGGGAATGGGGGGATTGATATTTGATACATTGGCGACTATTGCGCTAGGTGTTGGCGTTTTTTGGAAGAGAATCGTCTCCCTCTTCCGAACTCTTTCCGGAAAGAAAGTCCCTCCAAAATAGGCGCTGTTGGCAAGCATGCCTTTTGTGAAAATGATGAAATTGTGGCTCTCTCAGCATTCTTGGTATTGGGAAGAGGGCGAAGCATTGAGAGTCAGTCGGTTAGGATCTTACGAGAAACGTGGAATTCTTACATATTTCTGTGAGGACATGTCGGCAAGTTCTGCGAGCACATGGATCAAAGAAAGGTGGGACACGATCCACCTGACCTACAAGCGCTTTCGAGAGTTGATCGTGCAGCAGAGTTTTGAGAAGAATTCTCGGGATTTTGGTGTCTTCGAACTGGATAGGAGGTCTTTTGGAGCGAAGAGAGTGCGGGATAAAAGAGGCCGTGGAACAGCAGGAAAGACTCCATTTGGCTTGCTGAACGTTCTGCGGAAACTGAAAAGAAAGATGGAAGTGCGAGAGGAGCAGCTCTCCTCTGCAACTTTGACATAATCTGGTCGCCATCTCTATGAGGCCCTTTAGGCCTGTTTTTTCTAGTCTTGCGCCCTCTTATTCGCCTCTTCGTGGAAAATCTGTTTAAAAGAGGTGAGAAGACCTGTAGCACGGTTCCGAACGGCTCAAGAGAAGAGTTAATACCTATCATTCAGGGAAGATTCTAGAGGGATCTTCGGTTCACACAGATGGCTATGGAGCCTATGATGGGTGCGTTGTGAATGGATAGATCCTTACCGAGTTTTTCAGTGTAAGAATGAGTTTGCTAGGGGCAAGAGCCACGTTAATGGCGTGGAGGCCTTTTTGGAGCTTTGCAAAGAGACGTTGTGCGAAGTTCAACGGCTTAAAAGGTGATACCTCCCTCTTGCACTCGAAGGAGTGTGAGTTCCGGTACAGCAACAGGGGTGAGGATCTCCTCGGTTTATGGACTCATCTGGTCAAGTGACAAAAGTAGATGCTAGGAGAGAGCCAACGCTATTGAGTTTTGGCTCTTCGCAAAAAGGCGTTGTGCTGAGTTCAACGGCTTAAGAGGTGATACCTTCCTCTTGCACTCGAAGGAGTGTGAGTTTCGGCCTCATAACAGAGGCAAGAATCTCTTCAGTTTATGGCCTAAGCTGGTCAAGTGACAACAGCAGATGCTGGGCGAGAGCTAAAGTCACGTTAACCTAGCAAAAGGTCAGCACTACTTTTTTGCTGCCACAATGATCGCAGTGTCATTTTTGCGCCATACCTTCTCAACCCTTGAAAAACCCGCCTGTACGAACAATTTGATCTGGTTTTCAACCGTTAAGGGAGTATCGTAATGGTAAGACGCGCCGTCAGGAATATTTTGCTCCGCGCGGAACCTCCGATTTTCTGCAAAGTGCCCATCCTCTTCTTCCTGCGTACCCACCATATAATCGCATTCGATGTACCTGCCGTTTGGCTTCAGAGATTGGAAGAGATGAGTATAAAGCCCGATTTTCTCCTCAAGGGAAAGGTGATGCAGGGTTTCACAGGAAACAGCAACATCATAGTGCTCTTTGCCAAAGTCATGATCAAGGTAATTGGCGCAAAACAACGTGATATCCTTATCGGGATATTTTTCGCGTAGTCTGTCCATCATTGCGGAGGTCAAGTCAATGCCGGTTACGGCGATATGAGGATGAAGTTTGAAAATCTCTTCAAGCTCCAGACCTGTGCCACAGCCCAAATCCAGCAGAGTCTGCGTATCTGTCGGAATGAGCTGAGCAAGTTTCCGATAGGCTTCCGGTAATTCTTCAATGCTGAGCATGTGATTGTCATATTCATGCAACCGAGAAGCGAAAAACTCATCCATTTTTTCCAGTTTATCACATTCTTGCATGCAGAAATTCCGCCTTTTTTGCTGCCCAAGGGTGGAGCACAGGCTCTCAAAATATCTGCGTACTCGGCGCGGAGCAAATGGTCAGTCCCTAACCGCCTGAATCAGGCCCTACCCTGCCTAATATAAGTGCGCTAGGAGAGAGCCTTCAATTTTTCCACATCGCTGCTGACCAGCACATCGACATGTGCGGTGATTTTCTCCATGTCCCAGTCCCACCATCGGATTTTTAGCAACATATCCATGATATCGTCGGGGAATCTTCTGCGAATCAGCTTCGCTGGATTCCCCGCCCAAACTTCGTATGGACCAACGTTTTTCGTAACGGTGGCATTGGCTCCGATGATGGCCCCGTCGGCTATCTTGACGCCTGGCATAAAAGTGGCGTTGTGTCCAATCCAAACGTCGTTACCAATGACGATGTCTCCTTTGAACGGAGGTTGTGCGCTAGTCGGATATTGCGCCTTGCAGGCATCCGAAAAAATCATGAAAGGATAGGTCGAAAATGCGTCTGAAATGTGAAATATGCCGTTCATCAGAAACTTCGCGCCACAGGCAATCTGACAAAACTTCCCAATGGTGAGTTTGTCGCCCAGAAATTCGTAGTGATACAGGACGTTTTTCTCGAAGTTGTACACATCGTCTTCGTCGTCATAGTAGGAGTAGTCTCCGACGATAATGTTGGGACGCGTCATGATATTCTTCAGGAAGCAAGTACGCTTCAGACCAATCGTCAACGGATACAACTCCTGTGGAGACGGGAACACACTGACCTCGCTACTTCACTTCTTGCCAGAGCCCTTTTGGCCTGCGCTTCTGTTGCTATCGTAAAACTCACGCTTCTTCAAGCGGTAACCTGGCCCCGCTTCTCCCCTTCTCTCTCGCCGAAGAACTGTGTAGAGTTCCCTCATGCAGAAGGTGAGCGCGCTTGTCTTGTTGGGTTTTTTGCTTTCCGCCTGTGGAGGGCTTTCTGGCACCAATGAGGACTACGTCTCTAAGCATACGCTCCTCCTTCCACCAAATGCGCACAAACTACCCCCTGCAGATCCTCCCCCCAAGAAGGCGCCGTCTGAGCGTACGCCAGAGAAATCGTAGAAGGTGGGGTGGGGCTGATTGCTCAGGTTTCCCCAGGGAGAGCCCTCTTGGCAGTCTCCGTTACCTCCTGCTCTTGAGGACGCAAGCTGTGGGCAATGCTGTGGAGGATGCCATTGATAAACATGGGCTCTCTTCTGTCAAAAAAGGCCTTTGCGAGCTCAATGTACTCGTTGAGAATGATCGAGAGGGGAATTTCCGGCATGGCCAGGAGCTCGAAGGCGCCCGCACGCAGGATCGCGCGGACCACGGGGTCCAGCTGTGGCAAGGTCCAGGTCTCAGGCAGTCGTTCCTTGATGAGGGCATCGAGGCGATTCTGCTCCTGCGCAACACCCGTCAAGAGCGCGGAGAGGAAGGCTTTATCGCTGTGAGGCACCTCCGCGGCGCTGTCCTCCTCCACAATGGGAGACCCTAGCCGGTACGAAAGGAACTCTTCCAAGATTTCATCGGCAGATTGCTGCTGGTTTTCCTGTTGATACAAGGCCTGCACAGCCGCAAGACGCGCAAAACCCCGCTTCCCGGCGGCCCTTGCGTTCTGCTCCGCTTCTGGCACGAGCGCTTCCTTCCCAAAAGGATGACTCTATCGACCCGCCTCTTCCTGGTAAAGGGGAAACCGAGCGCATAGAGTGGAGATTTTCTGCCGAACCCCCTGTTCCGTTGAGGCATGCCCCTCCGGACCATGGTCGCGCACGCCCCGTAGGACCTCCGCCATCCAGTGGCCAAGGGCACGATGCTCCTCCTCCCGAAGACCCCGCGTCGTCCCCGCTGGCGTCCCGAGACGAATGCCCGAGGTCACTGCAGGAGACAGAGGATCGAAGGGGATCGCGTTCTTGTTGCAGGTGATGCCGGCGCGCTCCAGCGCTTGTTCGGCATCCCGTCCGGTAACCCCCATGGGCCGCAGATCGACAATGAGCATATGGCAATCCGTTCCACCAGAAACAAGCGCTAGGCCCTCCTCGACCAGGGTCTCGCCCAGCGTGCGCGCGTTCCGAATGACCTGACGCGCGTAGTCTTTGAAGGTCGGGAGCAGAGCCTCCCCAAAGGAGACGGCTTTTGCGGCGATGATATGCATGAGAGGCCCTCCCTGAATGCCAGGAAACACCGCACCGTTGATGGCCTTCGTATACGCCTCATCGTCCCATAAAATCAGGCCTCCCCTGGGGCCTCGCAGGGTCTTGTGCGTTGTAGAAGTGGCAATATGCGCATGCGGGAACGGACTGCCATAGGCATCCGCCGAGATCAGCCCCGCATAGTGCGCAATATCCGCCATGAGGATCGCCCCTACCCCATCGGCAATACGGCGAAAACGTGCAAAGTCGATTTGGCGCGGATAAGCCGATGCCCCTGCGACAATGAGGCGCGGTTTGTGCTCTTGAGCCAACCGCTCCACCTCATCGTAATCAATCAGGCCATCTTCTTCGCGTACCCCGTAGGACACAGGCCGGAACCACTTTCCCGACACAGTAGGAGCCGCCCCATGCGTGAGATGCCCTCCCGCATTTAATTTCATGCCAAGAATTGTGTCTCCCGGGCTGATAAAAGCGTAAAATGCCGCAGTATTCGCCTGCGCCCCAGAGTGCGGCTGAACATTTGCAAAAGCGCAGTGAAACAAGGCACACGCGCGCTCAATCGCCAGGGTCTCAACCTGATCTACGAAGGAACACCCCCCATAGTACCGTTTGTCGGGGTATCCCTCTGCGTATTTGTTCGTGAGGACGGAGCCCATCGCTCGTAGAACATCTCGAGAAACGAAATTCTCCGACGCGATCATTTCGATCTGATTTTGCTGACGGTCGAGCTCTGCGGCAATCACCTGGAAGACGGGATCGGGAGAGGGACGAGAAGAACAGGGCATCGAGGGACCTCCTTCCGGACTTTCGGGAAGTTATAACGGCTCTTTGTCGAGGCGTAAAGATGTAGCTTGCTTCTTTAAGCTCTTACTGCTTGAATAATCTGGAAAAATACAGGAGGACGCATGGTAAATAGGAGACGACTCATGATGAGAAAACGGAAGATTGCGGGTTGGGTTTCTGCGTTGGTTCTGGGGGCGCTGAGCACCCTTTCTGAGACTAAGGCGATGGAGGAGGAGGGGGGGGAAGATCCACTGGGCAAGATCTCTGATGATTGTTTTTGCCCTAGACCGCTGGTCCCTTGCGATGGACGGGTCGTAACGCTTTCCAGAATCGCAACTGGTTCGCAACTGAGGAGGATACACTTCCTCTACGAATTTGGCTCGCAGGCTATTGTCATTCCCGCCTGCGTGGAGGAGCTTGGAGAGGGGTGTTTTGCTGCACGTGACCTCGCCTATGTCGCCTTTGAATGGGGTTCTCGGCTGCAGGGGATTGGGGTAAGGGCTTTTTTCTCTTCCAAACTGTCATCCTTTTGTGTTCCCTCAGGCGTGGAGACGCTGAGTCCGTGGTGTTTTTCTGGGTGTTTCTTCCTCTCCGATTTTGCTTTTGAATTTGGCTCTCGGCTGCAGGAGATTGGGGTAAGGGCTTTTTCTCGTTCCGGCAACTTGCAGTCCGTTTGTATTCCCTCGAGCGTGGTGGCGCTTAGGGAGTTTTGTTTCTATCAATGTAAAACTCTTACCTTTGTTACCTTTCCCCCTGATTCTCGACTCCAGGTTATTGAGCACGATGCGTTTGTCGAAGCAAGGTTGAGAGATATCATTATCCCAGGTGGAGCATACTTAGGGAATGGTGTCTTTAATGAATCTCCCATTACGAGCATAGAAGTCAGAAGTAGAGCAGGCAACCCTTTCATAAGTAGGCCAGCAGACATTTGCAGTGGCGCTTACATGGGCACTGGCATCCTGTCCAAGGTAGTGATTCCTCAAGCTGTTGTGATACTCTGGTGTGATTGCTTCGCCCATTGTGTCACTCTTACCGATGTTTCCTTTGAGGAGGATTCTCAGCTTACGTGGATAGAAGAGGGAGTTTTCTCAGATTCTGGTTTACAGAGCTTTGTTGTTCCCTGGAGAGTGGAGAAGATTGGGAGTGGCTGTTTTGAAGATTGTAAGTTCCTTACTTCTCTTTCATTTGAAGCTGATTCCCAGCTCACGAGAATAGAAATCAGAGTTTTCGCCTGCTCTGCTTTAGAGGACATTGTCCTTCCTAAAAGCGTGGCGATTCTTGATAGAAAGTGTTTTTGCGACTGCCAATCCCTTTCCCATGTTGCCTTTGAATCCGGCTCCCAGCTCGTGAGGATAGAGGAAGACGCTTTTTCCGGCAGCCCGGCATGGGTCGTGCTTCCGAACGGAGAGATCTACCCTGCGACACAGCTTAATTGGGGGTGGACGCACCCATCGGTGTGGAATTTCTGTTGTCCTGAGCCTCCCCCTTCCATGGGGGATTTACTCAAATCATGGGTAGGGGTCTATGAGGCTAAAGGGCCCCTCTAACGGGATCTCTGTTCACGAAAACCGCAGGAACAACACTCTTTCTCTCGTAAAGGAGGGCTCTCCGCTCCGCTGGGGCCCTCTTTTCCTTCTAAAGGTTTTATTAATTTTTTTTGCATAAACTGCCAAAATATATGCTTTGTAAGACGAGCATAATTTATGGAAAGAGTGACAAAAAGTGCAAAAATGGAAAATTTTAAATGCAACTTTCGCGCTTGTTTTCGGAGTGTTGGGTATATCGTCCCATGCTGAAGCGATGCGAAGACTCCTGAGGGAGCTCTCTCCTCATCCTTGTTTTCCCAGGAGGGTGGTCGCTTTTGAAGGAAAAGTTGTAACACTCTCTGCTCAACCTGAGGAGGGCATTGTTTTTCAACTCATGCCGGGGACTGCTACTGCTTGGGGAGTCAGCTGGCATTTGAGCAGCTTGAGGCTCCTTGTTGTGCCTGCGAGCGTAGAAATACTGGGTGCTAGATGTTTTTCGTATTGGCAATCTCTTTCTCACATTGCCTTTGAATCCGGCTCCCAACTCCGCATCTTGAGAGAGAGCGCTTTTGCCTATTCCCGCTTGCAGTCCATCTGTATCCCCTCCAGTACGGAGAGACTTGAAAGGAAATGTTTTGCGTATTGCCCCCTTCTCTCCTCCGTCACTTTCGAGAAGGATGCTCGACTTCAGGTCCTTGAAGAGAGCGCATTCCAGGCTTCCTGTATACGGTCCATGAGGATTCCTACAAGCGTAAGAGTGTTAGAAGCGCGGTGTTTCTCAGAGTGTCGGTTGCTTTCTTCTGTGATCTTTGAGGCTCCCTCCCAACTACAAGCCATGGGAGAGGGTGCTTTTGCTTACTCCAATGTGCGGTCTATTCTTGTGCCCGCGAGTGTGGAGACGCTGGGAGCGAAATGTTTTAGAGGGTGCCAGCTTCTTTCCTGCATCACCTTCGAACCCGGTTCTCACCTCACAAGCGTGGGAGAACAAGCCTTTCTTCGTTCCGGCTTGCGCTCCTTTGCGCTTCCCGCAAGTGTGGGCGTGATGGGAGCATGGTGCTTCTCGGAATGTCCCTCCCTTGCTGCCTTTGCCTTTGCGGACCATGCGCAGCTCACAAGAATAGAGAGAGGCACTTTTGCCAACTCCCACTTGTCCTCCATTTGTATTCCCGCAAGCGTGGAAACACTGGGAGCGTGGTGCTTCTATGGCTGCCGATCTCTTAGCGTCACCACCTTCGCGCCTGGTTCTCAGCTGAGCGACATAGAAGGGAGAGCGTTCTCCAATTCCGGATTGCGGTCCCTTGCACTTCCCATGAGCGTACAGATCGTGGGTAGCACGTGTTTCGAGTGTTGCCGATCTCTCCGCTCCGTCACCTTTGAACCCGGTTCCCAGCTTGAGAGGATAGCAGCAAGCGCTTTCTCCGGCAGTCCTCAGGTATGGGTCGTCCTTCCGAACGGAGAGAGCTATTCTGTTGGACAGCTGCATCGGGGGTGGACGAGCCGGTCTGTGCGGAATTCCCGTCGTCATGACTCCCCCTTGCATGGAGGATCTTCTCAGGTCATGGGTGGGGGACTGTAAAGGGCTCCTCTGACGGGATCTCCGTTGACGAAACTGGAACCGCCTTCTCCTTAGATTTATTTAACCTTTATTTGCATTAATTATCGGAAAATTTGTTCCGCGCAATGGATGCACTCCAGGAAGGGAACGACGACAAGTGGAAAAATGGAAGATTTTAAACACGCTTTTCGCGTTTGCCTTCGGAGTACTGAGTGCCTTGTCCAACGCTAAGGCGATGTGGAATTTTCCAGAGGAACGCTCTGGTGTCTCTCTTTTCCGCAGGAGTATAGCTGCTTTTGAAGGAGAGGTTGTCACACCCTCTGCTACCCCTGAAAAGGGCATTGTTCTTCTTTTGGTGCCACCCACCGACATTTGGGGGCCCAGTTACTCCTTTAGCTGTTTGCGGCTCTTTGTTGTCCCCGCGTGCATAGAAGTGCTTGGCGCTAGGTGTTTCTACGATTGCGAACCCTTCTCCCAGATCGCCTTCGAGGCTGGATCTCGGCTTCGGAAGATGGAAGAAAAGGCCTTTTCTGGCTCTGGCTTGCAATCCATCTGTATTCCGCCCCTTGTGGAGACGCTTGGGGCATTCTGTTTTTCGCATTGCTCCTTTCTCGCCTCCGTCGTTTTTGAGAAAGATTCTCGGCTGCAGACCATTGAGGAGCACGCATTCCAGAAGTCCTACTTGCTGCGGTCCTTTGTGCTTCCCTCAAGCGTGAGGAGAATGGGAGTATGGTGTTTCTCGGAAGGTCACGCTCTTGTTTCCTTTGCCTTTACGGGCAATCCCCGGTTCACAAGGATAGAGAAAGGCACTTTCGCTAGCACTCGCTTGTCATCCATTTGTGTTCCCGCAAGTGTGGAAGTGTTGGAAGCATGGTGCTTCTGTGGCTGCCGATTTCTTGCCGTCGTCACCCGCGCGCCTGGCTCTCGGCTGCGGGATATAGAAGAGAGAGCGTTCTCCAATTCCGGCTTGCGGTCCCTTGAACTTCCCATGAGCGTACAGGTCGTGGGTAGCAAGTGTTTCGAATTTTGCCGATCTCTCCTCTCCGTTACCTTTGGGCCTGATTCCCAGCTTGAGAGGATAGCAGAAGACGCTTTCGCCGGCAGCCCGCAGGTATGGGTCGTTCTTCCAAACGGAGAGGGCTATTCTGCTGAACAACTGGACCAAGGCTGGACGCGTCAATAGAGTCGCCGTCTAGCGTTCCTGCACTACTTGCCTAATATGATCCTTAACTTGTAGAATCCGGGAATAGTTTTTTTTAAAATGGGAAGTAGGGGCGTCCCAAAAAATGACTAAACAGAAAACTTCCTATGCAATTTTTGTGCTTGCTTTGGGGGTGCTAGGCACCCTTCCTGAGGCCGAGGCAATGTGCAGTTTCACCTTCCTGAGAGGGGTATACGCCCTTGATGGACAGTGTATACCTGCACAGAAGAGCGGTGTTGTTCTGCAGAGGTGTCAGAGTGCCGTTATTCCTGCGAGTGTAGTAGCACTTGAGAACCACTGTTTTATGGGCTGCCAATCCCTTATCTTTGTCGCCTTTGAGGCCAATTCTCACCTTAGAAGGATAGGGAAAAACGCTTTCACCCGATCCAGTTTACGATTCATTGATATTCCCGCAAGCGTAGAGGAACTGGAAGAAGGATGTTTCCAAGATTGCCAATCCCTTGTTTCCGTTACCTTTGGAGCCAATTCGCGCTTTAGAAGGATAGGGGAGTGCGCTTTTGCTCGATCCGCTTTACGATCCATTGCCATTCCCGCAAGCGTGGAGACACTGGGAAAAGGATGTTTTCAAGATTGCCGTTTGCTTGTTTCCGTTACTTTTGGGCCTGGCTCCTGTCTTAGGTTTGTTCGACCTGAAGTGTTCGCTGGCACAGCTTTTAAGTGCATTTATCTCCCAAACGGAGTGACTCTTGAATTGCACGCCTTCCAGGATGCATACGTTAAAAAAATATACGTTGGTGGTACGCTGGAAGATCCTGTAGATGGTGCTTATGCAGGCACCCGTATTGCACAAGTCATGGTGCCAAAGAACGTCGTGACGATCAGAGCTTCCTGCTTTCGAGATTGCAAATATCTTTTGTCCGTTACCTTTGATCCCGCTGCTTGGCTGATGAAGATAAAAAAGGGCGCTTTTTTGGGGACCGGCCTACGATCTATTTGCCTTCCTGCGAGTGTGGAGAGGCTGTGGGGAGAGTGCTTTGCGTCCTGCCAATCTCTTGCTTCCGTCCTCTTCGAAAATGATTCTGTTCTGACGAGGCTGGGGAAGTACGTTTTTGCTCGATCCGATGTACGATCCATGGATATTCCCGCGAGCGTGGGGAGGATGGGCAGAGGAAGTTTTTTGGAGTGTCGCCGTCTTGAGTCTGTCACCTTCGGGACTGGCTCTCGACTCACAAAAATCGAGGCGAGCGTTTTTGAGGGTTCCGACCTACAATTCATGACTATTCCCGCAAGCGTAGAGAGACTTGATAAAAGGTGCTTCGCGAATTGCCGCTCTCTCTCCTCTGTGAGCTGCGAGCTTGGTTCTCAGCTTACAAGGATCGAAGAGTGCGTTTTTTGGAAAGCCGGATTGCGATCCATGTGCATTCCTGCAAGCGTAACCGTAATAGGTAAAAACTGTTTCTCGCGCTGCAGACCTCTTGCTGTTACCTTTGAGCCCGACTCCCAGGTTACGAAGATAGAGGAGGGGGTTTTTGAGAGTTCTGGTTTGCGGTCTCTTGCACTTCCCGCAAGCGTAAAAGAGCTGGAACTGCGTTGCTTCGCGTCCTGCAAACTTCTTACTTCCGTCACTTTTGAAGCTGGTTCCCAGCTTATCATCATCAGGAGAAGTGCTTTCGACGATAGCGCTCAAGCAAAGATCGTTCTTCCCGGCAGAGTAACGCTCTCCGCTGAGCAGCTTAATAGGGGTTGGAGATACGGCGTCCTTTCCTCGACTTGACGTGAGGGAAAAGGATGTACTGTTCTTCGGTTGTCCAGCGAGGGGTCTTTTTGCAGAATTTTTCTAGAGCACAAGCACCGAGCGCGAATTACTACTTTCCGTTCACGGATTTGCAGAGAGCGTTTGTACGCCGTAGTACGTTCTCGAAATCGGATGGAACATGTTGCGCCTCGAAGTAAGATCCGGCAAATGTACGCATACCATTTGACATTGTTTTTTTATAATGTATCACTCTCTCAATTTCTTAATAAAGGAAATTAAAATAGGAGAAAAATGTGATGTTCAAAAGAACACGCATTGTTTTATTGTCATATTTAATAATTTCTGGAGTAGCGCACGAGAGTATTGCTATGGATTCTCCATATGAGAACCCGGATCGTGCCGACTCGGTGGACTCTCCGGAGGCTATCCTCCTTCACTTTGCACACAATTATCCAGATTTTCCTCCACACTTAGTCGATGGTCCACCAGAAGGCGTTCTTCACAGTCGCGAGTTCCTGAATTTCGTTTTGAGGTTGGATCCAGCGCAACAGGATCCTTGCGTGAAGTTCCTTGAGCAACACGGGAGTTCAGAGATAGCAGCTTTTCTGGAAGCCGTACGTTGGCTTGATCTACGTGACGCATTCGCAAGTGGCGCTCCAGGGGACTCAATAGAGGGTATCTTTTACAGTCGCGAGTTTCTGAATTTCGTTTTGAGGGTGGATCCAGCGCAACAGGATCCTTGCTTGAGGTTCCTTGAGCAACACGGGAGTTCAGAGATAGCAGCTTTTCTGGAAGCCGTACGTTGGCTTGATCCACGTGACGCATTCGCAAGTGGCGCTCCAGGTGACTCTATAGAGAGTATCTTTCACAGTCGCGAGTTCCTGAACTTCGTTTTGAGGCTAGATCCAGCGCAACAGGATCCTTGCTTGAGGTTCCTTGAGCAACACGGGAGCCCAGAGGTAGTGGCTTTTCTGGAAACCGTACGTTGGCTTGATCCACGTGACGCATTCGTAAGTGGCGCTCCAGGGGACTCAATAGAGAGTATCTTACGCAGTCGCGAGTTTCTGAATTTCGTTTTGAGGTTGGATCCAGCGCAACAGGACCCTTGCGTGAGGTTCCTTGAGCAACACGGGAGTTCAGAGATAGTGGCGGCTTATAGACAAGCAACGATGCCGGAGTAGATCATGGACTTCGGCTCAGTGTGATAGACGCTGGCACCGGTCCGTCCGGTGCAGTCAGACGAATGGGTTGATCTTGCTTTAAGCTTTTTTACGTTTACGCGATGCTGGCTTCTTTCCAGCACTCTCCAGGCGCGTGAGGGCCTCTTCTAGGGTGATCGTGAAGATGTCCTGAGAGTTTCTGAGAGACACCGACTCCTTATCTCGGCGGAGAAAAGCGCCAAAGCGTCCGCGCCCGACGGTGACAGGATGTCCTGTGTTGGGGCAAGTACCCAACATCTTGGGAAGAGAGAACAGCGTGAGCGCCTGGTCCAGCGTAATTTCTCCAGGGCTAATCCCCTTGGGGATGGAAATCCGCGCCCTCTCCTCTTGCGGAGCTGTTTTCCCTCCACGCGGCATTTTCGCTGGGGGCTCGCTGTCCTCCCGCTGCAAGTAGGGACCAAAGCGCCCAACGCGCACGGTAATGTCCGACCCAGAAGCATCCTTTCCCAGAACACGGGCACTGGCGGTGGCAGAAGCGGTAGACGACTCCTCTCCGTCTCCCTTGAGCTTGCGCGTGTATCGGCATTCCGCATAGCGCGAACACCCGATAAAAGCGCCATAGCGCCCCAGCTTTAGACTCAACTCTCCTTCTTTGCACGCGGGGCATTCCCGCAGAAAAGTGCCGTCCTCCCCTTTTTGGAAAAGATAAGACTCCAATTCCTGGTTAAGCCGGCTGATGACATCCTTCATAGGGCAAGCGAGCACCCCATCCACCGCCTTCTTGAAGCCCTTCCAGAAAGGCGTGAGAAGATCCTTCCAGGGGAGGCATCCATTCGAGACATCGTCCAGCTTTTGCTCTAAATCGGCCGTAAAAGTGTATTCGACATAAGTTTTGAAAAAGCTCGTCAGAAATGTTGTGACAAGGCGCCCGCGCTCTTCTGGAAAGAAATTTTTCTTCTCTATTCTGGCATATCCCCGGTCTTGCAGCACCTGCAGGATCCCTGCGTAGGTCGAAGGCCGCCCGATCCCCAACTCCTCCAGTTTCTTGATGAGACTCGCCTCCGTAAAGCGCGGTGGAGGCTGCGTGAAATGCTGGTTGGGCACCGCCTCCTGGAGCGTTGTGGAAGCGCCCTCCGCAAGGGGAGGCAGAATGCCCTCTGGATCCGATGTTTCCTCCAGCGTCTCCTCGTACAAGCGCAGGAATCCGTCAAAAACCTGAACCGAGCCGGTGGCGCGAAACGTCATGGTCCCATTGTCGAGGTTCACGCCCGTCTGATCGAACAGAGCCTCCGCCATTTGGGAAGCAACCATCCGCTTCCAGATGAGCGCATACAAGGCATAATGCTCTTTCGAGAGCTTCTCCCTCACAGCCTCCGGCGTATACTTCAGATCCGTTGGCCGAATCGCTTCATGCGCCTCTTGCGCATTTTTCACCTTGTTCTGGAAGAGACGCGGAGACTTTGGAACGTAGTTCTCTCCAAAGCGTTGTGCAATCAGCGCTCTTGCAGACTGAATAGCTTCTGGCACCACCGAAACGCTATCGGTGCGCATATATGTAATGAGACCCACAGATTCCCCATTCAGGTCCACTCCCTCATAGAGATTCTGTGCAAGCTGCATGGTTCTGCGTGTGGAGAAGCCCAACTTGCGGGAGGCCTCTTGCTGTAAGGTGGAGGTGAGAAAGGGCGCAAAAGGAGAGCGTCTTACCCTTTTCGACTCCAAGGAGGAGACGGTGAAAGGGGAATGCGCAGGCAATTGCTTCAGGATGCCCTCAGCCGTCTGCTGGTCGGGAATGGAAAACTTCTCGAGTTTTTCGCCTTGAATGGCAAGGAGCTTTGCCTCAAAAGGCGCCCCTTCTGGACTCAAAAAGTTACCCGTAATCGTCCAGAATTCCTGGCGCACAAAGGCTTCGATCTCTTTTTCGCGCTCGACCACCAGACGCAAGGCGACCGATTGGACGCGTCCAGCAGAACGGCTGCCGGGAAGTCGGCGCCAGAGAACCGGAGAGAGCGTAAACCCTACCAGGTAATCCAGTGCGCGCCGTGTGAGATAAGCCTCAACAAGGGGTGTGCTAATTTCTCGAGGTTGCTGGATGGCCTCCAAGACAGAAGATTTTGTGATGGCATGAAAGGCCACCCTCTGGACATCCATGCCTTGCAACGCCTTTTGCTCCCGCAAAATCTCCACCACGTGCCAGGCAATGGCTTCCCCCTCGCGATCAGGGTCTGTCGCCAGCAGCAGCTGTTCTTTCCCCTTGACCGCCTTCGCGATCTTGCCCATCTGCTGCGCTCCGCGCTCATCCAGCTCCCAACGGAAGGTGAAACCCGCCTCCGGATCGACACTGCCTTGTTTCGAAGGAAGATCTCGCACATGACCGTAGGTGGCCAGCACCTGATATTCTGATCCGAGATACTTGTTGATCGTTTTCGCTTTGGCGGGAGATTCAACAAGAACTAGCTTCATGAAAAGGACGCTCCTCGGGCAGATCTACGGTCAGATAGACGTGTCGCCAAGCGGTGTAGCCGATCCGTCCAGAGACTTCAAGCTCCACAAGAGCGGTGAGAATCGCGGAAAGAGGATGGGGCAGCGCTTCGATGAGCAGGTCCAGTTTTGTGGGGGAGGGAGAAAGCAGTTGCAAGATCTGCTCACGCGCCTCCTGAACAAGCTTCTCAGAAACCGGTTCCAGCGCGCCCGGCGTCCCTTCTGGCATTGCTTTCGCCTCCTTCGCAAGAGGAGGGGAGTACAAGTTTTGCAGGATATCCTCCACTCTTTCCACGAGGGTTGCCCCATTTTTCAGAAGAGAATTGGTCCCGCGGCAACGGGGATCAAACGGAGATCCTGGCACCGCAAAAACCTCCCGGCCGTACTCTAGCGCGCAATGAGCAGTGATCAGAGAGCCAGAACGCAGAGCTGCCTCTACCACAACCACTCCTCGACTGAGTCCAGCGATAATCCGATTGCGTTTTGGGAAAAAGGCGGCACTCGGGAAGGTCTTAAGGGGCATTTCGGTCAGCAAAATGCCTTGTTTCTTGATACTGGCGTACAGAGTGGTGTTTTCCGGTGGGTAAATGACGTCTATCCCTCCTGCCACCACCGCACAGGTTCCCGTAGGCAGGCTGCCTTCGTGGACGCGCGTGTCAATCCCCCGCGCTAAGCCGGAGACAACCAGAAAATCGCGCTCTCCCAGCTCCTTGGCAAGGAGAGCAGCAAATTGCCTCCCGTTCAGGGAAGCGTTGCGCGCCCCAACCATCGCCAACACGGATTCCTTCTGAAAAGCGGGTAAGAGGGAAGGCTCCCCCATCATCGTTAGGACAGGTGGACGATCGGGAATATGCTTGAGGAGAGAAGGGTAGTCCTCCTCGTTGGCAAAGAGGAACCGTCCGCCCAAACGCAGAGTCTGCTCCCACTCTTCCTCCGCCGTCGAGAGCGGACAGACTTTATACTTCTGGGCTCCTCCCCGACGCGCCAATTCCGGAAGAGCCTCTAGGGCCGATTGTGCGGTTCCATGAAGGCGCACCAACATCCAAAAAGTGTGTACCCCCACCCGAGTGCTACGAATCAGACGTAGCATCGCCACGCGTTCTTCTTCTTGTCCCATGTTATAGACCTTTCTTCTTCCTCTCTATGAGAAATGGTAGAATAAAACAATGCTTTTTATGGGAGAGATTTTTAGAACCCTCCTTGACGCTTATTGCAGAACCTGTTAGCTCTCCAGCAAATGGGAAGGAGCCCTGGTGTAGCGGTGCGCAGGAGGAAGACAGGCGCTTTCAGCAGGAGGAATGCGGGATTTGGGCTGTTAGACACGGCCATTTCTTTGGCGGTCGTGGGAGTCATGACGGTCGCTGTCTTCAAGGGCATGGCCCTCTGGGAAACGGCCAAAACCGTAGCGCTACTCTCTCAGGTTGACCAGATTCGTATGGCGGTCTTTCAACACCAAGAACAAAGCAGGAATACTGTAACTGTTAGTAGCAAAGAAGAGAATGTCGGGCTTTTTAAAGCCCTCAATGAAACGGGAGTAGCGAACCTCCCTCTTGGCAAGGAAGGTTTTCCTACGAGCAAGCTAGGCGGCTTGATCGCGTTGTCTTCGACGGTGGAAGGAGCTCCCGGAAACTGGATTGTTGTGGCGGGCTCTGTACCGGAACAATTGAGTAAATTCAAGGGAGCAGTGACCCCCGAGCAGGCGGAAGCGATCCTTCGTAAAGGAGGTAATGGGGATCCAGAGTCGGGATCCATACGTGCCATAACGGGAGAGGGGAGCGAAGGGCAGTGCATCACTGGCAAGAAGTTGAACACAGACAACAAAAGCAAAGCCTGTGTTCTCCTGTTTCGGCTGGACTTTTAGCGATCAGAATGCGCCCGCTGCGGGGATGGTGGAAAGTTCTCCGCCTTGCGGTTGATCTTACCCCCGCAGCCACCAATTTCCGATAATTAAAAGAATGTGTTATATGGATGGGAATGCAAGGAGATTCTTTCAAAGGAGTTGCTGTGGGTATGCGTGCTTTTCTTTTCTGTTTAGTGTTTTTTGCGGCTAAGGCTTTGCCGATGGGAGTAACCCCATTCGTCCATACATTCAATCCCAGCAAGGATCCTACCATCCAGTATACTTTGAATAATCCTGGGAAGACTCCTATGGCCTTCGAGGTGGTGGTACTCGGGAGACAGCAGGGGCGTGACGGGCAAGACATCCTTGTTTCGGACCCTAACTCCTTTACCGTATTCCCACCGCAGGTGATTGTCCCTGCCGGTGGTTCGCGGGTCGTGAAGCTTTGCTGGGTGGGTAACCCAGGGTTCAAGCAGCACCCCCTCAAGGAGCAGTCCTTCCGCGTCTCTTTTGAGCAGTTTCCAATTTCTACAGAGAAAAAGGCAAAAAAGGGAGCTTCTTTGGATATAAAACTCAAGATCTTGGCCTCTTTGCACATGACTCCAGAGGGAGCGCACGCCGAGTTTGTGATTGTTTCTACCAAAGAAACCGTCAAGGATGGGAAAAAGTGTTACGTGGTTCTGGTTAAGAATAAAGGCGCGGCGCATGGATCTGTTGACACGATCGATCAGCCCGTTTCGGTTTTTGGAAAAACCTGTCCGTTGAAGGATGTGGTGAGTGAGGGTGATCGGTCGAGCATTATTTTGGCGGAGTCGGAGCGTGAGTTTGTGATTACGCCGGAGTCGATGCAGCCCTCCAAGAAGGCGGAGAAGCAAGCTTCGCAGAAGACAGAGAAAAAATGATGGAGAACGTAAGGAATGGCAAAAATTTCAAGGAGAGATAAGACTGTTGTTCGTGTGCGGTTGGCGGAGGTATTAGCTCAGGAGTTTGATATATATCGTTTCCAGGCAGAAGACTTCATTGAGACGGTCTTGGAGGAAATCGGACGGGCGTTATCTGAGGGGAAGGAAGTGAAAATTTCCAACTTCGGAGCTTTTCGCACCGTGCAGAGAAAGAGCCGTATGGGGCGCAACCCCAAAACTCGGGAGTCGGCAGAGATTAAGGCGCGATGCGCGGTCTCTTTCCGTCCTTCTGTGAGGCAAAAGCACCGTATGAACGCCCGCTGACGGCCGCCTCACGAAGGTGAGTGTGTTGTGCGTGCGACGTTCACTGGCAACTCTCGGACGGGTATGTTCCTTTTCCTAGGGGCTGCCTTTTGTCGTCTGGAAGCGAGGCTGCGTCAGGTTACGTTGTACCTATGTCGGGTGGGCATGCGTAAGTGACTGGCGGTGGTTGCGTCTGCGCACTAGGATTGCTTTTGTAGTCGGATGGTACAACATTCTCCTTGCCCGATGATCTTACGAGCCTTACTTCTGAGAGTGCTTGGATTTTGAGCAACCTTCTCGTCCGGCCTTGTAGCGGCACATCTTTTTTTTAAGTCTAGACTAGCAAAATGATGTTGGGAAGGGTGCGGCATGTTAAAGTCCAGCCGGTTAGGAGCTTACGAGAAGCGCAGGATTCTCACATGTTTTTGTGAGGACAGGGTGGCAAGTTCTGCAAGGTAATTGCTCGAAATACAGTGGAACACTACCAACCTGACCTACAAGCACTTTCGAGCGCTCATAGTGCAGCAGAGTTTTGAGGGGAATTTCCAGGATTTCGGTGTTTTCGAGCTTGAGGAGAGGTCTTTTGGCGCGAAGGCGAGGTAAGAGAGGCCGTGGAGCAGCGGAGAAAACTCCGGCGCTTGGTTTGCTGAAGAGGAGGGGCAAGTGTTTGTCAGCACGGCTCCGAATGGTTCAAGAGAGCAGTCACTACCCCATCCTTCGGGGAGAGATCTTGGAAGGATCTACGATAGGCTCGTTGTGAATGGGTAGGATCACTACCGAGTTTTTCAGTGTAAGAATGCGTTTGCTCGAGGCAAGAGCCACGTTAATGGCATTGAGGCCTTCTGGCGCTTCGCGAAGAGACGTTGCGCGAAGTTTCATAGCTAGGGGGCGGTGTTTTTTCTTTTGCGCCCGAAAGAGTGTGAGTCTCCCCAGTTTATGGCCTAATCTGGTCAAGTGGCATTAAAGAGATGCTGGGCGAGCGCCTTTTTTATAGAGGAAGGGGTCACAAGGCTATGAAGGAAAGCGTTAAAGTTGCTCCAATAGATTGACATATAGAAATATATAAGGCATAATATGCTTACAATTTGACAAAGGAGATCGAGAATATGCCGAATTTTAGCAGGCTGTTGCTTCTCACCGCTACCTTCGTGACCTTCAGCGTAGGTGGTATGGACAGGGATACAGAAGAGATCCCCGGACCTATGTTTCATGGAGAACGGGACGTGGCGGAGCAGCACTTCGAGCATTTACTGATGCACCCCGATCCTGAGACGCAACTGATGAACGCCCAGAAGCTAGTGCTGCATCCAGAGGGGGTGCCTGAGCATATCCTCCAGAGGGCGCAAGACGTGAGAGAGAGGCACTTCCTGTTACTGGATGACGCCGATCCCAATGTACGCCTTGAGGCCGCTCAGACAATTGTTCGGTCAGACAGAGACCCGGGAAACTGGCCTGCGCATGTGCGCGAGAAAGTGCAGGAGATTATGGTCGGACATCCATAGAAAGTCCGCTGGTCAACTGGTGTTGAAAACTCAGCACCAGTTGCACCTTTCTTCACAGGCCTCGTTCCGCTCTCTCTGTCACGTATTTACAGACCTCCCTCCCTCTCCCAGACTTCCTCTGTGTCCATCCCTCCGCTAGAGTTGGCTGGAATACACAGCCGGGGAGGGGCAGCAGTGATCTTTATCGCGTTGGGAAGTAACGTTGGAGACCGTCTCGCGTATTTGCGTCAGGCGATCGCCGCCATGGGAGCGTTTTTTACGATCAAGAAAAGCTCTCCTGTCTTTGAAACAGAAGCCCTCCTGCCAGAGGGATCGCCTCCTGCCTGGAATCGCCCCCACTGCAACATGGTCATTGCAGGCGAGTCTGCACTCTCTCCAGAAGCGCTCTTGCAGCGTCTCCAAGAAGTGGAACATCGCCTTGGAAGACCTCCAGACCATCTTTTTCATGCACCACGCACGATCGATCTGGATATCGTGTTGTATCATAATCAGAAAGTGCAGACGGAGCGCTTAACGATTCCCCACAAGGGGCTGGAGGACCGTCTTTTCCTCCGAGCTCTCCTAGCTTTCTTGGGAAAAACGCCGTATCCCCCGGAGGAATCCTACATCCCCCTGCGTAGCTTCGTGTTAGAGCCGAAGCTTGTAGGGATCGTCAACGCAACTCCAGATTCCTTTTCGGATGGAGGGCGCCACTTAAACCCCGACGATGCCGTGCGGCACATGAAGGCCCTAGAAGCGGCGGGGGCAGCTGTAGTAGAGCTTGGCGCACAATCTACGCGACCCGGCTACACCGAGGTTTCTCCTCAGGTGGAGATCGAGCGGCTTGCACCTATTGTCGAGCGCTACCAGGGGACTGCTTGCCTCGGAGTGGATACGTATTTTGATGAGGTCGTAGAATACGCCCTACAGCACTCTTTCCTTTGGATGAACGATGTCAAAGGGCAGCTTTGTGAAACAACGATCAAGAAAATCGCAGATTGCGGGGCACAATTGGTAACGATGCTGTGCGGAACCGACTACTCGTGGTTTGAGGAGCGCGTGAAGACGCTCGTTCATCTAGGAATGCGCAAAGAAAATATCCTTCTCGATCCCGGTGTTGGATTTGGCAAAACCCGGAGCGAAAACCTAGACGCAATTCGCCTCTGCCCGAAACTCCGAGACTACGGATGCCCCATCTTGCTGGGACCCTCGCGCAAGTCTTGCCTATCCAGCTTCTCCCCTGTTGCCGCGGCGGAACGCGACATCGAGACCCTGGGGATATGCGCTTCTGCTGAGGCAGACTACCTCCGCGTTCACGCTGTAGAAGACCATATGCGCTTTTTCGTCGCTCAGCAGAGCGTCTTGCCTTTGTTGGATACGGAAGACTCCAGGAACTCACACAAAGCGTGCCCAAGAAGGGCGTGCACTTCCTGAATGCGCGCCGTTTCCTCGGAGGGCACTTGGAGGCAGACATCGCAGAGCGCGAGAAATTCCTGGGGTGCTTTCGTACTTGTAAAGCTCACAACAGACATGCGGCCTGTACGCGCACACTGGCAAGCGCGCGAGATGTTGGGCGACCTCCCGGAAGTGGTCAGGACAATAAGAACATCTCCTTCCTGGCCCAGCGCCTCTACCTGGCGCGAGAAAAGATGCTCAAATCCGAGATCGTTCCCAATCGCTGTCAAAACAGAGGAGTCCGTGGAGAGCGCAAGGGCAGGCAGCGCTGCACGCGTCTCCTGAAAGCGCACCACCAGTTCCGCCGCCCAGTGCTGGGCATCTGCCGCCGATCCCCCGTTTCCTGCAAGGAGGATCTTGCGCCCTCTCTGGAGGGCTCCCGCACACATTGTCGCTGCTGATTCAAACGAGGCCGCCAAAGCTGCGTCTTGCCGCAACCTTTCTAAAAGCGATGCCTGCCTCTGGAAAATTCTCTGGAGAATCTTGGATGGCATGCCCTTTCCTCCCTTCCATACTGCAGATACGCCTTGAGAGTCTCTAGCAAATCGTCTCGCGCCTTGGAAGAGGAGGCTTCAACGCGTCCGGTCAGTAGGTCCTGCGTATTGGAGGCGCGCAGCAGCCACCAGCCTTGCGGGGTGATCACGCGGACACCATCGATGGCCAGAAAATGGATCCCCTCCTGTCGCAGGCGATGGGCAACACGCCTGATGACGCGCATCTTATCGGCATCGGGACAAGGGAAAGACAGCTCTTCTGTCCTGAAAATCTGGGGGACGGAGCGCACAAGAGAGGAGACCGTCTCTTTCCTCCGGCCCAGGAGATTCAGGAAACGGAGTGCGGTGTAGAGCCCATCATCGAACCCATACCAGTGATCCGCAAAAAAGAAATGCCCGCTCAGCTCTCCGGCAAGCAAGGCCCCCGTCTCTTGCAAGCGCGATTTGATCCTCGAATGTCCTGTGCGCTCCATGATGGGCTTCCCCCCCCAATGGGACGCCATATTGAAAAAGCTTTGGCTTGTTTTGACGTCCGCGATCACCGTAGCTCCAGGGAACGCCGACAGGAGATCGCGCGAAAAGAGGATCAGCAGATCATCGGTCGCAACGTGCTGCCCTGTCTCGTCTACAACAGCAATACGATCTCCGTCTCCATCGAAAGCGAATCCTACATCGCAGGATTTCTCGCGAATCAGCGCCTGAAGATCCTGGAGATTCTCTGGCAGGGAGGGATCTGGGGGGTGATGCGGAAAACGTCCGTCCACCTCAGCGTTGATCAGGAAAGATGGGCATGGGAGATGGGGAAGAAGGTCTTGTAAAAGAGGGCCAACCGCTCCGTTCCCTGTATCCCAAGCCACACGCAAGGTGGAGGGAATCTGGAGGTTCTGCAGAAGGCGATCCCGGTACTCCTTGTGCGGAGAAAAAGATTGCAAGACGCCTTTCCCTGCAGAAAACTGGCCAGAGGCGGCGATTCTCCCGAGCTTTTGGATCTGTCTTCCCGAGAGGGGCATGCGCCCCTGCATCAGTTTGATGCCATTGTGTGTAGAAGGATTGTGCGACCCCGTGATCATGGCTCCTCCCGCAGAAGCGTGGGTAAAGACGGTGTAATAAAGAAGGGGCGTTGATGCGAGACCGATGGAGCACACATTTCTTCCTGCTTCTTGGAGGCCTTGGATAAAAGCCTCTTCTAGATCCGGAGAGGATAAGCGCCCATCTCGCCCGACGACAATGGGCTTTGGGCCTTCGGGCAGGAACGTGGCAAAGGCGCGCCCTATGAAATAGGCGTCCGCGCTGGAAAGAGTCTCTCCCACGACTCCGCGGATATCGTACGCGCGCAAAATCGAAGAATGGAAGTTATACGAGGACACCTTTTGCCTTTTGCGAGGGGGACACTTTAAAAGAATTTTCCAGCTCCATCAACTCAACACAAAAACTTCGATAGAGCACTTTTTTTAATAATTTCTTAAGAAATGATCAATATAATTATAACTACACACAAAAAATATAGGAAACATGAAGGGAAAGTTCTCCTTAGCTTTGCTCATCCTCTCTTTTTGCGCGCTGCATACGCATGGCATGCGGCCTCTCGCCCCATGGCTTGGGCTAACAGCAGGACCGGGAGGGAACTCTAGAGATACGCTGTATACATGTTCCATCGACCTAGAAGCGGGGGTCTCGAAAACTTGTTGGATCCATCCCTACAATGGAGGGGATGGAAACTACGTGCCGGAAAATAACGCTCTCCAAATGTTCTCTAGCGCTTGCGTCTTGCCGGAAGGGTACCATCCCGGACAGGGTCCGGAAGCGGTGCGCGCGTTCTTGAGAGCTCCCGCCTCCAAACGTTCTATCCTCTTTTCCGCCAATATCCAGAACAATCCTTTTGCTACCCCGAAAAGTCCTGTAACGGTGCCTATGTGCCTCCCTGCGGGAGTAGCGACGGCGAGAAGGTCTGCCAAACCCGCTCTTGTGCCGGATGCGTATACGATGCGAGAGCTGAGGCCGCAATATCTTATGGAAGCGCAAGGGACAGAACGACACGAGCGCATGGAGTGTTGGGCGCGTGTGGTCAACATACGGGGTACCGCCACTAAAACACAGCATTTCCCGCCGACTAACGTTATTCTGCACGCTAGGGGAAACGCCTCTTCGGATTCCCATCGCCTGATGGGCGTCAACAGTGCAGAGGAGCCGTTCCTTGTTTTTTGGCGTGTTGACCGCTTCGTCTCAGGAAGGCAGTCCGTCTACGGGGTCACCCTCCTGCTGGGCAACCAAGAATGTGACGCCCTTCGTGCCGTCTTTCCTTCTATGAACTTTCAAGACATGGATTTTGCAACCATCTGGACTGCTTGCATCGACACTTCCCGTTTCCGAGGGACAAGAGCTGCAGCACATCTTTTCTCCGTCTTGGGGTTTTCATAAAAGATCTACCGCGCGTTCCCGTAAGCAATCGCAAGGATCTCATACGTTTTGCTCCCACTGGGAGAGTGGACATCGACGGAATCCCCAACACTTTTTCCTATGAGAACGCGTGCGAGAGGGGAGGAGATGGAAATGAGGCCCTGGTCCAAATCCGCCTCATCTGCTCCCACGATCCGGTATTGGATTTCCTCTTCCACCTCCACATGCATGAGGCGAACGGTTGCCCCAAATTTCACGGCTTCTCCAGAAAGCCGGGAGGTGTCGATAATCTCCGCGCAAGAAACCTTTTCCTCAAGCTCGGCGATACGTCTCTCGATGAATGACTGCTTCTCACGTGCGCAGTGGTACTCCGCATTCTCGGAGAGATCCCCGAGGGCGCGCGCCTCTGCAATGGCCTGAACGATGGCGGGACGCTCTACGGTGCGGAGCTGGCGCAACTCATCTTGCAGCTTGCTGAAGCCCTCCTGCGTCATCGGAATTTTACCCACGCTTTTCTCTCTCCCTCAAAATCGAGGGATTCTAGGCCCATGCCTGGAGCGGTGCAAGTGGGAAGAGCGCGCAGTGCGAGGGTGGGCACTCTGAAGGATGACCGTGAGACTTTTGTAAGAGGGGATTGCTGTTTGTAGAAGCGTATTCCTTGGTAATTTTTGGGCCAGGCATCCGCATGCGGGAGTGAATCTCAGCTTTTCACGCAGAGCCTACGTCAATGCGCCTGTTACCTCCGTGGAGGAATCTGCGCTAGAGGTTGTTGCGCGGGGTCGCAGGATGCGCGCGGTCGCGCTCTGGTTAACGTTTGCTAGGACGGGATCCATACAGAGCTCTACAGTTGGAGTTTATGCACAATGTTGATGGAGGGTCATCGTTGTCCTTGCGACATCTGGAACGAATAGAGTTCGCAAGGACCACCGCGCTTGTGGCTTAATACAAGCGTTTGCGTTGAAGTTAAAGGGATCGGCGCCCTCATGACTATACCTAACGAAAGGAATGGCATGAGGGCCCTGCGGCGTTTAGCTGCGGTTACTGCGGACTCAATACAAGAGCACGTTTCAAGGGTAGTATGCGTAACGCTTATGTAGGGTTATCGTCGCCTTTGTGACCATCATATTCACACAAGTCGATGTCACAAAGGCCCCGTGCCACTTATTGTGGCACGGTTAGAGTGGTGTGGAAGGTATTTCCCCCTTTGTCCTGCGTTGCTGGACCTCTCTGCAAGCTCCTCTAACAGCTCTCTTGACTCTCTTCCTTCACTCCTTTGCCCCCCCTTTTACAATCTCTCGAGCTCTGTGAGCATATCGTCGAGGGTGGAGAGGACTTTGGTATTAGCAGCGTAGGCATGTTGGGCGCGGATCATTTCGGAGAGTTCATGCGCCAGGTCTGTAGTGGAGCGCTCTAGGGTACCAGAGATGATGGTTCCCATACCGTCCTTTCCCGAGACTCCAGTTTTCAGAGCTCCTGAGGCGGGAGTGGCGTAGTAGACGCCATTCCTCTCCTCTGCCAAGTTCATGGCTGCAAACTGACCGCAGGCAAGGAGATAAATCGGCTCCCAGTCTCCGTTGTCTTTGAGGCGACTCAATACTCCCTGCTCGTCGATGGAGAGAGGTGTAGTCCCATTTCCAACGGAGGAAGCCCTTCCGAGAGAGCCCTCTGCGAGGGAAATTCCAGAAGCAGCGTCAACAGTGTCGACTCCAGCGGGAGCAGCCTCCGAAGGAGAGGTTCCGGAGGAGACATGAGCGCTTCCAGCCCCTCCAGAGGAGGTTACTGGCTTTATGACGCCTCCATTTGCCATTACCAGATCGGAGCCCGTTTTGTTGATGATGCGCATGGAGCTCAAATCGAGGTTACCAATCCCCCCACCAATGTCCACGCCCTCTAGAAGAGATCCGGTGTACTTGATTCCTACTCTTGGGTCGCTGCCGCTGCGGTACCAGCCTTCCAGGAGCTGATAGCCCGAAACTCTACCCTCCTCATCAAAGTAAATCTCTATGTCGAAACTGTCTAATAGCCCCGTAAACGATCCATCTTCGTTCTTGTTTACTATTAATTCAACTCTACCGTCAGTATTGTCCACCTGCCGTATCGTGTAAGTTCCCTCTTCGAAGATCATGGGAGGCATCTCCCAGGTGAAGGTCCCTCCAGGCTCCATTGCAGGTTGATCTCCTCTGTATGCCACCTGCGTATTACTGATATCGAGTGTTAACTGAGCCCCAGTATCTGTGAAGGTGATGGTCATCTGCTCAGCGGTCATATCAAGAGTATGGCTAGTACCAGAGCCAGAATTAGTCGCACTGAGATTTCCGTCGGAGGAGCGCTGAAAGGTTGCATCTATTGATGGGTTGGTGCCGTAATTAGTAGGGGATAGCGTGATAGATGTGTAGCCGCTCCTTTCCCGCCATATTTCCATGTCCACCGCATGTTCGTTTCCAAGAGAGTCCACAAGGGTGCGCTGAACCAGAATATCCTCCCAAGACTCTCTTCTATAGTTCGCGGAGCTATGAAAAGAGTATAGGCCGTCGGCTTCTTTCCGTGTGGTCCATCCAGTTCCGTAAGGGTTTGAGAGATCGGGCTCTTCGAGAGGCAGGGGTTCTGCAAGAGGGGGTGTAGGCTCCGGTTTGATGAGCTGAATATCTTCGAGGGCTCCTAGGGGACCGATGAAGGTGGCAGAGGGAGGAGGAGAGGATTGGACTGCGGTGTCCTTTGCGGGTGTTCCATCTCCTGGCAGCAAGGGATACCCTTGGAGGGTGAGGCCTTTGGAGTCTTGGAGGCGGCCTTCTGTGGTGATGTGAAAGGCTCCTGTCCTGACGCCTCCGAGAGTGCCGCTTTTGTCTTTAACGAGGAGCAAGCCATTTCCATCAAAGGCGAGGTCCAAAGGCTGATCGGTACGCTGCAGCTCTCCCTGCTCTTGGAGGTGCATCAAGGTGTGCGCAGAAACGCCGGAGCTGGAGTAGAGGGGGCTGGAACTAGAGGAGGAGTGAGAACTCCCCGCGGCGCTAGAAGAGCTGGCAGAGGAACCAACATTCCCTGCCAAGGTAGTGGAAGAAGAACTAGCAGGAAAAATAGAAGAAAAAGAAGGATTTTTGTCTAACGAAGGAGAAAAACTATTATTGCCAAGAGATAGAAGAGAATTATAAGGATTTTCTTTACTTAACGGAGCTGCCCTCCCCCCCCCCGGCAATTTATTTGGGGAGTGAAGGCAAGTGAACGAGTCTTATACCCCATC
>JAISAP010000007.1 GCA_031266655.1 Holosporales bacterium | reverse complement strand
TGTGCAAACACTCGGGCCACACTGGCGTTAGGGCTGCATCAGCCACGCCGTGATGGCACAGCGTCCCTCGTGAACTCTATGTGTTCCAGATGTCGCAAGGGCAATGATGACCCTACACCCGCGTACGCTAAAACCTTTGAAGCAGACTCCTGTATTAAGTCCGTGGAAATCGTGGCACAACGCTGCGGCGGCCCTTGCGAACTCTGTCCACCTTTAGTGGGCGCAAGAACATGGATGCACCTACACCAGCGTTACTTATGAACTGCGTTTACGGAGACTCGTATTGAGGGAGTAGATACACCGATATAAGTCTTGTGAGCAAAACTTCAATGCACACTCTTACTACTAAGTCCGTAATAGCCGAAGATGAATGCCGCAGGGCCCTCATGCCAATCTTTCCATTAGGCATAGTCACGCAGGCGATGATAATTCTACACCAGTGTTACGCGAAAACCCTCTAGGAATACACTTGTATTGAGGCAGTAAACATACCTACACATACTTTACGAGCAGAACTTCAACGTAAGCGCTTGTACTAAGACCACGGTAGCCGCGGCCCGCAGGCGCAGCGAATCTTGTGCCACTCTATGGATCTCACAAGGCGCACAAGGACATGGATACATCTACATCAACTTTACGAGAAAACTTTGACGTAGTGCTCTTGTATGGAGGCCCAAGTGGCTACGTCAAACACTTGTCCGAAGCGCGTAGGACCCCCTTCACTTTCGACCACACCACAATAGTGGCGCAAGGGCGACGATAACCTTACACATACCTTACGCTAGAACCCTCTAGGAATACATGTACATGGAAATAGGGATGCCCGCATATCTCTTCGCAAAACCCCCAAGAACTATCTCTGCGTCAGATCCACAGTAACCACGAAGAACGGACCCTATCCCACCAAAACGGGTGGACGAAGATTGGAGCCCAGAAAACCTTCAAAGTCACAAGAAACCTATGATAGAGTGCTCCAAGATTAAGAAATGGCCGGTCTGCTGCGGTTCCCTCGCTGTGCGCATCTTCTGACACCCTAGAATCATCAACATCTTATTAACAAACAATTCTTAAGCTTCTCTCGGACAATTAAGAGGGAAGGACATGGCGGAATCTCTTCACATCCCTCTCGCCGTGCAGTGGCACGAGGGGATGCTCCTCTCTCCGCACCATTTCCAACAGGCATCTGCACACTTCTACGCGCTCCTACATCACTCCTTCCGCCTAGCTCGTCCCGACGCCTATGGCCTTTTTTCTGCGGAAATCGACGAAGCGGCTCTTGCTGCTGGAATCGTGCGCCTCCTCCATCTGGAGGCGCTTTTCCCGGATGGGTTGTTTGTGCAATACGTCGGCACGAGGGATCCTCCCGTCTCATACGATGCCAAATCCTTGCTCGAAGTTTCTGGAGAAAAACCCCTCCGCCTGTATGCGGCTGTGGCGGTACAGCGTACGGGCAACGACACGATCCAGGACGATCAAACACGCTACCTTTCTCTCGAAGGGGACGAGGTCTGCGACGATAATACAGGAGACAACCCCATCCGGATTCCTCGGCTGAAACCTCAGTTGCGGCTCCTCCTAGAGGAAGAAGTGTCCGCCCGTGTGACCGCTTTTCCCCTTCTTGAAGTACTGCAAGGGGATCAGGGCTCTCAGGTCACCTCGTACATCGCTCCCCATCTGGTTGTGCCGGAAGTTCTCAGAAAGATGGCGCGGGAGATGGTCAAAACTCTCCGGGAGAAAATCAATTATTTCTCTGAAAAACGGTACGCTTTCTCCGCAGAGGGAACCGCCATTCTTCGCGCTCTTGCGCAAGGAGCCCTTCCCCTCGAAGCACTCCTCCTCGAGCCCAAGCTCTCTCCCTTTGCTCTCTATCAGGCAGTGCTTTCCGCGATAGCCCCAGTCGTGGCCCTTACGCCAGGCCAGTGTCTCACGGAACTCCCTCCTTATGGACACGAAAATTTGTACGCCGTTTTTACGGAATTAGGAGAGCGCCTGCAACGCGCTCTAGAGAGCTTAAAACAGTCCTATTACACCATTCCTTTTGAGAAGGAGAATAACGGAAAGTTCCGCTTGCATCTCTCTCCTACGCTCTTGGATCGCCAGGAGATCCTCATCGGATTCAATAAATCCTCGGAGACGAAAGACAATGATTTTCTCGACTGGATTCGGGGAGCACAAATTGCGGCCTCCTCCAAGATGCCCACCGTTCGAGACAATCGCGTGCTGGGGGCGGCTCGGAAAATCGTTTCGGCTGAGGAAGAACTGGGCGTGAGCGCTCCGCAGGATGTTTTGCTGCTTTCCGTTGATCCCCACAGCCCCTACCTGAGTGCGCAGGAGGACCTCTGCATCCTCAACGCTGGGTGCTCCCAGCAATGCCCCAAAACCGCCGCGCTTTATGTCCGCACGTAGGGGGAGAGAATGCGAGGTTCTGAAGGCAACACCTTTCTCCTAACGCTGTTCGATTCTTTTTGTGAAGAGGTGCTAGCTTGCCGAAAAATCGCCGAGGAAGAGGCGGCGTCTTCCTCGGACAAGTCGCTCGAGGTAGCCGAAAGGATCTGGAAGCGGCTCAATGACTTTCTCAAGGCGCGTACAGTTCACTACTTGGAGCAGGGAGGAGATTTCATCGATGCTTTTCTGAAAGAAGCGTTGTATATCCTCGCAGCCTTTGCCGATGAAGTGTTCCTCAATCTCTCCTGGTCCGGGCGTTCCTATTGGGAAGAGCACCTTCTCGAAAGCGCCTTCTTTGGCACGCACATTGCGGGGGAGGAGATCTTCCGGAGAATGGGTCAATTCTTGCTAGGCAGAGAAAACTCTCTCATAGAAATGGCCACTCTGTATCTCAAGCTGCTGGCGTTTGGGTTTGAAGGACAATACCGCGCGCAGGAGCACAAGGGAAAAATTGCGGTCTATAAGCAAAAGCTGCACCGCTTCATCGTGCAGGAAGATCCTTCTATGGATTTTTTTGACGCATGCATTTTCCGTCAAAGTTACCAGCCAACGCTCGTGGACATCCCCAAGCAGGAGCTGCCAAACCCCTCCTGGTGGCATTACACTTTTTACGGCTTTCTGCTGTCCTTCGCCCTAGCAACAAGCTGCATATGGGACGTGAAAACCGCTTCCATCCGGCATCTTGCACGTACCATTTCGCAGATAGCGGTGATGGGGGATCATCCATGAGACGTCTCTGGGAAATGATCATCCATCACCAGCATTCTCTTCCTCTTCTCGTAGGAATCATCGTGATCGTCGGAGTCTTGCTTGCGCTTTTGGTGGGCCTGGGTCTTGGTGCCCTCGCGGAAAAGAAAACGAAAAAAGAGGCCCTGAAATCGCTGCGAGAAACGCCTGATCCCGAAGCGGAAAAGGCCGAGGAGCGTGCTCCTCTCTTCTCCGGTCGTTGGGCAGAGATTTTGGCGCTCCATGGAATCTTCAAGGTAGGACCGATCGCGCAGGCGTTTCTGAGAATCCTCGAACTCCTGCGCCGGCACACACATGAGAGAAACTGGCGCTACCAGATTCCTTGGTACCTCTTAGTGGGCCCTCCGCATTCCGGGAAGAGCGTGCTTGCAGAGAACCTCCGCTCCCTGCCCATCTCAGGATATGAGCCACAAGAGTCCCGGAAGGAGCCGTTCCGCTCTTTTCTGTTTGAGTCTGGAGTTTTGATCGAGTGTCCAGGGGCAACCTTGGGAAAAATCGGAAGTGTTGGGATTGCACCTTCCTGGAAGCTCTTTGGGAGACTGCTGAAATCGTTCCGGCCCCGCAGTCCTGCGAATGGCCTTGTCTTGACCTTGCCTTACGACCTGTTGGCCGCTCAGGAGAGCGTTCCCGGGCAAAAAGCACAAGAAGCACAGCACCTTTTTGAGCACCTGTGGGAATTGCAATCCGTTATGAACTTGCGGGTCCCCGTCTACGTTCTCCTTACCAAGAGCGACCAGATGCCGGGCTTTCTGGAGTTCTGCTCTCAACTGTCCTTTTCGGATCGTCAGCAAATCTTCGGCTGGTCTTCTCCCTATGACCTGCAAACCGTCTTTTCTCCCAGCTGGATCGACGAGATGTTTGAGTCCTTCTCACATGGTGTTAAACGTGCCTCTCTCGCGATGGCGGCACAGGCGGTTCCGTCACCGACCTTGGAAAAGGCCCTGTTCGTCGGATCTGCCATTCAGTCTCTGAGAGAAGCGTTACAGACCTACCTTTCCGTTGTGTTCCGCCCTCTTTCCGAAGGGAAAGGACTCCTTCTTCGTGGCGTCTATTTTGTCGGACAAGAGACCGATCCTGTCCTCCCCTCGGCACCGTCTGTCGATGGAACCGCACTCAATCCGGAGAATTTCGAGAGAAACCTCCTCCTCCCTCCGCGAGGGGACGAGTCTCGCGTCTACTTCGCGCAAGATCTCTTCGATCGCAAAATCTTTCAAGAGACGAACCTCGCGCGCCCCCTGCACCGAGATCTCATTCACGGAGTCACTCGGGCCACTCCTTGGATTCGGACAGGAATGGTTCTGAGCATCGCTGCGCTCCTCTGGGGGGGGCACCAGTCCTACAACGTCCTGAGGAGAAAAGTGAACACCCTCGAGGGGGTTTTGGGAGATGTGCGCGATACCCTTATGAGGCTTCAGACAGTAGAAAAACGCGTGACAACCTCCGAGGAACAGAAGCACATGAACCGGGAGATCCGCAAAATCTTGGTCGCCATGGATGCGGCCGATCCAGACATGGTGTCCCTCTATTTTCCCGCCTCTTGGTTTTCGGGTCTAGAAAATCGCATTCAGGAAACGCTGGCCATCGCCTTTGACCACGCCGTTCTGCGCGCTATGTATCTCGATCTGATCATGAATGCGCGTTTGCTCTACAAAAACTCGGAGAGGGAAGCGCATCAGGAAAAAGTGCTGCATGCTGTTTTTCCAACAGAAACGGAAGAGTACAAGGCGTTTAAGATTTATGCCGAGAAATTCCTGGAGCTGGAGAAGAGTGGGGCCAACTACAACGCTCTTCGAGAGCGTGAGGATCGCAATTACGTTCGTTCTCTTACGGCATACCTCTTTAATGTTGAATTCCAACCTAACAGACGCCTGAATGGACGCAGGTCGGATGCTCTTCTCAATTTTCATGAGTTCGACATTGAGAGCTACGCTGCCACGGCGCGCAGCACCCTAACGGAACTGTACGAACGTTTTTTGGAGAGAGCGTTTTCGAAAGAGACTTGGGGCGTCGTCCAAGCTCTTTCCGAGAGGATTGCGCGGTTCGCCTCTGCCCTCCATCACCCCACAGAAGAGATTACGGCGCTCCAGGTTGCAGATTTGGTCACCAAGATGCAGAGCTTGCTCACCTACGTTAAAGCGCCCTCTTTGAGTTGGTGGGAACATGACCACTTCGATCCCGGTGGGGATTATGTCCATACCATCAGCCTCCTGGAGGAGTCAGAAGTGCTGGGCCACTCCTTCGTGCAAAAGCTGCTCCAAAAAGGGGAGACTGGTCTCAAGGCGTTTCGTCAGCAATTGGTTTCCGTAGAGACGCCTCTCACAGGCCGACTTTTTGAGCATAGAAAGGGGCACGTCATCTCTGGACCCTCCCGGGGATTCGTGCGGCTGACGCAAGATCTGCAGAACCTTCTAGCGGAGCCTTTCATGGTCTCTGCTAAGCCAAAAACGCTTAAAATGGTGGTTCCAGAAGGCAAAATCCTGTACTGGGATACGCGCATCCTCAAAGAGGCCGCGCGCCTCATCGATGAGTACACAGATTTTTGCGAAACGCGCCTGGATGCTTTTCGGGAGGATATGCAAGAAATTTACGGAGATCTTGCGCACCGCATTCTCATTCCGGTGGTGCTCGCCCTCGTTGCGCGCGCCCAAATCCTGGAAGACACCAACGATGCACGCGTCTCCGCATCCAGCATAGAAGAACGCCTGCGGCTACAAGCTTCTAATCTAAAGGATAGCACGGCACATTTTGCAAAAATCCTGCATTTTCTGGAGAACGTACGGTCGCGTCGCATGTATGACGGGCGCTTGACCGCCTTGATCCTGGAGCAGGTGTACCGTTTGTTGGAAAAAGTGGACGATGTTCTGGAGGCGGACGGTCCTTATACGGTGAAGAATAACCTCTTCTCTTCCTGGGACGGGCAGCACCCAGCGAACTACGCGGGCTTCCAAGTGCAAGATAATGGGCAGTTACAAAATTACCTCTCCACGCAGCGTGAACGCATCCGTTTCTTGGCGAAAGAGCTGGCGGAGCCCCTCCTGGTCTTGCTGTCAACGGATCCTCTTTGCAAGCAAAAGCACAACAAAGCTCTTTTGAGCAAATGGAAGGAACTCATCCAGCAGGTGGACGATTACGAGAAGAAAAAACCTGGGAACTCCATTGCTGTCCTGGAAAACTTTGTCACGGCGGACTTGAAAAACGTTGATCCCAAGGCGGCACGTAAAGCGCTCGCAGAAGCCTCGGAAGAAAATGGCGATTTCTTTTTAGAACAGCGCGCTGGTATTGCACGCGCCCTGGTCACACGTGCGGCAGAGGTCTCAGCCAGTATGGCGATGACATATTACCAGGAGATCTCGGAGCACTTTAACGAGACCTTACGCGGGCGCTTCCCCTTCTCAGACGACATCTATTCATCGGAATCGGAGGCCCAAATGGGCTCTGTGGAGCGCCTCACTCAACTTTATGAAACGTTCGCAGCAGACGTAAAGGCAGCTTTAGAAATCAAGCCCCATCTCGCGCAGGATGAGAAACTGGTGTGCCAGTTTTTGGAGGAGTTCACTCCCATTCAGAACTTTTTGAAACTTTGGGTTGCGCACGAGAAAAATCACGATCCAGCGGCTTCTCTCCTGGCATTCCGCGTGCAATTTCGAGCGGCTCAGGACCGAGAGATTGCGGGCAAACATGTCGTGGAATGGAAGGTAAAATGGGGAAAGAATGTGATCGATGTCGCCTCCCCCAACAAGGAGATCCTATGGCACGTGGGGGATCCCGTGGATGTCGTCTTCCGATTCGCCAAGAACAGTCCCCTTGTTCCTATTCTCGACCGGAACAATCCAACCCTGGGGATCTCTGGGAAGACCGCTTCTTTCTCCTATGGCGGGCAGATGGCGCTGTTCCGCCTCATGGCCTCTCACGCCGTGTCGCGTCAAGACTCTTCTGGAGAGGGCGTGGTCCTGAAATTCACCATTCCCACCGTTACCAAAGCCTCTTCTGGAGGAGAGAAAGCTTCCAACGCCGCTGTTTTGTACATCAAGCTCGTTCCCCTGAAAAAGGAAAAGGACAAGTGGGTTCCCATTCCCTTTCCTTCTTTTCCCAAGGCGGTTCCTGCCCTGGTAGAAGGGGTGAAACACGGAAAAACACCCCTTTCCTCACCCCCTCCTGCGAAAAAACTCTAGAGCTCCTTGTAGAATATGGGCGGCGGTCGCCTTGTCCAGAGTTGCAGCGTATTTCTTGCGAGAAAGAGGTACATCCTTCAAGGAGCGTGCCGTTGCCGCTGTAGAGAGGCGTTCATCCCACAAGAAAAAGGGTTTTTCTACGCGAGCGGAAAGCGCTTCCGCAAATTGCAGGACCTTCTGGCACTGAGAGCCTACCTTCCCAGACATTTCTACCGGCCAACCAATAATGAGTCCCGCGACCTCCTCCGTCTTAATCCAGGAAGCAACAGGGGCAACCCCCTCCATGAGCGAAGGATGTGCCACCAGCTGCCACGGCACCGCAAGAGGATGGCGCAGGTCCGATAGGGCCAGTCCAGTGCGCCGCTCTCCCACATCGAGGCCTACGACACGCGTTGTGGAAGAGAGGAGAAGCGCTTGAAAATCGGCAGTAGAGGAGGGGGGCATGGGGTCGTTAACAGTTTCTTAAGAACTTTTTCCTATCGTAACACCCTATCGGCAGAGGAGGAGAATATGCTATCCCGTTGCTCCCTTGAGATTCTGTTGGATCTCCTAGAAATTAAAATGGCTGCCTTTGCCATTCAAGACCGCGATGATTCTAGAGAGCTTGAGCGACTTAAGAACTGCAAACGGGAGCTATCAGACCTCTCGCAGGCACACCAGCAAAGAGGGAAGATCTCTGCGACGGCCAGGAGATCGCCATCCCCGGCTTTCCTAGGAAGCGTTTAAGCTATCTGCCATATTCCCGAGCTCGGCATTCGTGATAGATCCGAGGTTTTTGAAGTTAAACGTGAGCAGATAGTTCGTGTTCTGTTGCGGAAACATGTAAAAAGGATCGTCCTTCCCGAGAGAAAAGTTCTGGGTCGCCTGCAGCGTGACGGTCAGGCATTCGTCGTAGTAAGATAAGTCTATTTCCCGCTCTACGGTTCCTGTTGTGTGCTCTCCCTGCACATACATCGTACTTTTGTGCAAAAAGGAAAGAGAAACAGCGGCGATTCGTAGGGATGTCGAAGTCTGAAACGTGTAGGTCGACAGGGCAAGAGGCGTTCCGGCAAACGAACCGCTCCAAGACCATGGGACAGAAAGTACTGAAGAGCTCAGGCTCAAAGAGGCGCCTGTTGTGCGGCTGTACGTACCATTGTCCTGCGGTTGACTGGTGTTGTAAACGCTGAACCCGATCCCTACCCCCGCAAGGTTGGTGGAGAAGCTGTTTTCGTAGTGCATAAATCTTTTAATGTACGTATCGTACTGCCCGCGCATCGTTATGCTCATGCCCGTAGAATAAACGCTGAGGGAGCCCACCAAGTAAGAACGGCGCTTCTTCTTCTGAGTTGTGCTCTTACGTAAAAGGTTTAACTCTGGGTCGGTGAGCGTATAGGACTGCCCGAGAATCGCCGTAGCCACTGTACTACCCTTCGAGTACAGGCTGCTTTTCCCTCCGTAAACGAGTCTCCCTCCTGGAGCGTCAGAGTTGCCCTTGGGCAGACGGTGGGGTCTCCAGAAATTGTATTCGGTAATGGCATAAGAGAGAGATCCAGGTTCGACCTTCCGCACGAACAGCTGGTAATCAGGAGAGGGAATGGCGCTAAACACCGTTCCTACAACGGGCTCGAGAGAGCAGGAGTTGTTCTCCCGTCCCTCGAAGATCCAAGGCCAACGCCAGTAGAGGCTTCCTCCAGGAGTTGTGCATCCCTTCTCTGTCGCATTGTATTTCCCGGAGACTTTTTCTTTGTAATATTGCTTCTCCGGTTCGGCAAAGGAGTAGAAATGATTGAGGGCTTCCAAGCTAAAGCTTAGGATTTGCCCGAAAGGAGCTAGGACGCTCCTGTGCCATCCGACATCTAAGAAGACACGTCGATCCTTGTTTCCGTAAGGGTAATCCATGTTGATGGAGAAAAAATCTGCGGTCCAGGTGCCTCCAAACAGCTCCGAATCGAAGGCTCCATCCCATTCCGCTTGCGGCAAGATGAAAGGCGTAGAGGTGGGGGATTCACCCTCCCGCATATTCAAAAAGCTGGAGGCTTTCACCAACAAATACTGACGCCCGTAAAACGCCTCCGCTCCTCCCTGGTTGGTGTACAGCACCGATGTGTCCTGTTGACCAAAGGGGTACACGGAATAGCTCCTTTTTGAGCTAAATTGACCGTCCAGCCACCCTCTCCAATGTTCTGTTAAATCAGCTTGTGTATTGGCTTTGATGTACCAGTGAAGCGGACCCTCTTCCTCCTCCTTCTTATGGGCAGAGAGCGTGGGCGTTTTTGTCTTAAATTCCTTCTTGCCCGCTAAGCTGCCATCAAGAAGCATGTGCCCCTGGTGGAAACGGCTTTCATACCTACCCCACAGCACGCGGAACCCATCGCCTGAGACAATGGGCCGAAGAAGCAGCTCCTGGGAAACGCCGATGGGGAGGACGTATAGCGGCACGATCATGATGCCCGTGGCAGAGAAAATGAATTGTGGCCACAGAAAGCCGCTTCTTCTCTGCGAACGGGGACCTGCATGCCGAATGAAAGGAGAGTAGAAGACAGGAATGCCGAATAAGCTCAGATGCGCGTGGTAATAGGTCACATTCTCGTTGACGTTGTCGTAATAAATCATGGGAGCGCGTAAATCCCACACGAGGGGACGATCCGGATCCGTTTTGCAGTTGTCGCAAGGAGAATAGGAGCCCATCTTGATGTCGTAGCCGCGCCCTTCTTTGTACTTGAAGCGCCTCCCTGCAAGGCGCGATTTATCTGTTTGAATGATCTTTAACTCATGGGCAATACCCTTTTTAAAGTCTCCCGGCATCTCCGCGTAGTTGCTGTAGTGATAAACACCCTCCGCATTACGTAGAACAACGTTTCCAATGGCGATGAGTTTGTCCGCTTTCGGATTGTAGATCACCTTGTCCGCCATCAAAGACTGATTATTGGAGGAAATTTTTACCCCTTTGAGGAACGTGACGGTTCCCATCTTGCCATCGCTGATCACCTGTTCCGCGGCCAAAAGAACCATGTCTTTATGGGACTGGGGAGCAGGGACGGATTGCACCTCCAGGGCTTTTGCAAACAGGAGGAGGGCGAGAACAACGGTTTTTCCGCCCTTTTTCATCGCTCTCCTTTGCGGATTAATCCTATCAGAGCGATGGCTCCTGTGAGGAGAGCTGGTGTCCACCCTGCCCAGAAGGGAGAAAGCACTCTCTTAAGCCCAAAGGAGGAAAAAATATCGGTCGAGAAATGCAAAAGCAGGCCACAGAGCAACGTTTGCGCAACGGAAAGGCCCTTCCCGAGGCGGGAATGCCGAATTTGCAAGCATCCTGCCAGCAGCACCATGAAGAAAATGAGAACCGCCTTCGCTCCTAGCGCGTGCAGAGTCATCGCATGCTCTCGTTCTGAGAGATGCCCCTCTTTGCGCACCTTCATGGTGGAGAAAATGTCGTAGATTCCCAGATCTTTGGGCGATTGCAGAGAGGGGAGGATCTTGCTGATGTCTAGCGAATTTTCTAGTTGACGATTAGAAAAAGGGCGATACTCCAAGCTATCAGGGTCAAAAAGAGTCCCTTGCGACAAAGTCCACCGATTGGCGTCAAAGTGCAGCGTCTTGGCAAAGAGCACCTCTTCCAGTCCTCCGTTCTGCGAGAAGCGATACACGGAGATATCCGAACAGTCTGTATCCCCCATATGTCCAACCTGCAAGAGAACACCCGAAGAGGAGGTCGGCTGTTGATGGAGCCACAAATTATTGCGAGAAACCGTGGAATCTGAGCTAAAATATGTCTGCTCACGGAACTGAATTTCTCCGTATAAGTACACGGAAAGGGGCTGCAGTCCCCAGAACCAAAAAGCGCTGAGGAAGCCGGCAAACCACAGGAAGGGCGATAGAATCTGCCAGATGGAGTATCCACTCGCTTGCAGAACCGTCATTTGACGGGAGGAGGCAAGAGACTCCAGCGTCAAGCCGGTCGCGATCAAGTACATGTAAGGGAACAGAAGCGCAATGACGTTGGGGAGGCGATAGAGGGCGGTAGAAGTGAGAAACCCTAGAGGAATGACATCCCACCAGCGCATACGCCGTAGTGTTTCGATGAACGTGAGAATGAAAATAATCAGAGCAACCGTGAAAACGACCCCAAGGAGCGACTTGAGGTGCAGTTTCAGAAGATATCTCCAATGGACCCATTGCATCTTAGAACCGTCCCCATAACAAACGCGCCGAGAGGAATGCGAGAAGACCCCCAACAAACCCGTAGCTCACGAAGTTAAGCGCAGGATATCGACCAGAAAAACTCATGAGACCCAGGTGCAAGCACTCAATCATCGCGACCCAGAAGACCGTCCAAACCGTATTTTTGGAAGAAGCGTCACGCTGCCCTCCCGACTGGAGAACGATGAGGACACCGATCAGTGCGAAGACGAGCACCAGCAGCGGGCTCACGAGACGCTGGTGCGCTTCCGCATGGAGCTGGTCTAGCCTACCAGCGTCAACGGTTCCGGGGGTGGGAAAGAGTTCGTTGAAAAACAGCTCATGAGGCTTCGGCACCCTATCCCCCGCGAGAAAGGTCATACCAGCTTTGCTATTGATGAGTTTGGAAAGACACGCCTCATACTTGTCAAAGAGAATGGTGGTAATCCGCTGCGTTTTCTTGTCAAAATCGATACGTTGCCCTTCTTCAAGAAAGAGGAGAATCTGGTCTCCTTGCTGCACAAGCCGCCCTCGCTTGGCGTAGATACTCCTCAGCGTTTCGGGAACATGCTGATCACGCATGACAATATCGGAAAGATTCCCCTCCTTATCTTTTTGCCTAGCGAAGACAAAAAACCCCTCATGATCGATCACCTGTTCCCCTTCTGCTGCAGAAAGGATCTGGATCTTGCGAAGCAGCAGCATCTCTGTTTCTCTGAAATACCGTATGGCAGCTGGGGAAAGGTAGGAATTGGTCGCGTAGAGAATGCCGATAATCCCGGCGCCAAGGAGGAGCACAGGGCGTGCTATAGCTGCTGCGGACCAGCCGACAGCACGGGCAACGACAAGTTGGCAAGACATATGCAGCTGCTGGTACACGGTCCCAACGGAGAGGGCGAATCCTATGGGAAGGGTGAGCAGAAGAAGGTCGGGGAATAAATAAATAGCAATTTTCAGAAATCCCCAGCTGCTGAGTCCGCATTGCATCATCAGCCGAGTAAACCGTAAGGATTGCCCCACCCATGCGGCCATGGTAAGCCCTAAGGCAATAAAAAATGTCTTCTGAATCAGCATTTTTCCAATATATCGTGTCAACATGGCGTATTTCTTCGAAAATTGATTTCTTTCTTGTAGGCCTGTAGCCTTACTCTTCGCAAGATATCACAATGCAGGGAAGAAAGGAGAGAGAGTTGTCCCGCAGGAGATTCCTTACTCTCAAGGCTGTCGCCACGCTGCTCATGATCCTTCTTCCATGGACGGGGCATGCAGAGGAGACTCCTCCTCCCCCCTCCACTCACGAGGCGGAAGCTCACATCCTCGCTATTGTGAATGGCAATGTCATTACGGAGGCGGATATCGATGCACGGCTGTCCCTTCTCCTGGCTTCCTCGGGCATGCACCCTCCGGAGGAAGCGCTGCTGCAGATTCGGCGCACCATTCTGCAGACGCTCATCGAAGAGCATTTAAAAATTCAGGAAGCTCGGCGGGTCGCGCGTTTTATCAAGAATCCCCACTACATTTCTGACGCGGATGTGCAGAGAATGCTGTCCGTCATGATTCGTCGGAGTGGACTGTCTCCGGAGCTCTTTGAGGATTTTCTCAAGCGCAATCGCATTCCTCGCTTCACCCTTGTCCAGCAAGCGCGTGCCCATGTGTCCTGGAGCAAGGTGATTAACGACCTTTATGGAGGCAGCATCCAAGTGTCTGATCAGGAAGCGGAACGACTGTTAGCGCGGGCGAAAGAGCATCAAAAACAGGGCGCCGTTCTTCTCAGCAGGATTGTGCTCCCTTGCGAGACTCCGGAGCAAGAAAAAGCCTCTCTGGCGGAGATGGGGCGCCTCGTAGCGCTTCTGCAGCAGGGGGCCAGCTTCCCGGTGCTGGCGCAGCAGTTTTCCAAGGCTCCAGAGGCCTTCAAGGGAGGCGATCTTGGGTGGATCACAGAGGATCAGCTTTCTGAGGTGGAGCGGGGCGCTGTGAAAATCCTTCCGACGGGGCAGATTTCTCCTCCCCTCCTGAAGCACAAAGCCTGCGTTCTTTTGCTGTGTCGAGACCGCCGCCTTCCTGGCACGACGACCACCCAGGAGGTGACGATTCAACGTTTTCTTGTTCCAGCTCCTTATGCGCTGGATTCCGAAGAGGCAGCGCAGATCTTTGTGGAGCAAGCGCAGGAAGTACGTGCGCACCTACTGGCGCATCATGATCCTAAAAAGACAGAACAAGAGTTTTCCGGGCTCAAGATTCTTCCTGAAGAAACGTTTTTGGAAGAGGAAATCGACCAGAGGCTCAAAACGTTTATCGTCAATATTCCGACGGGAGACATCTCCCCTCCTATCGTAACGCCGGATGGAGTCATGCTGATCGCCGTGCGCAAGAGGCGCGAGCGTCCTATTGTTTTTCCGACAAAGGACTTGTTTCTCGAGCAGACCCGAGATGCTCAGCTAGGAGGTCTTGCGGAGCGCCATTTGCGCCATCTCAAACGTACTGCGTACATTGAAATCCGAGCTTGAGCCAGGTCTTCCCTCTCTGGCATCCGTTGTCCACGCTCTACAGGCGAACAAGAGGCTCGGGCAGCATTTTCTTATAGACAGCAAGCTCTGCGAGCGCATCGCCGCCTGCGCAGGCGACCTCTCCGGGAGAACCGTCTTTGAAATCGGCCCGGGTCCTGGGGGATTGACGCGCGCCCTTCTTCAGAGAGGTGCTTTCGTCCACGCTTTCGAGCAGGACCCGCGCTGTTCCGCTGCTCTGGCCCCTCTGCAAGACCTATATGCGCCTCGCTTGCAGATCCATTGGGAAGATGCCTTGCAAGGGGATTTCCGCACCTTTCTTTCTGCGGAAGACGCAAAACCCTTCGTTGTGGCCAACCTTCCCTACAATATTGCCACGCCTCTCCTGCTCCGGTGGCTTCCCATAGTTCCGCTGTTCGAGCGGTTTGTGTTGATGTTTCAGAAAGAAGTGGCGGACCGCCTCTGTGCTCCTCCTCGGACCAAAAGCTACGGTAGCTTGAGCGTTTTGACCCAGACGCAGGCGGAGGTGACTGCGGAATTCTCCCTTGCTCCAGGAGCCTTCGTCCCACCTCCTCGGGTGCACTCTACGGTGGTGCGCTTGGACCCGAAGGGGTCGGCACTGTCCCCCGATCGTTATGCTCTCCTGGAAAAAATGACAAAAAACGCCTTTTCCTCTCGTCGCAAGATGATCAGAAACGCCTTACCTTTTCTTTCGGAGGAGGAATGGCGCGTGCTAGGCATCCCTTCTTGTTCCCGAGCAGAGGAACTGACAGTCTCCCAGTACCTTTCCTTGGTTGGATGCCAGAGTCACAAAATTTAAATATGGCACGTTAAGGGCGTTGGGCTAGGGTGGTGAGGGGGGATTTTTGTCTCCCCCCCCTCTTTAGTTAGTTATTTTAGAGTCTTTCGAGTTGATCGAGCATTTCATCGAGTGTGGACATGACCTTGGTATTAGCGGCGTAGGCGTGCTGGGCACGGATCATTTCTGCCAACTCATGAGCGAGGTCTGTTTGG
>JAISAP010000070.1 GCA_031266655.1 Holosporales bacterium | reverse complement strand
AAAACTTTGAGGAAAGTACACCTGTATGATGTATGGAGTTAACAGACGCACTTGCATAAACTTGATGAACGCAAGCTGCAGAGAAACACGCCCGTACCAAGTCCACAATAACCGCGTCCCATAGAGACGCGGTGGCTCTGACGATCGCCGTCCACTTTTAGTGTAGTGGGCGCAAGGGCGATGATCCCTCTACACCAACGTTACGCGAAAACTTCTCAGGTATATTTCTGCACCAAACACGTAGAGAACCACGCCCTATAAGGAGCGCGGAGCCTTTGTGACAGTAGTTCGATGTCAATACGATCACAAAGGCAACGATGAACCTACATCAGCGTTACGCGAAAACTGCAACTGCAGAGATCTGTATCAGGTTTCATAGTAGCGATGCAGAGCATTCGTCGGCAATCTATAGACTCTCCTTGTTCCTCAACCGTGTCCCATAGGAGATGCCGGGCCCTCATGCCATTCTTATTTGTGATGGCTCTCTCCTAGCACAATGATGTTAGGTGGGGTAAAACATATTGAGATTCAGTCGGTTAGGAGCTTACAAGAAACATGGGATTCTTACATGTTTCTGCGAGGACATGTCGGCAAGTTCTGCGAGCACATTGTTAAAAATCAATCGAAACACGATTAACTCGCATTATAGGTACTTTCGAGAGCTGATAGTACGGCAGAGTTTTGAGGAGAATTCTCGGGACTTTGGCGTCTTCGAGCTTGATGAGAGTTATTTTGGAGCAAAGAGGGTGCGAGGGAAGAGAGGCCGTGGAGCAGCAAGAAGGACTCCGGTGTTTGGTTGGCAAGACGGGAGGAGAGATGAAAGTGTGAGAAAGAAGCTCGCCTCTGCACTGTGGCAGGGTTGCTACTTCTTGGGGTCCCTTAGATCGGCTCTTTCCGATCCTGCACCCTCTACATTGGCCTTTTTTGGAGAAAACCTGTTGGAAAGGGTAAGGAGACCGATAGCATGGGCCCAGACAGCTCAAAAGAGGAGCTGATGCTTGTTGTTCAGGAAGAGATTCTGGAAGGACTGATGCATTGCATAAGGCAAACTCCGACAGATTGGCCGTACATGGCGAGAATCCCCGTCGCATCTTTCCTTGCAGCAGCGAGCTCAAGGAACGAGTTCTCTTAAGGATATGGCACCTCCTGCAACTTCGCAAAAAGGCGTTGTACGAAGTTTAACGGCTTAAGAGATGAGATTTTCCCCTTACATTTGAAAGAGTGTAAACCTCTGTATCATAACAGAAACACAGATCTCCTCAGTTTATGGACTAATACTGGTCAAGTGGCAAAAGAGATGCCGAGCGAGAGCCCCATAAAATTACTCCTTCATCGGTGAGCACAGTTCTATGAGTATTCCCTCGGGGCACCTGACATAAGCTACGATTTGTCCCCATGGCATCTCAACTGGCTTTTTCAGAGACTTAGCACCGCAAGAGATCGCTCTTTCATAAGATTCTTCCACGGATTCTGCCTCCAATGCAATCTCTATGCCTAATGGTCTATCAGACTTATTGGCTGCTACATAACCAGAGGGCAAATTCTCATCACCTCTCTCATGGGAGGCAAAAGCTAAAGTCGTACTTCCTGTAGCCAACTCAGCATAACCCTCGCCTATAAAACGCCTTTTAAATCCAAAGGCCTTCTCAAAAAATTCCATCGAATCGCAAACATTCGATACATAGGCAATCACATAAGCGAGCCTCATAACCAACCCCCTGAATGATGATACTTCAACATGGGCTCGACGCGCTCCCTAAGAATGCCTCGTGTAGCGGGCGGGAAGGCGCGGAATATGGTGATTCCTGTGAAGAGGAAAAAGCAGGCCTCTCGTCTACGCTTGTGTCGACAATCAGCCGGAAGGAGTAGCCCTTTGGCCAAGCAACAGCGGCAGAGAAGGACAGTCCGTACAAGACTCCTCCCACAGCTCCGGTCAGGCTGCATAAGAAGAAGACAAAAGACCTCCGAGAGATTCTTGCTCCCTATCCTCCCTTATTTCCCAGGCGCAGGCTTGCACCCTAAAGCGCGCACGATAGAGAAAGCCTGCATGAGCTGCAAGTCCTTCTCCAGACGTTCCGAGAGGGGAAGCTTCCGCATGTCCTCCTCTCCGTCCTCCTCCTTTCCCTTGCGATCTCCCCGCTCTTTTTGGGAGACCTTTTCGATCAACGCGCGCTGCTCTTCCTTGGATTTTTCCGGAATTTTCTCCGCAGCCTTTTCCGCCGCCTGCATGGCATGGGGAATATCCTTCTCTCGAAAAAAGAAGAGATCCTTCGCAATTTTTACCGTCGCAAGAGGCACAACGACGTCGGGCGTCACCCCATGCCTCTGTATATTCTGTCCAGAGGGCAGATAATAGCAGGCCACCGTCAGTTTAACGCCTGCTTTCTCTGAAATGGGAACCACCTTCTGGACCGATCCCTTGCCAAAAGTCTGCGTTCCCACGATGACCGCGCGATGGTAGTGCTGCAAGGCTCCCGCAACGATCTCAGAGGCCGAAGCAGATCCGTTGTTCACCAGGACCACAAGAGGCACCCGTGGCAACTTCTCTCCCTTGGTCGCGTGGAATACTTTGTTCATAGAAGAATCTCTCCCACGCGTAGAAACAATGTCTCCACCATCGAGGAAAAGATCCGCGACAGAAACGGCTTCTTCCAACAACCCTCCGGGATTGTCGCGCAGATCCAGTACCAGGCCTTTGGTAGAGCCTTTGGGGAGTTTCTCAAGCGCTCCCTCAAGCTCTTTCGTCGCCCCTCTCCCAAAGGTCGAGATACGTATAAACGCAATACCGTCATGCAGCTCCCAGGATACGGGATGGACAAGAATGATTTCGCGTTTGAGGTCCACCTTGAAGGGATTTTGGCCCGCGCGTTTGATCGTGAGGCGAACAGAAGAACCCGGCGCTCCCCGCAGTTTTCCGACGATCTCCTCCAAACTGGTGCCCTGAAAGAAAACATCGTTCACATGTGTAATGAGATCTCCCGACTTCAATCCCGCGCGAAAAGCGGGTGTGCCGTCGATTGGGGCAATGATACGAAGCAATCCGCCATCGATCATGACCTCGATTCCTAAACCTCCATACTTTCCGTCCGCGTGCATTTGCAACGCCTCCAGCGCTTTTTTGTTGAGGTACCCTGAATGGGGATCCAACGCGCTAAGAGCTCCTGCAATGGATTTTTCCACGAGTGTATCGTCATCGACAGGTGTGACGTAGCACTCTTTGATGAATTTCAAGACCGATATGAGAAAGACGTAGGGCCGGTCCTCCTTTGGGATAGAGTCAGGAACGCTGGGTGGAGTCTGTGGTTTTGCAGAGAAGCAAGGAGCGCCACTCCACAAGATTCCTAGCAACAATACAAAAATAGTCGGTTTCATTGGCCACTCCCCTGAAAGAGTTCCCTAGGATTGATAGGTTTTCCTTCTTTCCGCACCTCAAATGTCAAACAAGGAGAGGCACGTTTTCCCATCAACCCCAAGAGCTCTCCTCGCGCAACACGCTTTCCCGTAGAGACCTTCAGCGTCTCCAACCCTGCGACCAAGCTATGCAAGTTTTTAGCATGCTCGATGATAATAATCTTTCCGTAGCTTCTGAAAAGACCAGAAAAGACGACGCTCCCGGAAGCGGGCGCCACCACGGAAGCTTTGGGGGCGGTGTAGATCAGCATGCCCTTGCCGTATTCCTGCGTCTGCGGGTTTTTCTTGCCAAACGAAAAATCCTTCTTCCCCTCCGCGGGCCAACAAAATGCGGAAGCATCGACGTCGCTGGAACTCTTCGGAACGGGCTTCATTTCTCCCTCGAGTTCCTTGATAAGCGCATCCATGGAGCGCACTTGATCCGCAAGACTCACCACTTTTTGCTCGAGCGCTTTCTGGACGGAATCGGGAAGAGTGGAGGAAGTTTTCAGCAAATCCCGCATCTGCTCATGCTTCTGCGACAGCGAGACAGAAGGCTTTTTGAGGAGCTCTTCTGCCTGCAAGACGAGCTGCTGCGCCTCTTGGAGCGTTTTCTGCTGCTGAAGGATCTTGGCCTGCACCTGTTTCAGAAAGGGCATGAAAGAGCGCAGAACAAGGGCTTGGCGCACGCGGTCCTCTGGATGCGGGGAGGAAAGGGCGAGAGCAGGGGGCGTGTGCCGGGAGAAGGTCACGAGCGCCGTCAGAATACGACTTGCCGCCTCATGGTAAGACGCAAGGGACGCGAGCAGCGCTCCTTCTGCCTCACGAAGCTCATGAAGTTGGCTTTCGAACTCCTGGGGAGGGGGCTTGACGGGTTCCTGCGCGACAGAGGCACAGGCAAAACCTCCTAGGAGGAGGAGAAAACGGGAAACGCCCACCGCCACATCTTTTCTTCGATCTGCAGAGAGATAACACGCTCATGCTCCCCTGGCAATCCTATTCCTTGGTCTTTTCTCGCTTCAAGCTGACCAACAGGGCGAGTATGCTCGCAGCGCGAATGAGCAATTTCAGGGAAGGGATCGAACAGCCCATAAGCGACAAACAACACCGAACAATGCTTCCTCCCACAAGAACGTAGCCGCAACTCTTTCTCCACGAAACAGAGCTCTCCATGAGGTAAAAACCGCGCCATACGATAAGGAATTTCAGGAAGATCGCTCCAGCGAAGACGACAGCGAAGACGATGCCGTCGCGTCCTCCAAGATCCAGTCCGAAGCGTTTATTGGGGGCGAGTTCGAAAAAAGCGACCATAGATACGATCATCGTGACGCCTAGGGCTTTCCAGGCAGAACGCTTCACAAAAACCCCCGCGTTTTCTCCATGCCGGAGTCACTCTAGGCAACACAACTCCCTAAGTCGATGGAAAGGGAGTAGGGATCCTACGATCCTCGTTTACGACCTCCCTTTAATGAGATAATAGTTCCATCCGATTTAAAGGGTGTTTTTTACCCTCTTGACTTTTCCCTAAAAGAATTTTATAAATTTCCTATTATAAGGAATGTAACCATGAATAAAACAAAAGTAACCACTCTGCTGCTGGCTGGCACTTTTCTGACAGCGGCGTTCTCCGGGCACGGTATGTTCCAATGTTTTCCAGAAGACGCGATCTTCGGGGAAGAGGCAATACTGCCAGAACTCAGGCGCTTCTCTACGCACTCTCAGCCGTGTGTTACGGGAGGCGGCGGCTTTATAGTCTGTAACGTTAACGTCCGTCTAACTGCACCCGATTCTCTATTCTGTACCTACCAAAGACTCTTTCTCTTCTCTCCAGAGAGCGCGGAAATCGGGGTTTCCTTTTCTGTCCAAGCGCTCCCCCTTCCCGCCTCTCTCGGGGATATAGTGCCAGAGCCGGACGTAACATATCCGGAGGCTTTTCTGGTATTGCGTGGAAAATTGTCATATGCGAACAGGTATAGCACTTTGTCTTACGTAGTAGAGAACGTTGCCAAACAGGGTTTGCTCGTCACAATAGAGGAAGATAAGGCAAGGAGCGCAGCCACAGAACTCCTCTTAAAAGCGTTTTCTGATCACAAGCATGACATCTTTCGGCACGTCCCAGAGAGCGGCTCCTGCGTGCAACCCTATATCGAGCCCCTGACCGAAGCAATGGTGGCTTTTGGACGCGCGGTCATGGATAATCCGAAACCAACTCCGGTCTACAGGATTGATCTTGGGACGCTGTGTTCCGTAAGTGGGTTTTCCCCACGCAGTAGCATCGATGTTACCGTCGATGTTCGAGGCAGGGGCGCTTTCCGTTCTCGCCAAGAGTTGAGCGACACAACCCCCAGCTTCCTTGTAATTGAGGCTCCAGCCACCGACGATTTCGTGGTGTTCGTTTTTGTACGTGATCGCGTGAAGGGCAAGGAAGTTCACCACACAGAGTTGCTCTTGCATGAAAGCTCCGTTCAAGAGCTCAAGGGTAGGGGCCTCCTTAGCGTCGATGGACGGCCCGTCCGCGAAGCGGTTTCAGAGATCTTGCAGATCTCCCCCTTATGGGAGGAACTACCCCTTATCGATCAGTATCGGTTGCTCTCAGAGGGAAAGATAACGGACCGTCATTTTCGCCTCATCAGTCAATTATCGCTTAACGATCTTAGCATTTTCGTGCCGGAAAATGATGTGGTCTTGAAGATCGGTGGTTGTGCTCCAGAAAGGCTACTGGGCCTTAGCGTTCCTCTTGATTTGACGTCGCACGTAGCTTCCACACTGATGGATATCGCGAGAGCTGGTGTTTCTGACAACCCCCTTCCATGGGATGGACAGAAAGTTGAGAGAGCTACCTTCTCGCTGACCCTTGTGAAGGACATGCACACTCCTGGTGTTTTACTTCCCCCAGGATCCGTTGTTCCTGCAGGGCAGGTGAAAGACATGTACCAGGGGCTGTTTAGGGCACACTTTGAGCTCCCTTTTGGGGATCCGCCTTTAGGAACGCCAGCCCCCCTCTCTAGGCTCTTGGGCATTTTGACCGATGTGGAATTTATGGTTGGGGGAGATAAAAAGAAAGCAAAGGTAATAGCAGAGGAGGTACGGAAGAAGTACTGCGCCTTCTATGGCGCACCGGCCGCTAGGATCGCGGCGCAAACGGGCTTACTCAACGAACTCAAACGTGTCGGAGTCATGAAACCTGACGGCACTATTACTAGCCTTTCTCCTTGCCTCCAACAGAGGATATTCGATTTTATGCAAGAGATCGGAAGTACTGCTCCGCTCCCGGGTAAGCTAATCGTAACGCCACCCAGACCTGATATGGACTACGTGGTTCTCAACGTTCCCAATGGAGATTACCCAGAGTATGTGGACAAGACGAAGGGCTTACCGCCAGGGGGTAGGGCTTTATTCGTAGCTGCCTACGATTCCGCCCACAAGGCAGTGCACTACGCATTCGCTGTGGTATCCGAGCATCCGGTGCTCATCGGAGGATGCGTTCAGGACATGATGCTCGAAACCTTTACCTTAAATGCCTTGGAACCTGCTCCTCTTCCCATGCAGCTGATGACAGGAAATCTTCCGGAGGCGTAGAGCCTCTCAAGAGGGCAAGGCCCAGCATCACGCCAGAGGTGAGAGTCTTTCCAGAATATTCACTCCTCTGATCAAGCGACACAAGAGGTGCTGGGCAGGAGCCACTAGATCCTATTATTTTCCGATGGAGGGGGGGGGTACAAGGGTGCCCCCTGACTTTTCCTTGGAGGAAATTTATTAGGTTCTAAAGTGGCTTTTTATATTAATCATCTTAGTCAATAGACTGAGGAGATGCTAGTCTAGAGCCAAAAAAATAGTAAAAAAGCGCTGCCCGCGACACGAAGTCGTAGCGTGGGTCGTTCTACGAGGGGATTGCCATTACGATCGCTGGCGGATGGAGTGGGATTCGAACCCACGATACGGGAGAACCGTATACACACTTTCCAGGCGTGCGCCTTCGACCACTCGGCCACCCATCCTGTTGAGGTTTGTACGAAAGCCTTGGAAACCTGTCAAATCTAGAGAGATTCTCTTGTATTCGGAGGAACAGAGCGCAGCCCGAGGAGAAAATCCGCACCCTCCGTCTCACGCAGCTTATACCAAGAAAAGGCCTTCCAATGAGCATCTTTTAAGCACACATCCGCTCCATAGGCTTGCCGCATACGCGTTAAATACACCATGTCCACCAGCTCCTGCTCAAGAGCGTACGCGTACAATTGGGCGCCCCCCATGATCCATCCATCAGAATACTGCTCCAAGGCCTTTTCTAAGGAGGTAAACACCTCTGCTCCCGGCAAAGTACTGTGCGTGCGAGAGAGGACGACATTGTGCTTGTCAGGAAGGGGGCGTACGGGAAGGCCTAAGAATGTCTTGCGGCCCATAAAAACCGTTGCACCCCGGGTTTTTTGGCGGAAAAAGGCAAGATCTTCCGGAAAACTCCAGGGGATGCCACCCCCTTTGGCAACACCGTTTTCCTGGTCCACAATCGCGATGAGCCGCCGCATACGTCTTTATAACGGATAAAAAGACAGCAAAAACCGAATCGGGGTTATGCTCGTTGTGCTTTCGACGATTCTGTCTCCAGAGAGCGTCTTGCCTTCCGACTCCCCGAAGGAGCGGCATATATCACACCGCACGCTGAACCGCTTGGAAAAGGCGTACTCCACACCACCCCCTACACAAGGCGTGATGGCAAAGAACTCGCACCTTTCCGAGAAAGCCTGTATGGACGCTTTCGTCCCTGCTCCTCCGACCATGAGAAAAAGCAGAACAGGCCCATGCATCGGAAGGATCCCAAAGCGCGCATTGAAACAGCAAGAGACCTTCGACGGCCCCATGGAGATAAGGGAGACTCCATGAGAAGAGATCTCCTCCGTTTTCTGGTGTGCCCGGGGCATGATGTTGAGCGCCGCCTCTACTCCAACATAGAGACCTGCCCCCAAAGGGCGTCCTATTCCGAAAAGAACAGGGAAATCCGCGAGATTCAGTTTTTGGGAGAGGTCTACACGATCGCCCTTTCCAACACGGCCCGAATGCTTCAAGCTCACCTGTGCCATCCCTGCTCCTACAGCAAAGTAAAGGCCGGAGAACGGAACAACAGGATCCGCAGCAACGCCCACGGAAGCCTTTCCAACCAGCAGAAGGGCGCAAACGCCCATCCCAAGACTGTGTCGGGTCATTTTTGAGGCGTCCCTGGCTGAGGATGGGGATCCGCGGGATTCAGCTCTTCCTCGGTGAGAGGCGCTGGGTATCGACGTGGAAAGGGGATCTCCTCCCGCTCCTCAGGACGCAGGGTCCCACGCTTGCCACAGCCACTCACGACCAAGATGAGAGCAAGCAAAATTCCCAGTTTCCACGTGCGCATACGCCTCCTTTGGGACCATTGTATCCAAAGATACGAGAAGAGCGAGCGGAAACTCCTCACGCATCATCCGTCAGTGTTCCAGACCGCTCTCTGCGGTACCCGGCAGTTCCACCGCGGCACGCAGCTCCTCCGCATGATCCTCCAGGAATCGGATATGGTACTCTCCCGCTTGGATGTGCGGATCGCGGACGAGAGCGCGGTGAAAAGGAAGCAGCGTTTGCACGCCACCAATGACATATTCGTCCAGCGCGCGCTTCATACGCGCCAGGCTTTCATCCCGCGTTCGACCATGCACAAGGAGCTTGGCGACAAGGCTATCGTAGTGGGGAGAGACAGTGGCTCCTGTATACAAAGCACTATCTACGCGAACACCGGGCCCTCCTGGAGCGTGGTAGCTTGTAATGGTGCCAGGAGAAGGCGTGAAATCCAGAGGAGATTCCGCATTGATACGGCATTCCAGGGCATGTCCGCGCAAAACGATGGCTTCTTGCGTGTAAGAAAGGGGCTCTCCCGCCGCCACCCGGATCTGCTCGCAGACAAGATCAAGGCCAGTCACCAATTCCGTCACCGGGTGCTCCACTTGTAGGCGCGTGTTCATCTCCATGAAGTAAAAGCACGCATCTTGGTAGAGAAACTCCAGCGTCCCAAGGCCCTGATATCCAAAGGAAGCAAAAGCGGCACGCAGCTCCTGACATAACGCCTCGCGCACTTCTGGGCTGAGGGAGGGAGACGGTGCCTCTTCCCACACCTTTTGTCGGCGGCGCTGCAGGGAGCAATCGCGCTCGCCTAGAGTGACAACATGGCCAAACTGGTCTGCAAGGATTTGCATCTCAATGTGACGTGGACGGTCGAGGTACTTCTCGATGTAGACCTCCGAGTTCCCAAAGGCCATCTGTGCCTCTGAGCGTGCGGTGTTGTACGCATCCTCCAGGTCCTCCTCTCGAGAGACGACCCGCATGCCACGTCCGCCCCCTCCCCCCGATGCCTTGATCAGCAGGGGATAGCCCAGGGAGCGCGCCCAGAGGTGTGCGGCATCGAGGTTGTCCAGGCCTTTCTCCGACCCAGGAACGGTGGTCAGCCCAAGCGAGGCAGCCGTTGCTTTGGCGGCAATTTTATCCCCCATCAAGGCGATATGCCGGGGAGAAGGGCCGATAAAGCATAGGCCATGATCCTCCACCATCTGGGCAAAGGAAGCCTCTTCGCTGAGAAAGCCGAACCCTGGATGCAGGGCGTCTGCTCCCGTGATGATCGCTGCCGAAAGCATCGCTTGCGCATTGCAGTAGCTTTGGAGAGCGGGTGCTGGACCAATGCAGACGCTTTCATCGGCAAGGCGCACATGCATGGCTTCTGCATCTGCGGTGGAGTGCACAGCGACCGTCTGGATTCCTAGATCCCGACAGGCTCTGAGAATGCGCAGGGCCACCTCTCCGCGATTGGCAATCAGAATTTTCTTAAACATCACGCAAGAATGGCCAAAACTTCGCCAAATTCCACGGGCTGTCCGTCTTCTACACAGAGGCGCTTGATGGTGCCCTCCCGGGGCGCGCGGATGGTGTTCATCACTTTCATCGCCTCGACAATCATCAGGGATTGCCCCTCCTTGACAGCATCTCCCACTCGAATCATAGGAGGCGCTCCTGGTTCCGGAGAGAGATGGACGGTACCTACCATGGGAGAAGCAATGGGATAGGAAGAATCCTCTGGCGTGGAGGAGGGCCCCGGTAAAGGAGGAACTGCTTGTGTTGCGGTGTAGGCGACAGATGCCGCCTTGACAACACGGATTTTGAAGGTCTCTGTCTGATACTCGAGTTCGCTGAGCGCTGTCTCTTCTAGCAGGCGGGCAAGCGTCCGAATTGCCTTTTCATCAATTTGGGACACATCCCCTCTCTTACTCTATTCCGGAGAACGCTGCCAGGGTATCCCAAAACGCTTTCTTTGCCAATCGCTGTCGCGTGGGGGCTGCGATACGGGAAGCGTCTCACTCGTGTGGAAAAGCGGTTTGCACCTGAATATTTTCGGGAAAAGCTCCCGCCCCTACGGTGACGAGCTGAGAACCTTTCTCTAAGGTAATGGAGGTAAGGAAGAGGCAATCGAAGAAGCAAAACTCTCCGATCTCCACGACACTCTGAGGAATCTCAATAGAGGACAGGCCGGAGCTATCAAAAGCGTGTCCTTCTACCTTCACAAGTCGAGAACCACCTTCAAACGTGACGCAGGCAAGAGATTGGCAGTCGTAGAAACACCATGATCCCATGACTTCCACGCTCATCGGCACAGCAAAAGATTGGAGACTGGACCCAGCAAACATACCGCCACTCATGACCTGAAGTTGAGCACCCGTCTCAAAGGTAACGGCCATGAGAGATAGGCAATTGCAAAAACAGTATTCTCCGATTTCCACAACGCTCTTGGGAATCATGAGGGACTGCAACCCGGTAGCGGAGAAGGCGTACCTTCCCATGGACTGGAGATGATGATCCTCAAAGGTAACGGAAACGAGGAAGGTGCAATGGCGGAAACAATTTTCCCCAAGCGTCTCCACACTTTCAGGAAATGTAAGAGATTGCAGGCCAGAATGGGCGCAAGCGCTCTCCCCAAGAGTTCGGAGCTGAGAACCGTCCTCAAAGACCATAGAGGTCAGCAATCTGCAGCGTTCAAAGCAGGAAGGAACGAGCGTCTCAAGCGTTGCGGGTACTACGACTACTTGAGGGGCGTCGGTGCCCGCGTACGCACCACTTAAGACGCCTGCCAGCTCATTGGCAAAGGAGATCTTTTCGATAGGAGAGCGCTCAAATACGCAGATCCTAAGTTCCACTCTCCCTGGAAGATAAACGTCTACCAGCTTTGTTCCGTAAAACGCTTGGTCATCAACGACCGCAAGTTGAGAGCCAGGTTCGAAGGTAAGAGAGGTAAGGGAGGAGCAGCTATAAAAACAACACTTCCCGATCTCCGCAACGCACTGAGGAATCATGATGGACGACAAGTAGGAGTGAGCGAAGGCCTGTCCTCCTATTCTCGTCAATCGAGAACCACCCCAGAAGGTCGCAGCGATAAGGGAGCGGCATTGTACGAAACACCGTGCATCAAGCGTCTCCACACAGGCAGGGATAGCAACAACCCATGTGGCAGACGCAGCAAAAGCATCCTCCTCTATCGTCTTGAGCCGAGAATCACGCTCAAAAACAATGGAATGCAGGGCTTCGCATTTCTCAAAACATCCACTTCCAAGCACCTCTACGCTCGCGGGGATACAAATGGAGCGCAAGCCGGCTTTATAGAAAGCGCATTTTCCTATTTTCATCAGTCGAGAACCATGCTCAAAGGCGATCCGAAGATACCGATGTCTTTCGAAACATCTCTCCCTCAGTACCTCCAAACGCGCAGGAATGATTACGGACCGCAATGTAGCGCCAGGAGAAATAGGCATCTCTATCACCTTTTCTGCAGCTCCTGGGCCTGGAAGCTCTACGCGGACTCCATAAAGGGCCATCACTCCCCGAGAAAGGGGAGGCCTTTCCTCAGGGAGTTCTCTCCAAAGCACCATTGCGTGAGTCTCGGGAAAGACACTCAGTACTCCCGCAACAAACGCGGAAATGGGAGCCAAAATCTTTCGTGTATTCATTTTTATCGCTTCTATTACTGGCCATAGGCGGTATAGAGCAGATTTTCACACAATCCATACGATGGCTCTCTCTTGGCGCGCTTGATATTAGGTAGGGTAAAATATGTTGCACTTCAGTCGGTTAGGGGCTTACGATAAGCACGGAATTCTTGCATGTTTCTGTAAGGGTATGACTCTCGCCTATGGCAACTCGTTCTTGCACGGAAAGACTCGGTCATGGTCATATCCATCCACAACAAGCCCATCATGGGCTGTCCATCCACCTGTGTGAACCGTGGATCCCTCTAGAATCTCCCTCTGAATGATAGAGGCAGTAACTCTTCTCTTGAGCCACTCAGAACAAGGCTAGCCAATATCTTCCTGCCTCTCTCATCAGCTTACAGCAAGAAAGGAAAACGAGGGAGCGTGAGATTGAAAAGAATCACCCTTAAGACGTCCCATGGAAGGCGGGTAATTAGACCCTGCCGAAGTCAAAAAAAGAGAGTTTTTCTCTTACGCTTCCATGCTCCGTAGAGCATGTAACAAGCCAAATACCAGAGTCTTGCCTGCTGCTCCACGGCCTCTCTTCCCTCGTACTCTCTTTGCTCCAAAAGACCTTTCATCCAACTCGAAGACGCCAGGATCCCGCGTGCTCCGCAAAGCTCTTCTAGACGATCAGCTCTTGACAGTGCTTGTAGGCCAGATTGATCGTGTTCCACTTCATTGTGCCTAATGCGCTCACTGAACTTTCCGTTATGTCCTCACAGAAACATGCGAGAATTCTGTGGTTTCTGCACATCCCTAACAGACTAAACTTCAACAGGGCTCACCCTACCTCACATCATTTTGCGAGGAGAGGGCCCTCTCTCTTTGCAAAGAGAAGTCATGAGAGGCTCCTCCTTACTATTGGGCTCATCCAGAGAACACCCCCGCTCCTGAGACAGAAACCCATTCACTTCATAAGAACTGGAAAAGCAATCTTTCCTATCGATCCAACCCTCTCCCAGATTCTTCCAGAACCACAAAAACGAGGAAGAGCCACAAGCCACACTTGGTGGAGGCTCTCCTCCTCCCTCTAGGAACCTTTTCTGAGGCTCCACACATACCCTTCACAACAAATGGAAGGGGCAACGATCTGACCACCAGCAACGTTACACACCAAGCAACTTGCTAGACACAAGAGGAAAAGAAGGACATTGATCTCAAAACGTCCAAGCTACAAAACAGCACCTCTAAGACCCACCGGAGCCTGTCTCGAGATGCAATGCACTTCTTAACCCCTAAAATTCCACTCCCTCAACGCTCCTGCGCTTAAACCGCGGTCCCTCTCTCAAACGCCGACCTTAAGCTTAGCTTATGGCGTCCTTCAGAGACTTTCCGGGCTTAAACCTCGGCTGCAGAGACGCAGGGATAGAAATCGCAGCGCCTGTTCTCGGATTGCGGCCCTTCGTGGCAGCCCTCTTCGAGACATAAAACGTCCCGAAACCTACCAACCGAACCTCCTCCTTCTTCTTCAAGGTCTTCTCTATAGCCTCGATGAAAGCGTCGACAGCGCGGCCAGCTTCTACCTTCGTAAGCTCGGCAGAACCAGCAATAAACGTAACAACCTCATTCTTGTTCATCAAAACATCCTCCAAACGGCCCCCTATAGGCCAACAGCGCGATTCGAACAAAGTTCCTAGGCTCTGTCAACTCATAAAACTGATTTTTCTCTTAGATAGAGGGGAAAATGTCTCAAAAATCCAAGTTTGTGTAATGAGAAGCGGGCGAAAAAGCCGCAATGCGATCCTTCAAGAGGGGGCGAAAACTGGGGCGAGATTTGATCCTAGCGTACCAATCTTGGGCTTCCGGAAATTTCTCCCACGAGACCTCTCCGAGGTAGTCGAGCACCGAAAGATGGGCCGCCGCCGCCACATCGGCCAGAGAGAAGAAGTCGCCCGCCAACCAGTTTCTCCTGTCCGTCAGCCAAGTAATATAAAGCAGGTGCGTCTCCAGATCCCGCTTTCCTTGGCGAATGGCATTAGAGTCCGGCCCACGCGCCTCCCGAAAGCGCTTAAGCACCTTCTCATACACAACCCTCTGGTACACTTCGCTGTAGAATTTGATGTCAAACCATTCCACCAAGCGTCGCACCTCCCCGCTTTCCTGCAGGGTTTTTCCAAGAAGAGGAGGGTCGGGGCTGGTCTCTTCCAGGTACTCCGCAATGGCCCAGCTTCCACCAATGCAGGTTCCGGAAGATTCCTCCAAATAAGGCACCTCTCCTGTTGGATTGATCTCTAGAAAATCCTGATGGGCGTCCCAGGGGGTTTCCTCTCGTTCCACAAAATCGATAAGCTTCTCTGCGAGCAAGAGGCGCACTTTTCGGCAGAGTGGACACAGTGGATAATGGTAAAGCGTATGCATGTCCGGACCCTCTGCGCATTAGAAGGGTTTCGGATTTCTGGGTCAAGGGAGTGGCATGAACGAGGAAACTGCCCTGGATATAGCGCAGGTCTTGTGGCTCGGGACGCTGCAAGGGCTCACGGAGTTTCTTCCCATCAGCTCCTCCGCCCATTTGGCGCTTCTTCCGCGGTTTTTGCATTGGCAAGATCAGGGCCAGAGCGTGGATGTCTTCCTGAATATCGGTACGCTTGGAGCACTTTTCTTCTACCTTTTCCGGGAACTGCGCATGTCTCTGCGTGGAGCAAGGGATGTCCTCTTTGGTAGGAAGACCCCCGAACAGGCCTTCCTCCTCAAGGCTCTTGTTGCAACGGCGCCCGTCATTCTCGCAGGTTGGATCGTTGAGACGTTCTTTTCTTCTCGTCTCAAGAGTCCTACCTTGTTGGCAAGCACTACCGTGCTGTTCTCCCTTATTCTGTTGTTGTGCGACCGGAGACCGGAGCGCCCCCTGCACAAGACCCCCCTCCGAGATGCGTTGATCATCGGCTGTGCTCAGGTTTTTTCCCTCCTTCCTGGAGCCAGTCGCTTGGGCGTTTGCCTGTCCGCGATGCGATTTCTAGGATACGATCGCGAGGAAGCCTTTCGCTTTTCGCTATTCCTGTCCTTTCCCCCTGTCCTGGGCGCTATCACCCTGAAGGGTATAAAAGCAATAGGAGCGGGGGCGCACCCCCCATGGGACGCTCTCATGGGTGGTTGTGGCATGGCTTTCTTTTGGGGAATGATGACGCTGGGAGGCGTTCTATGGTGGCTCAAACGCGGAGGGACCTGGACGCCCTTTGTAGCATACCGATTGATCCTCGCTGTTCTAGTTGTCGTGTTGTAAGGGATGGGGCGGACAGGCATATTCCTGGGTGTAGGGGCATCATCGCCCTCATGACCATGTTAAGTGGACAGATGGCATGAGGTCCTCGCAGCGTTAGCTGCGGTTGATGCAAATCTAGCGTTAGTGTGGTTCTTGGAGGTGTGTGCACAAAGTTAGGGTGGATGTACTCCCCCTCAATACAAATGTACTCCCTTAAAATTTTCACGTAACGCTGGTGTAGATGCATCCGTGCCCTTGCGCCGATTGAGAATGGACAGAGT
>JAISAP010000068.1 GCA_031266655.1 Holosporales bacterium | reverse complement strand
CTCATTGGGCACTGTTTCGAAAAGTGCCGATTTCTTGCTTCTGTTACTTTTGAGCAGAATCCTCAACTTACAAGGGTGGAGGAGTATGCTTTTTCTGAATCTGGTTTGCGCTCCATCTGCATTCCCGCAAGCGTAGAGGCGCTCGATCAAGGCTGTTTCTATAGTTGCTCATTTCTCAGGGGGGTGACCTTCGAAGAGGGCTCTCATCTCCGAACTGTTGGAGTAGGGGCGTTTGCCAGGATAAATTTAGGTTGCATCGATCTTCCAGGGGGCGCGAACATCAAAGTATGGGTTTTTGCTTATTCTAATATTGAAGAGATAAAGATTGACGGTTGCTTCGCAGATTTCTTCAGTGGTGTTTACATGGCTACTCGTCTTATTCCGCAAGAACTCATGGTTCCACGCACTATCAAGGTAATCAGAGACTTTTGCTTCGCGAGTTGCACCACTCTTGAGAACATCGCCTTCGAGAGTGGTTGTCAGCTCCGGGAAATAGGAACGCAAGCTTTTGCTTGTTCCCATTTGCAGTGCATTGAGTTGCCCTCGAGTGTGGAGAAGCTTGGGGATAGGTGCTTCTCCGACTGCCGTTTTCTTGTTTCTGTTGCGCTCAGGGAAGATTCTCAGCTCAGGGTGGTCGGGAAAGCGGTTCTTTGCCGGTAGTCCTGTACGAGTCATCCTTCTGGGTGGGCAATCTGGCCTTGTTCGTGAAAACCCCGTGCTACGGAAGAGCCTTCTCGCAATGCAAGAATCGCTCCAACAAGGCTCATACGATTTCCAACATAACTCGCGCACCCTCCAATCGGTCCACATAATTGGTCACTCCTCGGTCACTCGCTCACCTTCCCCGCCTACGCCTTCCTCACTTTGAGCGCCCATGCGCCGCTATGCCGTCTTCTTGCGCGCTTCGAAGTCGTCTATGAAGAATAAGAGGAATACAGAGAGGCCCATCCCAATAACGATGGCTAAAAATGCGCTTTTATACATGGCCAATGTATACAGAGGCGCTCCTTCTGCGTTGGTCATGCCCTCTCTGAAACAATCCAGTAATTTTCCAAGAAGTGGTTGAAAAACGATGGCACCGGACATGTTGAGCATGTTCGTAAAGCCCGAGGACGACCCTCCGTATCGTCGTGGGACCATATTGTAAGCCATGGTAAAGAACAGCGGGACCGTTCCTCCGAAGACGCCGAAAAGAAAGAGCAGGACAAGGCAAGGCATAAAGGCGATCCCATCGCAGTAAACAAGGGGCAAAAATACCAGGATGGTGAGGATGGTCGAGATGAGGATGACCTTCTTGCAGCTGTTCATGAAATCCGCCAGGCACGGAGTGATCACGCTTCCGATGCCGTATCCGATGAAGACAAACACGGAGGATACCGCAGCATCGGTGGTCGATAACGCGAACTTCTTCTCTATGAACGGAATACACCATAGTTCTGCAACGGCCGTCATCGGGAGGTAGCTGATGGCGCACAGCACACCAAGAGCCCAGTATCTTGGATTTTTTGCAAGTATTTTTAGGCCATCCAAAAGATTTTTCGCAACGGGCTCATGCTGGTTGAGGGCGTTTTTGGGCTGCGCAGGCATGCAGAAGAAAGCGAGCACAGCGGTTAAGGCGGCAAACCCTGCTATCACAAAAGTTGTTGCGCGCCATCCTATTTCCGATACCAGCCAGGCCGTTGGAGCGCTGCCGCAGATGCCTCCCATGCACCCCACCAACATGGAGAGTCCCACGAAGAGAGAATACCTCTGAGGAGGCATTAGCTCGCTGATGAGCTTCGTGCATCCTATGAATCCAGAGGCGGTGGCCATTCCCAGGAGAAAGCGTCCCATCTGCAGTTGAAAAACGCTCTGCGCGGAGCCGAAGAGGAACACGGCAACCGCTGTGACGAGGGCTCCGGAGGAAAGAATGAGGCGCGCTCCAAATTTATCGAGCAGAACCCCGATCGGAATCTGCATGGCCACATAGGTGATGTACAGACAGGAGGAGACCCATCCGAATGTCGAGGCCGTCATGTGGAACGTGCTCATGAGCTCGTTGACGATTACGCCCAGCTCTACCCTCGAGACGTAGCAAAGGAGGAAGAACATCCATCCCAGCGCAATGGCTGGTAACGTTTTCGACGCGCTGATGGTCCTGTCCATGAAAATCCTCCCAACCTTCTCCGCGAATAATACACGACTAGCACTCCTAACCTGGTAAAGTGTTCTGTTTGGAGGTGGGAATGTTGAGAGACCGTGGTGAGGCAGCGGGAAAGACTCCGGTGTTGGATTTGCTGAAGAGAGAGAGCAAAGTGTTTGTCAGCCAAGAGTGGCCATTAGATACATGCAATACGAACGCCCTCTGTCGCGTAGTCTTAATTGTGGGTAGCGCCTGAGAGAGCAAGCTCTGAGGCGTAGGGAGCAATCACCCTTGGAAATCGCCGAACTCCCCGAGGATGTGGGCATGATCTGAGGGTCGAGGGAGTAGTCGATAGGAGAGGAGTGCATCCCCAGAGTTGGAGAGCGTACTGCTTTGGAGTTGACTGGCAGTGGAGGCTTTACCCCTCTATGCGATGTTTGGTCCCATTGACTATGAGGGGATCTTCCTCTAGGGAGCCTGCATGGCCCATGGCAGAGAGCGAATCATGAAGCAGCGGAGAATTGTAAGCGCGATTGTTGCGTTGATTGTGGGAACGCTAGGTGCGTTTTCCGAGATAGAGGCGATGCGGCTACGCCAAACCGGAGAGATATTACGCCTACCGGAAGCGCTCTCTGCGAATTATGTTCTCCTAAGATCGGTACTTGCCATTGATGGACAACTTATACCCCATCCCAAAAGTGGCGCACTTTCGCGAGTAGAGTTGGGGATAAGTGGCGCTCTAAGACCCAATGGGGGCTCTCCATTGTGGTTCCTATGTATCCCCGCGGGCGTGGAGACGATTGGGGAGAGCTGTTTCAGCAACTGCGGCCATCTTGTCTTCGTTACCTTTGCAGATGATTCTCAGCTCGCGACGATAAAGAAAAGTGCTTTTGAGGGCTGCCGCAGCTTGCGGTCCATTCTCATTCCGGCAAGCGTGGAGGTGCTCTGGGATGGATGCTTTCAAGAATGCGCTTCTCTCGCCTCCGTTACTTTTGAGCAAGGCT
>JAISAP010000074.1 GCA_031266655.1 Holosporales bacterium | reverse complement strand
TCTTGGTGATTGATCAAAATGCGACCTACCCTTATTGCTACCAGTGGAGCAACCCTTCCCGGATTTTCGGCAATAACTCGAGCAGCTGCCTCCTCTACGTCTGGTCCTATTGGGCCAAATGGTCCCCTCTGGTGCATATTAAACAACGCCTCTGCCGCCTGAAATTGCTCCTCTGGAGTGTTTGGGTCCCTTAATTGACGAATAAGGTCATCAAAATTCTCCATCTCCTGCGCTAAGCACCATAAGAGTGGCCGCTGAAGCCAAGAGTTTGCCAGTGTTATGCATATCTCTCCCCCCCGTTTCAGGCACGGCCGTCCTATACTATTCGTGCCAATTTATCAAACCTTGAACATTCCGGACGAAAATAAAGGATAAAGGCAAGCACTATGATTGAAAAAAGGCTCCCATCCAGCATATCCTTTGTCACTTGATCAGCCTCATTAATAAACTCAGGAGATTTCCGCCTCTGTCGCGATTATCGTGAGCCTTCCTGCCATCTGTAGGAACCGTCTTATTGTGAGCCATGACCTTGCAGAACTTGCCGTGATGTCCTCACAAACACGCAAAAATTCCATGCTTCTCATAAGCTCCTAACCGCCTGAATCTCAATACATAGCACCCTTCCTAACATCATTCTGCTAGGAGAGAACCTGGCACAAGCCTCTCCCTCTTTGTCGAGATTCCAGCAAGGGCAAGGATACGTGAATCCGTGCTTCTCGTACTGTCTGTCTCGTTCTATGCTGGTTATAAAGCCGCTAAAACCAAGCCGCCTTGCCTCTACAAGTACTGTGCACGCCTTCAAGCGCGTGTCCAGCCTTCCATTTATACAGCGCGCGCAACCATATCAGCTCGCAGCAACCAACCGTCGTGTCATGGTAGCCTATAAGTATTCAACCTGCGGAGCCCACTGCACCACACTCCACTAAGATGGAAGCGCGGTCAGCGTAATTTGCGACAAGGCATAAAAAAAGCCCCCTGGAAAGGGGGCTTTTCTAGGATACGGAAAAGGTTACTGAATGACAGCAATCGCCACGCGATTTTGTCTCCAGAACTCCTCTCTATCCGCATTCGGGATTTCGATTGGCCGGTCTTTTCCGTAAGACACGCCACGAATACGAGATTCAGCAATCCCCTTCCCAACGAGGAAGCTCACCACTTGGTGCGCGCGACGCTCACCAAGAGCAAGGTTGTACTCCGCCGTTCCTCGGTCGTCGCAGTGTCCTTCTACAACGATCTCTTTGTCAGGATGCGCAGTAAGCCATTCTACCTGCTTCTCCAGCGTTGCAATGCCTTCCGGAGAAAGGGTGTGCTTGTTGAGATCGAAGAAAACACGATCCCCCGCATGTGCGATAAAGTCCGCCGCTGTTCCTCCCTCATCCGTTGCAACATACGCAGCAGAATCTTCCGCTGTCGTTACTTGTTCCTCATCAGAATCACACGCCACCAGGGCAAGACACCCTAAGGCTGCGCCGAAATACCTTGATCCCCTTAACCTCATTATTCTCCTCACATTCTACAAACTATCAACATCCTCTCGTGCATACCACACGCACAAGCGAACCTGTGCGAGTATAACATATTTTCATCATTGGATCAAGGGAGACCATGCGGCATCTACCGCGTCTCCCGGTGTCAAAACCGGAAATTCATGGTGACCTGTGACATCTACGCAATACAAGCGTGTCTTTCCTGTCCGTTCTTGCCTTGTAAATATGATCACACGCCCATTAGGCCCCCAGGTGGGGCCTTCCACAAGATACCCTTTCGCAACCATGCGTTGCCCACTTCCGTCGGGACGCATCACGCCAATATAAAACTCTCCACGCGTCAACCGTGTGAAGGCGATCCAATCCCCCCGCGGAGACCAGACGGGAGTGGCAAAACGCCCTTGTCCAAAGGAAATCCGTTGCACATTACTGCCATCAGGATCCATCACATACAACTGCTGCGATCCCCCACGGTCGGAATTGAACACGATCTTCTTCCCATCGGGCGAGTAGCATGGAGAGGTGTCGATGTGATTCCCACGCGTCAAGCGCCGTGTCGTGCGGGTGCGCAGGTCAAAAGCGTAAAGGGAGGAAATTCCTCTATGCGCTATACTAAAAATCAGGGTTCGCCCATCCGGAGCATAACGGGGCGCAAAAGAAATTCCACTCATAGAACCGACCGTATCCACAGCCCCCGTCTGCAAATTGAAACGGTAAATTCTCCCCCCTTTGGTATACCGGCGCCCTCGAGAATTAATCGCTTCAATATAAGAAAAGTACGTAATTTCCTGCTCCGTAGGGGAAAAACGCGGAGTCGTCACCAAAGTTTCTCCCTTGGTAAGATACCTGTGGTTGGCTCCGTCAAAATCCATAAGAGCAAGCCGCCTGACAAATTGCCTTTTTCTCTTGGACTGTGCCACATAAACAATTCTAGAGTTAAAATACGGTTTCTCCCCTGTGACACGGGAGTAAATGGTATCGGAGACCATATGCGCCATCTGGCGCCATCCCGTTGCACTACCCGAGAGAGCAAATTGGTCGAGCACTTGCTGGGAGACAATATCGTAGACCTTAAAGGAAACCTCAATCCTGTCCCCTGTCTGCGTTACGGATCCATGCACGAGGATCTGCGTATGGATCAGACGCCAATCTTCAAACCTTGGTTTCACCTCAAAGGAAGAGAAAGACTGGATATAGGCCTTGGGGTCCACCAGGGTAAACAGTCCGCAACTTTCGAGATCATGGGCCACAACGTGCACGATGTCGCTTGCTAGCGGGGAAGCGCCATGGAATGTGGGAATGGCGATGCGCGTGGGTTTCATGACACCGCGGTTGATGTCTATCAGGACCTCTGCATGGGAGAGGGGGCTCGCGATGACGCTCAAAAGCAGGAAAAGAACGGAGAAAATGTTCTTCATCAGCTCAAAGCCTCCTTCGGGTTAAACCGCAAACGCAGCGACCGCAGCAATTCTGCCCGATTGGGAGGGATTTTTAAAGGGCTGGCAAGACGCACCGCGCGCCGTGCACTCTCTGCTGCCGCCCGATACAAGGGATCCCGCTGCAAACGCGCAGAATCTAAGATCTGAACGTCCGTGACCGTGCCATCTTCTCGAAGTTGGATGCGCAGCTCGACTACCAGGTTTTCGGCCTCTGCCACCCCTCCTGGAATGGACCAGTGGGGGTAGATTTGCTGGCGAATCAGATCCTTCTCCCCGGCGGAAAGCGTCCCCTCTTGTGCTCCTCCTGCCATCCCTTTTCTTGCCTGCCCTCCCTTTCCTGCTCCTTTTCCAGAAGAGGCTTTGGCAGGTTTCTTCGGTTTTCTTCTTTCCACATCCTTAAGGACACTCAGAAAATCTTCCGAAGACGCGCCCACTTCCCCAACAAGTGCGTCGAGTTTCTTGCGTATATCAGGTTCTTTCTTCTTTTCCGGGGGCGTCTTCTTAGGAGGGGACTGCGCCTCTGCAACCGGTTTTTCCTCTATGGCGGGAGCGGTAGGTTCCGGGTTTTTTTCTTCTGCAGGAAGGGGCGGAGGCGTCTCTACGGCAGGAGGCGGGAGAGCGACAGGCTCTGGCGCCGGGGGAGCAGCAGGTTCCGGGAGCGCCTCTTGCACAGAAGGAGGGGAAGAGATGTCCTGACTGTCCGGGGCAGGTGCTTGTTCCGGAAGGGCTTCCGGGAGCGCCCCCTCTTCTTCACTTCCGTCTGGGACACCCAAAGGGATCACGCCTTCCGTCAAGGTGTCGGAGAATGTCAGGCCGATAGGAATCGTCTCGGTAGGAGGCGGAGCCCTGTGGAAGGGAATACCTACAAAACAGCCTACCCCTACGCAGATATGGAGCCCAAGGGATAGTTTCCACCCGTAGGCAAGATCATCTCTGTGGGCGCGCATGAGGTACCTGCCCCTTTTTCGCAGGTTCTGCTACGAGGACAAGGTGTTTGAAGCCTGCGCGATTCATAAGACTCATAATCTCTAAAATTCGACCATACGATAGCTGCTGGCTCCCGTGAATGTAAATTTGCGCTTCCGCGTTTGCATTCGTGATGGCCAAAAGTTTGGGCACCAGTGTCTCAACACTCAGCTGTGTGTCCCCATGCGGCCCATTGAGATAAATATTCCCCTCCGCCGTCACGACAACATTTAGGGGCGGCTCTTTTTCACGAATAGGAAGCGCTTGTGTCTGCGGAAGATCCACTTTCACCCCGACATTCAGGAGAGGAGCGGTGACCATGAAGACAACCAGCAGGACCAGCATGACATCGACAAAAGGCGTAATATTAATGTCGCTAATCGGGCGTCTCTGGGCGCATCGTCTTCTGCTCGGCTTCATGAGCAAGAATTTTCTTCTAGTTGACGCGAGAAAATCACGATAAATTCATCGATAAAGCGATCGAGGCGCGTGGAATAGAGTTCCACCTCTCGGGCAAGCCGATTGTAGGCAATGAGGGCGGGGATGCAGGCGAGGAGCCCAAGAGCGGTGGTGAACAGTGCCTCTGCAATCCCTGGCGCCACCGTTGCTAACGTCGCGTTCTGCTCCAAACTGACGGACTCAAAGCTCGTCATGACACCCCACACCATACCGAACAATCCCACAAAAGGAGAGCAGGAACTGACGGTGGCGAGGAAAGGAATGTTTTTCTCCACCGCAACCATTTCTCGCGCTGCAACAGTAGCCATCAGGCGCTCAATACGTTCTCTAAGGAGCCGTTTTTGTTCAAAAGGGGCGCTCATGGCATCCTTAGAAAGAGCGCGCTTCCACTCGCGCATAGCCGCGGCGAATACCGCAGAAAAAGGATCCTCAGGAGAGAGCCCTATGCGTTCGTGGAGATCCTCCAAAGAAGATCCAGACCAAAACACCTTTTCAAAAGCTGCGGCGCGAGACTTGAGTCGATAAAAATGCAAAAACTTTGCGAAAATTATTGTCCAGCTCCAGAAAGAAGCTGCTAGGAGAACCATCATTATTCCCTGGACAACAAGAGAGGCTCCGGAGAACATCCCTAAAAAGGAAATAACCCCGTCTGAGGCACCCGTTGCCGAAACGTCCACAGCGGTTGTTGCCGTCGGTACCGGCTCCATTTAGCATCCCCCCCGGGCTTCCAACACGACTTCCATCCCTCTCCTCATGGGTACCAAGCGCATTGTACCAGGAAGTTTTTTTGTGGGCCAGAGCCCCCTCTCTTTAAGGAAATCCATGATAACTTTGGGACAAATCGTTCAAACTCTGTTGTCGCTTCCTCAGAATACCGCCATTATGATCGCCCCCGTGGATAAATGAAAAATGTTTATAAACTTTTAATGTTGCAACTTACTCCACCTTCTATGTAAAATCCCTGAAGGTGTAGGGGAATTGGTCACAAGATTTGACACGGATTGGCCTTTTCTCTTAGCCTCACAGCTGCGTGGAGGTGGCTTTATTGAAGGGGGTGGTATGAAGAAGATGCAGATGGCAGCCGTCCGCGTAGAGAGGTTACCCGCAGAGCGGTCATTCTTCTCCATCAAGGACACGCTGCGTCTCTTCCCCTCAAGGCGACGCAAAGGGCGCTTTCTTTTCGGAATCTCCAGAGGGCACTCTCCGTCTATCCTCCCCCGTGCTGCGAAGGAACGGTTTCCTCCGATCCTCTCCCCACAGCTTCCGACATGGACTTCCATGGCCTGCGTCCTCTATTGGCTCAGGAAAGAGGGGATGATGGATGTCCGATGTTACCGTCGAGAGGATGGTGCTGTGGTGTATGTCGTCCTGGAGGAGTACTACACCTCCAGTCAGATTCTCTGTATGGCCAACGATCGCAGGAGGGAGAGAGACCTTCCACTTTTCTACATTCAAGATCTCACGCAAGAGTGAGATAGCCCCGTTTTATTCCCCTATCTGTTCCGCAAAGGGTACGTGAGATTGCACGAAGGAGAGTGCCTGGCGGACATGTGGAATGATGTTACTCGGAAGAGAGGTGGGAGCACACCAGATTAATTCCGAGCACTTGTCTGGCTCCCGGTTGCAGACCGTTCCACTCCAGCAGGTCGCTTGGAAATAGTAATCGATTCTGCCGGGAGGGACGAGCGTCATCATGTGTCGCAGCACCACGTTTTCCGGCTGTAAAACGATACCTGCTTCTTCGTAGGCTTCTCGGATGATGGCGGCACTCGGCATTTCTTGCGGTTCCACATGTCCCGCGACGAAGCTGTAAAAACCGTCTCTATAGCCTGTATTCAACCGCTTGAGCAAAAGAATCTCCCCCTTCGCATTTTCCAAGATCAAGTACGCAGCTGGAATGAAAGTGTTGCGGCGCAATGGTGTGTGCATCACGCTCCCTCCTTTCTTCGGAAAAGCGACAGGGTAGGATCTTCCTCGATCAGCCTTTCTGCGATCTGCACACCGTTTGTGGCAGCTCCCTTGCGCAGATTGTCAGAAACAACCCAAAAGGCGATTCCGTGAGGGACACTGGCATCCCGACGTAGGCGGCTTACAAAGACGCTATCTCCTCCCTCTGCCTCTCTTGGGGAACAAAACGGTTCCTCTCTTAATTCTACCCCTGGGAGAGACTGCAGACGCGTTCTGACCTCTTCTAGCGCATATTCCCTCTCGCACTCTGCGACCACACTGAGTCCATGCCCCAAAAAAACCGGAACGCGCACGCTCGTGACGCATAGGCCAAAGGAGTGGTGCAGGATCTTCTGCGTTTCTTGGACAATTTTCACCTCCTCCCCAGAAGAACCATCGGCTTCTCGAGCGCCGATCAGGGGGAGGACGTTGAACCCAATGGGCTGACGGCTCTCTAATGTCTCTGGCTTTTCCCGCAAGAAATCCGCGGCCTGCGTGCGAAGCGCCTCAACGAGATCGCGGCCTGCTCCAGAAACGGATTGATAGGTGGAGACCACAGCCCGTTTTAGGCCAAACGCCTTGAGAGGCTCGAGCGTCATGGAGAGCGGGATGGCCACACAATTCGGATTGGAGACGATGCCCAGGGGGGCTCCCTCTTTCAAGATAGACCCATTCAGCTCTGGGACGATGAGAGGAACAGCGGGATGTTCTCGGAAAACAGGGGATTTGTCGATGACAACGCATCCCGCTTGTGTCGCGCGTGGGATGTGGCGTTGGGATACTTCCGTTCCTACACAGAAAAAAGCGAGGTCGAACGCGGAAAAATCTGCTTGTCCCGCCTCTTCTACACGGATTGAGCGCGCACCAAACAGGACGTTTTGCCCTGCGGAGCGGGAAGAAGCAAAGGCAGCAAGGGTTTTCACGGGAAAGCGGCGCGAGAACAACACCTCCAACAAGGTCTTTCCGATGATTCCCGTCGCTCCCACCACAGCGATGCGGTAGTCCCTTTGCGCCATAAATCTCCAAAAGCCTAGTTTTTCGTACGCGTGTATCGTCCGGAGAAGGGCAAGCTAGCACCTCTACATCTTTGTGTAAAATACATCACGCGCATCCATGCTCGATCGGACCTTTGGTTATTCCCAGCACTTGTGGTAGGGTGGAGCCCTTCTGAAAGGGGGCGGTTCGATGTGTGATGCAGGTTGTCTGATGGATGTGGGGTATTCGTCTTTTATCCGCCTCGTAACGCTGGTTCTGAATCCTCTGGTTATTCTGCCGCTCTTCCTTGGGGTGACGCAGGAGCAAACGCGCCAGCAGCGCAATGCAACGGCGACAAAAGCTATCTGCATTGCGACGGGTTTGATGCTCGTCGTCGCTCTTTCTGGGGAATCCCTTTTCCGATCCCTGGGCATCTCTTTTGCTGCTTTCAGAATTGCAGGAGGAATTTTGTTGTTCCGCTCCGCCATGAGCATGGTGAGCCCCCCTCCTGAGACCGAGATGGAAGGCTCTTCTTCTGCGGATGTCGCAACATTCCCGCTGGCAATTCCTATCATCACCGGACCAGGAGCCATGACGTACAGCATTGTTCTCGTGGAGGAGGCCGGAGGGGATTACTTGAAGATCTCCGCCATCGTAGTAGGGATGTTGGCGACTTTCTTGCTGAATTGGGTTTGCCTTCGGCAGTCAGAATACATCGTGCGCCTGTTGGGGAAATCTGGCCTGGGTATATTCCAACGCATCTGCGGTGTTGCCGTGGCGGCGCTTGCAGTGGGTCTTGCCGCTTCAGGCGTCCAGGAGACCTTCTTCCCCCACCTCATGGGGTAAAACCCGACCTAGAATAAGGCCCGCGTTTCTGCTCTGAAGGAGGGGGTTTTCTTGCCTCTCCCGGTCTGATTCCTGTGGGTGCGTCTTTTGATCTTGGAAAAAAGACAGAAGAAGAGTAATCCTGGGATGATGAGTGCAGAGTCTCCCATTCCTTTGGAGTTGTTGGTCTTTCTGACGACGGCAGTGGTGGTGTCTGCCATTGCCAGCCGGCACATTCTTCATTCTGTCTTCGGGTTCCTGTGCGCGGGCGTTTTGCTGGGACCCTTCGCTCTCGACCTGTTTCACGAAGGGCCCATAACCCAGACAGCGGCAGAATTCGGCGTTGTGTTTTTGCTCTTCACGGTAGGGTTGCATCTTCCTTTTTCCAATTTGCGCGCGCTCAAAAAATACATCTTTGGCCTGGGATTTCTGCAGGTTTTCCTGACAGTCGTCCTCTATGGCCCGTTTGCGCCTCTCCTCGGATTCAGGACGATGGAAGCCTTTATGGTGGGCTTTATCGTTGCGCTTTCCTCCACGGCCATTTCCTTTCAGATTCTCGAAGATCGCGGAGACCTTGGGTCGCGTCATGGGCGCGCGAGCTTTGCCATCCTGATCTTTCAGGACATCGCCTCCGTTGCCGCCCTAACCGTTCTTCCCTTCCTAGATCCCGATACCTCCGGATCCTGGTGGGACCTAGGGGCCACCTTTTTGAAAATCGTCTGCATCTTGGGAACCATTTTTGCGTTTGCGCGATCGGGCATCAAACGTGTCTTCCATTGGGCGGCCCTGGGAGGGGCGGAGCTCTTCATGGCCGTCACCTTACTCACGATTTTCGGTATCTCGTGGCTGACACATTTTGCCGGACTCTCCGTTGAGCTAGGGGCGTTCCTAGCGGGCATTATGCTGGCCAACAGCGAATATCAGCACCAAATGATGGCAGATATTCGGCCTACAAAGGGCATCCTCGTCGGGTTGTATTTTTTAACGGTAGGGGCTTCCATTGACCTAGCGGTGCTTCAGACCGATTTTCTGTCGATTTTGAAATTGCTCGGAACGATTCTTCTCATTAAGTCTGCCGTTCTCTTCATGATCTGCAGAATCTTTGGGTTTCGGTGGTCCTCCGCCATTCAAGTCTCGGGTCTTTTGGCGACGGGCGGAGAATTCGCCTTCGTCTTGCTCGTTCCCGTCGTTGCCCATGGATTTCTGGACGTTAGCTTTCAGCAGCAACTTTTCGTCGCTATCTCGCTTTCGATGGCGCTCACCCCCATTCTCGCCTCCCTCTCCAAGTACATTGCAGAGCGCTTTGAGCGTCCGCAGCTCGAGAAAGCTTTGAAAGAGAAAAAAGAAGCTTTTGAAGAGGCGGAGGAGCTCGCCGACCACGTCATCATCGTCGGGTTCGATCGCCCCGGGCGCATGCTGGGGACGCTTCTTGCGGAAAACCTAATCCCCTACGTTGCGATCGATTCCCAAATGCATCGTGTGGTTGAAGCGCGCTCCAAGGGACTTCCGGCTTTTTATGGAGACGCGCGCTCCCGAGAGTTATACCGCGATTTGGGAGTGGAAGATGCGCGGCTTGTGGTCATAACACTCACGCGGGAGACGAACATGACGCGCGTTGTATCTATGATTCGGCGCAATTTTCCGACGGTACCCGTCTTGCTTCAATCGCATACTCCGGACATCGTCGACCTTCTTCGCGGAATAGGGGCCCAGGTGGTGATTCCAGAGACTTTGGAACCAGGGTTGCAGTTGGCAAGTATTGCTCTGAGCACAGTGGGAGTGGCGCAAAACGCCATTGACCAATCGATTGATCAGTATCGCCGAAAGGCCAAAAGAGACTACGAAGGAGGAAGCGGGGGATGAAGCGGTTTTGGCGTTGGGCCTCGGAAAGTTACGGGATTACTTTACTTTTGTGCATCCTTTGTGTGCGGTTATTTTATCTTCACAAGACGGCAACCGTATTTCATCTTTCCGAAATTTTCTATGAGATCTTTTGGACGATTGGGATGTGCCTCCCCCTTTTCCTCCTGGATTTTCTCGGGAAATTCCTGAAACCCCAAGGATGGCCTCAGCGCCTCCTGGATCTGGCGGTCGTTGGCAAGGGCATAGCGATCGTTGCCTTCATGGTCATTCTTCCAAAGCATTCTCGTCACCTGTGGCAGATTGGGGATGAGAACACACAATACATCGTTTTGGGCCTCTTTTCTCTGGCTGTCGGATTGTTGGCGCTCAAGTGGCGCAAGCGGCAGATCGTCTGTACAGCGGCTCTTGTTTGCGTAGTACAGACCGCACTAGTGTTATATGAGAAATACCCCGTCGCGCACTTCGAAGAAGGCTTGTTGCCAAAGCCTGCAGCACTGCCTATCACCTTTAAGCACAAGCCGAACATTTACCTATTTGTCCTGGAGTCTTACGCGGACAACGAAACGTTGCGCGACATTTACCATATGTCCTCTGACGATCTCTTGGAGACTCTGAGAGAGCAAAACTTCACGATTTGGGACGATTGCTTCGCTAACTACGATCATACACTGGGGAGTCTTCCCGTTATTTTCTTAATGAAACACCATTATCACCGCTATAGGTTCTCCACACGCGATCTTCCAATAGAACTTTGGGATTCCTTCAGCGGGGCCTCTTATGTTTGTCTTACGCTCCGATCTAACGGGTACCGCATAGGGATGATGGACTGCCTTGGGCGTGAGCTTTATGGAAAAAATCTCGCTTCTTTGTTTAAAAAAGGCGATCTGGACTTTTGTTACCTTCCATCCTACGAGCTGCACGCTTTCGAGAAAATTGCAGACAACATAGGCTTGAGTGCAGTTTATGAGTTTGTAAAACGCTTTGCCAATCAATGGGCTCAATTACTAAAGGGGAGGGAGTTTCCCTTCTGCACAGATCCGGAGGAGTGCTTTTCCGCCTACGTACAAGAAAAGAGCGACACTCCCAGGTTTGTTCTTATTTTTACGGGGGCAGATCATTCTCCCCCCAGCGGATCGGTCCTTGAGGAGCCTGGCACCTTTGTTGCATGGGAGGAAAATTACAAGAAGATTCGTCGTAACGCGGATGCAGATTTATCTGCCAAGCTGAAACTGATTCAGAAGTACGACCCAGGAGCTCTTGTGGTGCTGATAGGGGACCATGGACCTCGACGCCACCGCGGTATTGAGGGAAAAGAAGGAGAGGTGAATGCAGCCATGCGTTCCCGTGGAGTAGATCCGCGTTTTGTGGCGAGAGATGCATTGGGCGTACTTTGCGCCATCAAGTGGCCCGTTCCGCACTATTCACAAGGGAGGTCGATCAGCCATATCAGTCTCTTTTGGCACATATTTGCCGCTCTCTCGGGCAATTCTTCTCTGATCGAGCAGGCTGAACCTGACGACTCTTATCTCTCCGATGGCAAGAGGAGAGTTTTTAAAGCCGTGGAGCATGGGAAACTGATGGAACATTGGGTTCAGATCGCCGAGTATCCCGCCACTCCTTGAGAGATCAAGACCTTTCCTCTCCGTCTTCACGGGCAGGAGAGCGACTTGTTCCGTAAATATTAACTTCTTTCTTTTATTGTCGAGGGAGAGAAAGGAAGAAGGCCGTGGAAGAAGCGCCAACACAGTCTTTTGATCGGACGCAAGCTCGTATTTTGATCGTTGACGATCAGGAGACGAATCGCATGATCCTCGAGCGTCGCTTGCGCATGGATCACTATGAAGAAATCACACAAGCGGCCGACGGCAAAGAGGCGCTTGCCCTTCTGGAAACTAACACCTACGACGTCATCCTTTTGGACATGATTATGCCAGAAATTGGCGGATACGAAGTCTTGTGCTCTGTAAAAAAAGACCCTAATTTGCGGCACATTCCCATCATCATGATTTCAGCGGACGACGACATTAGCAAAATCGTCCAATGCATCCAGGAAGGGGCGGAGGACTATCTCGGCAAGCCTTTTAATCCCACGCTTTTACGAGCGCGCTTATCTGCTTCTCTCGACAAGAAGATTCTGCGAGACAAGGAGAAAGCGTACCAGGAGCAAATTGCCTCCCAACAAAAGATGGCCTCTTTGGGGGCCCTCACAGAAGGTGTGGCGCACGAATTGAAAAATCCCATTCATTTCATCGTGAATTTTGCGGATCTTTCTGAGAAGTTAGCGCAAGAAATTGCGAAACAGGTGGCGACGGACGCCCCTGAACTCAGCAAGGCCGCGGATGTTCTTAGAACCAACATCGAAAAAATTACAGAACATGGCAAACGCGCGGATGCCATTTTGCGTGTGATGTTGGATCATTCGCGCACCACGGGAGGAAAATTCCAGAAGGGAGATATTAACAAACTGCTCGGAGAGTGCTTGGCCATGGTCTTCGCTGCGCATAAGAGCAAATATACGATTTTCGATGTCAGTATCAAGAAAGAGTTTACAGAAAACCTCGAAAGAATAGATCTCATCTGGCAAGATATCGTCCATGTTGTAATGAATGTCATTGACAATGCGCTCTATGCCACGTGCGCAAAAGCGGAGGAGCTCGCGAAAACCGGAAAGAAAAGCACGGGTTTTGTCCCTCAAGTGATCATTGCGAGTGCAGAACAAAACGAAATGGTGGAGATCACCGTAAAAGACAATGGGCTCGGTATTTCGGAGGAGAACCTCGAAAAAATCTTCGAGCCTTTCTTCACGACGAAGCCGATTGGCGATGGTACAGGACTGGGCCTTTCTCTAGTGAGCGGAATCATTGCCGATGGGCACGGAGGGCAATACTCCATCGAGAGCACCGAGGGTGTCGGAACGCTCTTCCGCATTCGCTTGCCCAAACAGCACGCGCAGTAGACACTTCTTGGGAGCGTTCCTTTGCTCAAAGGCAGACATCGTCTCTTCACCCATTCAACTTAGCGCAACACCTCTTCGCAAAGTTCCAAAAGGCCTCCAGGCTGCCGATAAGGCTCTTGCCTTGTTGCACACAAGGCCTCTCATCCAGTTCGAAGACACCACAATCTCGAGCATTCTCCTCAGAACTCTGCTAAACGATCCGCTCTCGAAAATGCTGGTCGTACCAGTTAATCGTGTTTCACTTGATTTTGAGCAATGTGCTTGCGGAACGCTCCGTCGTATCCTCATCAGAGACACGCGAAAATGCCACGCTTCTCATAAGCCCCTAACCGGCTGAACTTCAACAGGGTTTACCCTTCCTAACATCATTTTTCTAGCTTATAGTCAAGTAGAAACCTTAAGGCGCTTGCTCTTGCAAGAAGCCTGAGGCCATCTTCGCAGAAGCAAGCGCTCATGAATGCGTCACTTTGGCACACTGACCTCGTCTTAGGCAGGCTCTCTGGAGTGTCTCGAGTGGTGGGCTCCTGGGCATCAATGCACTCCGCCCTGGCTAACAAGCACCCTCATCGCTAGCGTAGATCCTACAGGACCCTTCTCCATTGCTTCCGGTTGCGTGCGGGTGAGCGCTCTTGTACATAAGAAGGACAGCGCGGGCGTAGCTCAATGGCAGAGCAGAAGCTTCCCAAGCTTACGACGAGGGTTCGATTCCCTTCGCCCGCTCCATTCGCTTGAGGAAAAAGAGCGTGACCAATACGCAATCCGTGGTTTTCAAAGATCTTGGCCTTTTATTGGCTCTGTTGCTCTGCTTCTGCGGGTATGGTCTTGGAGACCGCGCGCTTTCCACTCCTGATGAGGGACGGTACGTGGAGATCCCGCGCGAAATGGCGGTGACGGGGGACTGGATTACTCCGCGGTTGAATGGAGTGCAATACTTCGAGAAGCCTCCGCTGTTTTATTGGCTCCAGGCGGTGACGATCCAGATCTTCGGCATCCATTTTTGGTCCATGCGGCTTGGGGTGATGCTGTTTGCGGTGCTCGGCAGCCTCATGGTTTATGGAGCGGGATGTGCTTTTTTCACGCGCAAAACAGGACGGTACGCAGCGGGCATTCTCGCGACGACCCTTCTATACTACGTCCACAGCCGATTTATCCTGCTAGATCTCGTCGTTTCGTTTTTCATTGCCGGCACTCTTTTCTTGGCTTATGGAGCCTTGCAGACGCCTTCCGAGAAACGGCGCTCTTTTTTGCTGCTTGGGGCTTATGCCAGCGCCGCCTTGGCCTGCTTAACTAAAGGGCTGATTGGCATCGTCCTTCCAGGACTGGTGTTTCTGGTGTGGGGAATTGCCACAGGCAATTTTCTGCGGATTTTTGCTCTGTTTTCTTGGCGGGGAACAGCGCTCTTCTTGCTCATTGCTGCTCCATGGCATGTGCTCGTGAGCTTGCGCAATCCTGGTTTTGCCCATTTTTATTTCATCGGAGAGCACTTCCTGCGCTACACCACTTCCATGCACGCTCGAGTGCAGCCGTTCTACTTCTTTCTTCCTATGCTGATTTGCGGATGGGTTCCCTGGACGAGCTTGTTGGGAGCGGCCACCATCGATTCCCTGGGCAGTTGGAGACGCATGCACCAACATCGCCTCTCTTCGGCACAAGATCACAACGCACTTTTCCTGTTCCTGTGGGCCGCAAGTGTCTTCCTTTTCTTTTCCTGCTCCCAATCGAAGTTGATCCCCTACATTTTGCCGCTCTCTCCTCCGCTTGCTCTTCTCAGCGCGCATGCGCTCGTGAAACGAGAAGAACAAGAGCAGAAGCGCTCTTTTTTGTATCTTGGGTGCGGAGACTTTGTCGTTATCGCGAGTGTTTTTGGGTACGGTTTGTACCGACTGGCGCAATTGGCTCCTCTCTCCTCTCTCCCAACGCCTCTTCTGGTTGGCGCCCTTGGGTTTGCGGGAGTGGCCGCCCTTTGCCCCATTTTTTTCACGAATACACGGGGGTGGATTTTGAAAATTGCGGCTTCAACGCAGATGCTGCTCTGTTTGAACCAGCTCTCTCCCATCGTCCAAGAGAGCATCAACCCCTCTATTCTGCCTTTAGCAGAGGTTGTTGCCTTGAATCTCCGGTCTGAGGATCGTATCCTTTGCCTGGATACATATTTTCAAGATCTCCCTGTGTACCTCAATCGCTTGGTGGACATCGCTGGATGGAGGGGAGAGCTTGCTTTCGGGATTCAGCAGGAGAACATGGAGCACCGGATCATACCTGCAGAGAGGTTTTGGCCAATTTTCGAAGGAGCACAGCGTGTTTTCGTGTTCTCGAGCAAGTATACGTATAGGTCCTATTGGCAAATTAGACAATTTCCCCATAGGATTATTGCGGAAACGGATGACAATATTGTCTTCGTCAATCGATAAGGACGCACATTGATTTACCTCCTCATCTTCTTGCAGGTACTGCTTCAATCGGTCGCGCAGGTTATTTTGAAATGCGGGGCCAACGAGGCCGTGAGGACCTCCGTCCCGTGGTTTTCGCTGGCCGGGTTGTGGCAAATTTTTACAACTCCGATCATCGTGCTCGGAGTCTTCGTCATGTGGATGGGCTCCTACATCAGTCTCTACCTGCTGGGAAACACAAGCCTCTTTTGGATCAGCTCTGTAACCTTAAGCCTCCACATCCTTATGGTGTCGCTCGCGGGGCGATTCTTCTTCGGAGAGGTTCTGACACCCATCAACATCTTTGGGATTGCTCTCATCATCATGGGGGTGATCTTCGTCTCGCAGAAGGCGTGAGCGTAACGATTTTTGCATCTGCTGTTCCGTAGGAGAGTGCTCTCTTTCTAGAACCAAAGAAAAACATCATCCCTTGGGTCGTCAGCCTAGCCCTTTCCTGGAGCAAACGGATTTGCTCGCGCGGAAAGACGCAATATGGTCATGCCCGCTCGCGACCAGCTTATCGCAGGTCTTTGAGACACCTGTACGGAGTGTTGAATCTTCAACGAGCACACTCCGAATGATAGACATATGAGCAGTTTGGGACAGCGTTAACGAATATGGCTCCGCCTCCTTCGAGCAGTCCAAACACTGGCGTTTTCTCGCGACTCTACCTTCTCCTCTCCTTGCACTCTTCTCGCGCCAAAAGCGCCCTTATCCAGTTTAAATTCTGAATCCTAAAAATTTTGCCGTATTATCAATTTTCGAAAGTGCCTGTAATACACAATCCACATTGTGTTCCGACAGATCTTGAACCATTACCTCGCAGAACTGACCGTAACATCCTCGCAAAAACACACAAGCAGGCTACGCATCCTATCAATCTCCAAACAGCTGAATTCCAACAGGTTGTACCATGACGAATAATGCTTTTTTGGAAGAGCACCCTATATAAAAGTCGAGAAGGGGAAGTGCTCCTCTCACTCAGCGGGAGCCATCAGGGGCCAACCCAAGATGCATCCTCCCTCACAGCTCATGCGCAGCACACCAATAACGGAAGGCTCCTGCCCAACACCTTTTTCCCATATTGACCAGATTAGTCAACAAGATGAGGAGACTCTCGCCTCTGCGGTTATACCGCAACTCACACTCCTTCAAGTGCAAGGGGAAAACGTCGCCTCTTACGCTCTTAAACTTCGCACAACGCTTCTTCACAAAGCTCCAGAAGGCTTCCATGCCGTTAACGTGGTTCTTACCCCTAGCAAACTCGTTCTTACACTGAAAAACTCGGTAAGGATCGCTACCCGTTCACAACAAGCCCATCGTAAGCGCTCCAGCCATCTGTGTGAACCGTGGATCTCTCTAGAATCTTCCCTTGGATAATAGGCATCAACTCTTCTTTTGAGCAATTCGGACCCATGCTAACAAACACTTGTCCCTCTCTCTTTAACAAGCCAAACACCGGAGTTTTTCTTGCTGCTCCACGACCCCTCTTCCTTCGTACTCTCTCCGCTCTCAAAGTGATCTCATCAAGCTCGAAGACACCAAAATCTCGGGGATTCTCCTGAAAACTCTGCTGGACGATCAGCTCTCGAAAGTGCTTGTAGGGCAGGTTAATCGTGTTCCACTTGATTTTGGACAATGTGCTCGCCGAGCTTGCTTTCATGTCCTCACAGAAACATGTAAGAATTCCATGCTTCTCATAAGCTCCTAACCGACTGAATCTCAACATGTTGCTCCCTACCGAACACCATTTTGCTAGGAGAGAGTCAAATTTACTCTCTCTTCAAACCAAACACCGGAGTTTTTCCTGCTGCTCCACGGCCTCTCTTCCCTCGCACCCTCTTCGCTCCAAAATAACTCTCATCCAGTTCGAAGACACCAAGATCCCGAGAATTCTTCTCAAAACTCTGCTGCACGATCAGTTCTCGAAAGTGCTTGTAGGTCAGGTTAATCGTGTTTCACTTTATTATGAGCAATTTGCTTGCAGAACTTACCGACATGTCCTCCCAGAAACATGTAAGAATCCTACGCTTCTCGTAAGTCCCTCATCGACTGAATCTCAACATGTTGCTCTCTACCGAACACCATTTTGCTAGTTCGGAGCCATGTTTTTTCAAAGCCGGAGAAGAAGTTTACCTCTCAGGATAATAAAAGCGCCGAGAAGTCTCGACGTTATAACATCTCTCGTTAGGACGGGAATGGCGAAAGATTCTAGATCCATATCTGTTTTGCTCACTGGAAGCTCCATCAATATGACCTGATCCGACCTCGCAATCACTTCACGATCGCTAAGGTTCCGTTGCTATCCGGAAGAGGAATCTTCTTGAAAAGGCCAAAAACCTTCTCAACATCATGCACAGCATGCTTAACGCCCGTCCAAACTGGGTCATTGTAGTCATGCACGAAGATGACCCCCCTCATGCAACCTAGGGTAGAAAAACTCCAGGCCCGCATGAATGGGCTGGTAAAGATCTGTATCTAGAGAGACAAAAGCAAACTTTTCATCAGCATCGGAAGCCGCTGTGTCTGGAAAATACCCCTTTCGGAAAACAAGTTTTTCAGAACACGATGGTTTACCAACCCGGAACTGAGCCTTGTCTCCCCGGGCGATTAACCCCCGTTCTTCGCGAGAGTCAACCCAAACATCTTTTCCAGACGCAGCTTGATCTGTCGATACAGGGACACGACAAACATATGTCCCAAGATACTCACCGCCACGACGCCGAAGGGGATGGCATAGCGCAGCCCTCCGCGCATATAGACTCGCCTGGTGTAGGTCCAATACGAATGCATCCAAAGGCGCATCCACCTGATTTTCTCTATTTGATTGTCAAGAAACCCAGAAAGCTCTTGCTTCTCGTACCAAAGCTTTTCTGTGTACGCATGAAAGAGGAGGGCGCAGTCCTTACGCATCACAGGCACAACTTTTCCCTCAATCATCATCTCGAGGAAGAAGAAAGACGAATCAAAGAACCTATCGCTGCGATAAAATTTTTCCATACTTGATTTTATGGCCCGCAAGAAGGGAACCCTACGATGCACACAGTAATGCATCGTCATTCTCCCTCCCCAATACTCATCGCGGAAATACTCTAGTAGAAAGGCGAGGGCGCGCTTGTACCAGTCCTCCTCCATGTAGGTGACAGGGGGCGTGATGCCGGCACAGATATCAGGAGAGGAGAGGCAATGGACGTAAACGGAGGAAAAAGAGGCCTCCGGATGCTCAAGCAATGTCTCGACACAAGCTTCCACATGCGCGGGGAGAATCTCGTCATCATCCGGGAAATGCATGAAAAATTCCCCCTTGGCGATCTCAAGGCAATGGAGATAATTTCTTTCATACCCTACATTTTCCGGGTTTTTGGAGTAAGTAATCCCAGGAATTTTTTTCTTAAAGGAATTGACGATCTCCTCATTCTCAGTCCCTGGAGTAGCATTGTCCACGACCATGACCTCCAATGGCTTGTACGTCTGTTCTGCAATGCACTCTAAAGCGCGTGGTAGAAAATGCGGACGGTTGTAGGTCGGCACCGCGATCGTCACAAGGGGGCGTTCTTTCTTTCTTTTTTGGTTCAAGAGCGCCTTTTTCCATTCGGATGGAGACACTCCCTCCACCTTCTCTTTGTGCTTCATGCTATCAAGCCTCTGGCGCTTCCCTCTTCCTCAGCACACGCGAGGGTTATCCTACGATCTCTGTCTCTCGAAAGAAAAAGCGGATCTCTTCAGCAGCCGTTTCTGCGCTATCAGAGCCATGCACGGTATTTTCGTCAATCGAAAGCGAAAATTCTGCGCGAATGGTTCCGGGAGCCGCCTCTTTAGGATTGGTAGCCCCCATAATGTCGCGATGTTTCTTAATCGCTCCTTCACCTTCCAAAACCTGCGCCACCACCGGTCCCGAACTCATGAAGGAGCATAAATCCGCGAAAAAAGGCCTCTCTTTGTGAATCGCGTAAAACTGTTCTGCCTCTTCTCGTGTCACACGCGTGCGCCGCTGGGCGACAATCCGCAATCCCGCTTCCTCAAACTTCGCATTAATCTTCCCCGTAATGTTACGCGCCGTCGCATCCGGCTTTAGAATCGAAAGGGTTCTCTCACATGCCATATTCTTCTCCGCCTTGTCGAATCTGCTCCCATTTCCCCTCTGGAGACTGCCGCCAGTATACCGGAGGAGCCTGCCGTTTCGCCAGAGCCTGCTGGGCGCCCTCCGCTTCCTCGCAAGGGAACACGGTAAAAACGCGCTGAAACATCGCCTCAAAGGGCGCAATCTCCTGCGTATCGAGGAGTACGAGCAGTGATGCGTTGTTGGGATTCTCCTCCCGATCCGTCAGCCATATCGGCTGCAATGCCGCCTCTTCGGAGGGGGCAGCAGCGTGGGGCAAGAAAGACCCGGGACGGTAGGTCCACAAATACATATCCAGCGTGGCAACGCGCTCGGTAATTGGACTATGCACCACAGCCCGTACCCCAGAGGCAAACGCTTTTTCTAGGAGCTTACTCAACGTCCTATCCAGCTGTCCAGAGGCTGTCTCGTAGACCACTTCTTCCATACTCTACTCGCAGTGTGTACGCACGAAGTGATCCAGCAGGCGCACCCCGAATCCTGTCGCGCCCAGGCTCTTCATAGGAGTCGACTTCCTCGTCCACGCAGTTCCCGCGATATCCAGATGCGCCCAAGCTACCGGCTCTTTAATAAACCGTTTCAAGAACTGCGCTGCCGTGATGCTCCCCCCTTCTCCGCCGGTTCCCAGGTTTTTGACATCCGCGACCTGCGAGTCGATATCCTTGTCAAAATGCTCCGTCATGGGGAGCCTCCAAAGCTTCTCTCCCACCGCCTCTCCACAGGAGGTCAGCTGGCTCGCAAGATCGTCTTTGTTGGAAAACAACCCAGCAAACTCCGTTCCCAGAGCAACGGCAACCGCTCCGGTAAGAGTGGCCAAATCGATCAGAATCTTCGGGCGGAACCGATCGCAGGTGTACCAAAGAGCATCGGCCAGCACGAGCCGCCCCTCCGCATCGGTGTTTAAAACATGCACCGTCTTGCCGGAGAGCGTCGTAATGATGTCTCCCGGCCGCTGCGCCGAACCCGACGGCATGTTCTCGGCAAGGGCAAGTACCCCCACCGCATGCACAGACGCTTTACGGAGTGCTAACGCCTTGAAAAGACCGAACACAGCTCCCGCTCCCGCCATGTCATGGATCATCTCCTCCATGCCCTTTTGAGGTTTCAGATCGATTCCCCCGCTGTCGAACGTCAGCCCTTTCCCGACAAAGGCAGCAGTTACCGCCTTTTCCGAGGAACCTTTCCACTCCAAGACCACCACTTTCGGCTCGTGCACACTCCCTTGCGCCACCCCGAGGACAGCTCCCATGCCGAGTTTTTCGAGCTGCTTCTTACCCAAGACTTCTACACGAACCCCGAGAGGCGTCAATGTCTTTTGCACAAGCGTGGCAAAGGACTCTGGATACAAGACATTTGCGGGCTCCGAGACAACCGTCTGCGTCTCAAAAACCCCCTGAGCACGCGACTCGAGCACAGCAAATGCCTTTTTGGCCGCCGTAGGATCTTCCGCCACCACACGCAAGGATTGTATCTTGAGAGGAGCCTCTTCTGGTTTTACGGTCCGGTACTTTTCGAAAGTCCAGGAGCGCAGAAGTGCCCCTTCTGCAAAAGCGACGCCCGGAAGCGCAACCGATGGAACAGGGTCCAGAAGGACAAGCGCCTCTTGCGTGCGCACTTGCGCACAAAACCGCCGCCCGGCTTCTTCCAACACGTGAGGCGTGCATTCTTTTTCCTTGCCAAGCCCAACGAGAACTACTTGGTTGATGTCTGGGGTAGGAACGAGGATCGTACAGAGTTCCCCTTTCTTGCCCTTAAGGGCCTGCGCCTTCAGCGCACGCGCGAGGGCTCCCCCCAGGTGACCATCCAGCTTCTTCGCAGAAGCGGAGAGCACCGGTCCTTCAAAACATCCCACCACTAGCGTTCCGGAAAAGCTCTTTGGAAATGCCTGAAACGTAACGGTAATCACAGATTTTCCTCCCCTTCAGAGACGGAATTCTAGACTGCACCGCAGGACTCAGCAAGAGGAGGGTGTGATACGAAGACTCTCGCTTCAATTGTCTGAAGCCAAGAGTTCGGCTCAAAAGTAACAGAGGCGAGGACCCCATTAATGACCTTGAGGCCTTCTGGAGCTTTACAAAAAGGCGTTATTCGAAGCTCCACGACTTACGAGACAACACTCTCCTTTTACACTTGAAAGAGTGTGAGTTTCGGCACAATAACAGAGGTACAGATCTCCTCAGTTGATGGCCCAATCTGGTCAGGTGACAAAAGAGATGCTGAGCAAGAACCAATGGACATACCATCGACTTCGGACGCGTTTAGTGCTGATTAACAGCTCAACACAGTAGCTCTCGTCATCTAAAAAGCCAGATCTCCAGCGGGCTTCTATAGAAAATGTCCTCCCATGCTTCCACCTTTGCAGGTTCACCCTCAAAAACAAGGGCGCTCAGAGATAAACAATCACGGAAACTCTCCCTCCCAAGCGTCTCCACGCTCGCAGGAAGACAAATGGTTTCTAAACTGGACCCAGCGAAAGCCTCCTCTTCAATGACTCGAAGATGGGAATCAATCTCAAAGGTAACAGTGACAAGAAATAAGCAATCACGGAAACTCCTTCTCCCAAGCGTTCCCACGCTCATGGGAATACAAATGGCTTGTAAGCTGGACTTAGCGAATGCTTCCTCTTCAATGACTTGGAGTCGAGAATTCCCCTCAAAGGTGACAGTTGTAAGCAATGCGCAACCATAGAAACTCCCGCTTCCAAGCTTCTCTACGCTCGCTGGAATATAGATGGCTCGTAGGCTGGACTCAACAAAAGCCTCCTCTCCAATGACTCGAAGATGAGAAGCAGCCTCAAAGGTGACGTTGGTAAGAGACGCACAGTCTGCAAAGCAGTAAGCCTTCAGTGTTTCCAGGTCTGGTGGAATCACCACCTGGCCCAGATTAATACCAGTGCCTGCGCACATACCGCTGAAAATACTTGCTGGCTCGTCTCCGAAGTACACGGCTCTAACGCTAGACCGACCCAATACACACTCCCCAAGATCTACTGCACTCGGGAAACGAACGCAGTCTAACATCGTATCGAGAAGCGCCCAGTCTCCAACGGCTCTCAGTTGAGAGCCCTCTTCAAAGGTAAGGGTGGCAAGAGATTGGCAGTGCGCAAAACACTTCCTTCCAAGCACCTCCACACTTGCGGCAATACGAATGGACAGCAAACCGGATTCAGAGAAAGCACCTTCTTCGATAACCCGAATCTGAGAACCCTCCTCGAAGGTAACGGTGGTAAGAGATAAGCAGCCTGCAAAGCAGTAAGCCTTCAGTGTTTCAAGGTCTGGTGGAATCACCACCTGGCCCAGATTAATACCAGTACCTGCGCAAATACCGCTGAAAATGCCGGCCAGTTCGCCTCCAAAGTATACGGCTCTAACGCTAGACCGACCCAATACGCACCCCCCAAGATCTACTGCGCTCGGGAAACGAACGCAGTTCAGTTTTGTGTGGAAAAACGCCTTATCTCCAACAATCCTAAGACGGGAATCAGCGTCGAAGGTAAGGGTAGCAAGAGATTGACAGTGCGCAAAACATGCCTTTTCAAGGACCTCCACGCTCCTGGGCAGAGCAAGAGATCGTAAGCCGGACCAAGTAAACGCCTTTTTCCTAATTTCCCGGAGCTGAGAACCAGCTGCGAAGGAAACATCTGTGAGACATGCGCAATTTGCGAAGCAGTAGGCTTCGATCACTTCAATGTTTCCTGGAACCACAAGCTCTTGTGGATAGTTCGTCCCTGCGCACATACCGCTGAAAATGCTTGCTGGCTCGTCTCCAAAGTACACGGCTCTAACGCTGGAGTGATCAAATGCAAGCTTCTCAAGGGTTGCTGCGCGTGGAAGATAGACACAGTCTAGCATTGTGTCGAGAAACGCCCTACCTCCAACGGTTCTGAGTTGAGACTCCGTCCCAAAGGTAACGACGGCAAGAGACCGGCAACGTGCGAAACAGCATTTAGACAACGCCTCCACGCATGCTGGAACAGTGATGAACTGCAAGCCGGACCCCATAAAAACGTTTTCCCCTATCACTAATGGTTGAAAACCTGGCTCAAAAGTGACACAGGCAAGAGACAGACAACCGGCGAAACAGTCATAGGAAAGTTCCTCTACGCTTCTGGGGAGTGCAATAGATTGCACTCCAGAGCCTCTAAAAGCTTCTGGAGCAATAGTTTGGAACTGAGAATTGGCCTCAAAGGCAACGGTAAAAAGAGTGAGGTAGTATACAAAACACCCTCTTCCTATCCTCTCTATGTTCGCGGGGATAACGATGGATTGGATCAGCAGCCCCTCTTCCTCCTGCGGATTGGCAGCAGTCACAAGCTCACGACACACTCTCAGCATTCCGTCTTGCACAATCATACCCCTGGGAAAAGCGAACTCACTATGGAGTTCCTCCCCGCTCAACCATACCATTCCAACCGCAGAGAAATGGTAGAGAATTCCCAAAGCAAACGCGGACATCACGTTCCAAATCTTGCGTCTTTCCACTTCTCGCTACTCCTGCCACTTACTACGCGTGTCGTATAAAACGGGCGTCCCGACAGTACATGGAAGAAAGGTTAAAAAACCTCAAAGGTGACTCAGTTTCGATGCAAATTGCTTAGAGGATGGTCCCTTTAATTTAATTCGGGAAGACAATCGACGCCAGAGGGCTCTCGTAGAAGATGTATTCCCCGATTTCCAGAGACTGAGGATCGGTCTCGCAGGCGACGGAAGTAAGAAGCGGACAATGTGCAAAACACTCTCTTCCAAGCGTCACGACACTCTTCGGAAGACCAATAGACGGCAAACTCGACCAAGAGAAAGCTTCCCTTCCAATAGCCCGCAGACAGGAATCGGCTTCAAACGTAACGGTGACAAGAGATTGGCAATGCTCAAAGCAGTTCGCCCCAAGGACCTCCACGTTCTTAGGGATCGTGATGAACGTCAAACTAGAATTCCTAAACGTATCTACCTCCATTTTCTGAAGCCGAGAACCCTGCTCGAAGGTGATAGAGTCAAGCGAGAAACAACGTGAAAAACTCCCCGCTCCAAGCGTCTCCAAGCTTTTAGGCAGAGTCATGCGCTGTATATTGCTACCAAAGAAAGCTCCCATTTCAATAGCTCGAAGACAGGAATCGGCGTCAAACGTAACAGTGGCAAGAGATTGGCAAGCGCAAAAACAGCTTTTCCCAATCACCTCCACGCTCTTGAGAATACAAATGGCTGGCAAACCGGACTTGGAGAAAGTGCCTGCCTCTATCTTCGTGGGTTGAAAACCCTTCTCGAAGGCAACAGAGATAAGGGAGGAACAACAGACAAAACACTCCGCTCCAAGTGTCTCCAAGCTTTTGGGCAGAGTTATGGATTGTATGTTGCTCTTAAAAAAAGCTCCCATTTCAATAACTCGAAGACGAGAAGCTTCCTCAAACGTAACGGTGGTAAGAGATTGGCAATCGTCAAAACAGCTTTTTCCAATCACCTCCACGCTCTTGGGAATCGTGATGGACGTCAAACCAGAGGACGCAAATGCACGTACCCCTATTCTCTGGAGTTGAGCACCCTTCTTGAAGGCCATAGAGACGAGAGAGCGGCAGCTTTCGAAGCATTGACCCTCGATTACCTTCACGCTTTTGGGGAGCTCAAAGGACTGTAAGCGGGAGCAATCCATAAAGGCACTTTTCCTGATTTTCCTGAGACGAGAACCCATCTCGAAAGTGACAGTGGTAAGCAGTTGACAGCCCGCGAAGCAGCAGTCACTGATCGTTTCCTGGTTTTGGGGAACGATAATCTGCGGGATTTTAGTTCCCCTGTACATGCCGCTGAAATGGCCTACAAACTTGCTCTCAACCCATATCTCCACGATGCTGGAGCCGCTCAGTGCGTCGATCTCAAGGCGCTTCAGGCCTGGGAGATGGATGTAGCTTAAATTTGTGCAGAAAAACACTTTGCCTTCAACGGTCTCGAGCCGAGAACCAACCTCGAAAGCGATGGTGGAAAGAGCTCCGCAACTGCTGAAACAACCCTCCTGAAGCTCTGTGACGCCTTTAGGGATCGCGATGGACAACAAGCTGGAACACCAACAGAAGGCGTTCGGTCTAATGACGCGAAGCTGAGAATCTTTTTCAAAGGCAACAGAGATGAGATCTCGGCACCCTTCAAAGCATTTTCCGCCAATCGTCTGCACGCTCGTGGGGATAGCAATGGATCGTAATGTGCGCCTAAAAACGATGTGCGTCCCTATTCCCATGAACACAACAGGATCGTTTCTAGCCGTAGCAGAGAGCGATATAGGTACACCTTTACAAAGGATCACGTTCCTGGGAAAATCGGATCCAAGTGGCGGCCAAACAGTGTACGTTCCTGCTACAGATAGACCTCCACAAATGGTTGGGCTCGTGGAAAAATCGGGTTCACAACAGGATTTTGGCCCAGTCAGCCGCATCGCCCCAACCTCGGGGAAGGCGCCTAATGCCCCCAAGGTCCAGGCAAACATCGCTTCCAAAATCTTTTGTTTTTTCATTTTCGAGGTACTCTTATGACCAATGGTGCGCACCATAGCACAGAGACGGCAAAAGATATTGTACGAGCGCTCAGAAAGGAAACGGCTACCCGGCGTTTAAAGAGAAAGAAGGATCAGCATGCAAAGGCCTGCTTCTAGGCCTGCTAGAAGATCGTCCCCGATGATACAGGTTGCCGCCAAGGGTGGAGAGAGGTCGGCGCGCTTGGAAAAGGCGTCGATCCAGCGGACTCCCCCCCGTTTCCAGATATCCAGGAGGCGGAACAAGAGAAAGGCGCCTCCTACGGCCTCTGCCGAAGGAGGGACGCAGGCAAGGGCTGTCCACTGCCCCACCAGCTCGTCAATCACGACGCAAGGAGGGTCTTTTTGCGGCGTATCGCGCAAGAAACGCATCACCGCGAGCCCCCCTAGGAGGCTCGTTCCTAGGATCAGCCCTCCTTTTTGAAGAGCGGAGAGGGAAGAGAGGCCGGCGTTCCAGGAGAGTACGGCCAGTAAGGCTCCACAAGTTCCGGGGATCTTGGGTGTCAGTCCTATCCCTCCACAAGTGGCGATTCCCCAGGCGATTTTCTTCCATAAGGTGCCAAAAATCATCGTCTCTTCTCTCTCAAAGGGCGAGGTCATGCACCATCTTAAAACAAGTCTTGTTCCCGAGGTAAAAATTGTACGATAACAGAGGGAGGAAGGAGGGGCCTGCGTGAAGATCCATTTTGCCGTAAGAGAGAATACGCCTGCCAGTGCCCTCTTGGAGCCCTTGGCCAAAGCCTACGGGCAAGTGCCCCTGGAGAAGGCGGAACTCGTCGTGACGGTCGGGGGTGATGGCGCCGTCCTGCATGCACTGCACAGCGTTCTCCCTTTTGCTCTTCCCGTCTATGGCATGAACAAGGGATCTTTTGGGTTTCTGACCAATGCCTGCACCATCGACCATCTGCTGGAGCGTTTGCAAGAAGCGCATCGCCTCTCCATCTTCCCTCTGGTTATGGAGGCGACGACGATGACGGGCGAGACCCATAGGCGGTTGGCATTCAACGAAGTGTATCTTCTCCGCACTAGCCGTCTCACAGCTAGGATCGCCGTTTCCACCAATGGGACGCTGCGTCTTCCGATGTTGGTCGGCGATGGTGTGCTCGTTGCCACGCCCCTGGGGAGCACCGCCTACAACTCTTCTGCACGCGGCCCCATTCTTCCCTTAGATGCTAATATGCTCGCCCTTACGCCCATCAATGCTTTTCGACCCCGCAATTGGCGAGGGGCGCTCATCAGCTCTCGGACACACCTGGAATTTTCCGTTTTAGGAGGGCAGGAGCGCCCCACCAAGGCTGTGGCCGATTTCTCCGAGATCTCAGAGGTGAGCCATGTGGCCGTTTCTCTCGATTCCCAGAATCCCGCTGTTCTGCTCTTCGACAAAGAGGCGCCTCTAGAAGACCGCATCCTTGGGGAACAATTCTCGCTTTGAGGGAGAAGCAGGACGGGGCCGATCTCCGCTATGCATCCGTAGAGTGAGGCGAGAAAGACTGCGCGTACTGGGTTAATGGAGAAGTCTCTTCCCTGTAGGATCCCAAGCCTCCCCTACGCTGCTGCCCGCCTCCTTGCGGACGGTTATCAAACTGGACGACGGCTGGTGGAAAGATGGACAAGCCAAAACCCCGGTTCCAGCCAAGATTGATCTGCCGGGCGGAGCGTATTTCTCCATGGGGAGGAAGAGCGACTTGTACAAACGGACTACAGAAGAAAGCCCGCGGCTCAATTCTTCGGAGCTGAGCACCAGCTTCAAAGGTAACGCTTCTAAGAAGAGAACAATCACCCAAACACTCTGCGCCGAGCACCTCCATGTTCGCGGGAATGCAAATGGATGATAATCCGGACCTAGCGAAAGCATCCATTCCTATTACTCCTAAGCGGGAACCAGCTTCGAAGGTGACCTGGGAAAGGTGTCCGCACCCTGCAAAACACCGTTCGCAGAGTTTTTCCACGCTCGCGGGAATGCAAATAGCTTCTAAGCCGGACCCAGTGAAAGCTTCTTTGTCTACTACTCTCAGGCGGGAACCAGCTTCGAAGGCAACCCGAGAGAGGCGTCCGCACCTCGCAAAGCATCGCACACCAAGCACCTCCACACTTGCAGGAATGCGAATGGACGGTAAGCTGGACCCATCGAAAGCACTCTCTCCTATGTCTCTTAGGCGGGAACCAGCTTCGAAAGTGACCTGAGAGAGGCGTCCGCACCCTGCAAAACACTGTTTGCAGAGTTTTTCCACGCTCGCGGAAATACAAATAGACGGTATGATGGACCTATCGAAAGCGTCCATTCCTACTACTCTTAGACGTGAACCTTGTTCAAAGGTAATCTGGAAGAGGCATCCGCACCCTGCAAAACACCCTGCACCGAGCACCTCCACGCTTGCGGGAATGCGAAGAGACGGTACGCTGGACCAAGAGAAAGCACCCGCTCCTATTTCTTCTAGGCGGGAACCAATGGCGAAGGTGACCTGGGAAAGGTGTCCGCACCTTGCAAAACATCGCGCACCAAGCGCCTCCACGCTCGCGGGAATGCAAATGGACGGAAAACTGAACCCCTTGAAAGCACTCTTTCCTACATCTCTTAGGCAGGAACCGGCTTCGAAGGCGACGAAGGTGAGCAACGAGCATGGGGAGAAGCACCCTTTACCAACTTTCTCCCAATGTGCGGGAACAAGAAGGGATCGTAGTCCACGGCGCCAATTTGGTCTAAAATGCGAAGCGATGCTATCTCCAGATGTAGGTGTGAGCACTCCCTGAACAACGACCCAACTTCTGGGAAAAGGCAGACTCTCGGGGGGCTCTTTTGAAGGCAACTGCGCTGTTGCAACCTCTAATAGATGCATCGCTTCAACCTCAAAAAGGACGCTCAACACCCCAAAAGCAAGTGCAAAAGCCGTTCCCAAAACCCTGCGTTTCTCCATCGTTGAAGCACTCCTATTACCGACTGTGCATGCTACAAAGGTCAGATTTTTTGGTCAATGGAGCAGAAATGAAGGCGCCCACCTACCATCATTTTGCTAGGAGAGAGCCTCGCACTTCGGGATTGTCGTGGTACAATTGCCGCACGTCAACGATGTTAGCCAAGAGCCTTTTTAACTGCCTCCAGAACGGTTGCAACAATCTCCCAATGGTCATTTCCGTAAGTCAGAAAACCGTGTTTTGTATGATCAACGGTGTATTGATAGGTTGCTATTCCTGCTCTTTTTAGCTTAGATGCGGACAAAATTTACCCATCCAACAAAACATCTTCTTGAGTGGATACTATCAAAGTTCTCGGAAAAACGGACATGTCGTCTTCTAGTGATGGATAAGTTAATGGCTCTCTTCTCGCAAAATGATATCAGGTAGGGTGCGACGTATTGGGCCTCAGTCGATTAGGAGCCTATGAGAAGCGTGAAATTCTCGTATGTTTCTGTGAGGGCATGTCGACAAGTTCTGCGAGCATATGGATTAGTTGTGAATGGGTAGGATCCTTACCGAGTTTCTCAGTGTAAGAACGAGTTTGCGGGAGGCAAAAGCCCCATTAATGGTATTGAGGCCTTCTGGAGCTTTGCGAAGAGGTGTTGTCTCCTTTTTGCATCTGTAAAGGGTGTGGGTTCCGGTATAACAACAGGGGCGAGGTTCTCCTCGGTTTATGGACTAATTGGGGCAAACGACACAAGAGATGCTAGTCCGGAGTCTTTTACGTTTTTTCCTCAACTTGTCGCGGGGCCGATCGTCCATCACAGCGAGATGATGCCGCAGTTTGCGAGCAAAGAAGTCAGGATTTTCAACCCCCTTAACTTCTACCGCGGGATGACGTTGCT
>JAISAP010000035.1 GCA_031266655.1 Holosporales bacterium | reverse complement strand
CTCAGCTCCAAGTAGTGAGAGAGAGCACTTTCGCTAGCTGTACATGGTTACGATCCATTTGTATCCCAGCAGGCGTGGAAGAGCTTGAGAAAGACTGCTTTGCATTCTGCCACCAGCTTGCCTCCGTCACCTTTGAACCTGGTGCTCAGGTATGGATCTTGGGAGAGGGTGCTTTCTCCCGCTCCGCTTTGTCTCTCATCGTCATTCCAGAGAGTGTAGAGGAGATTGGGAACAACTGTTTTGCGTATTGCCGCTCTCTTGCCTCCGTCACCTTTGAGTCTGGTTCTCAGGTATGGATCTTGGGAGAGGGTGCTTTTGCTCACTCCGGTGTATCTCGCATCGTCGTTCCCTCCAGTGTGGAGGTGATTGGAGGCTCTTGTTTCGAAGACTGTCAATCCCTTTTCACCATTACCTTTGAGGCTGGTGACCAACTACGAGAATTTGGAGAGAGGGCCTTCGCCCGCTCCAGCTTATCGTCTATTTGTATTCCCTCAAGTGTGGAGAGGCTTGGATGGGCTTGTTTCACGGAGTGCCCTTCTCTTCTCACGGTTACCTTCGATCCTGATTCTCATTTAACGAGCATAGAGGCGGGCGTTTTTGCAGTTGCTTGCGAGATGCCAAACTGGCAGTCCATTGTTATCCCCTCGAGGGTAGAAGTACTCGCTGCAAAGTGTTTCGCACATTTCGGATCTCTTGTCTCCCTCACCTTTGCGACTCATGCTCAACTTGTGAGGATAGGAATAAGTGCTTGTCAGTACTGCACCAGCTTGCGTGCTATTGATATCCCCTCGAGTGTAGAGACGCTTGGCGCAGGGTGCTTCGAAGGGTGCAGGCTTCTTGCAAGCGTTACCTTCGCGGCGGATTCTCGGCTTGCGAGAATAGAGAAGTGGGCTTTTTCTGATTCTGCGTTATCGGCTATCGCTCTTCCCGCAAGTGTGACGGAAATTGGTGCTGGGTGTTTTGAAAAATGCAAATTTCTCTCCACTATTACTTTTGAGACGGGTTCTCGGCTGCGAGAAATTGGGGAATACACCTTCTGTTGTTCCGGGCTGCAATCCATTTGCGTTCCCTCGAGCGTGGAGGTGCTCGGAGGCAATTGTTTCACTGGTTGCGACTCTCTCTCCACCGTTACCTTTGAAGTGAACTCTCGGCTTATGAGAATGGGGATGAGAGCTTTCTCCGACTGCTCCAGATTGGAGTCCATTGCTGTTCCTTCAAGCGTGTGGGAAATTAATGCTGAGTGTTTTGCAAATTGCGACTCTCTCTCCACCGTCACTTTTGGGACGGGTTCTCAGCTGCGAGAAATGGAGGCGGGGGCTTTCTCCCACTGCTCCAGATTGGAGTCTATTGCTGTTCCTTCAAGCGTGCGGGAAATTGATGCTGAGTGTTTTGCAAATTGCGATTCTCTCTCCGCCGTTACTTTTGGGACGGGTTCTCAGCTGCGAGAAATGGAAGCGGGGGCTTTCTCTCAAAGCTCACAAGCGCAGGTCGTTCTTCCAGACGGACAGACTGTGCTCGCTAAGAGTCTCTGTCAGGGGTGGAAGCGCCCTAGGTCTCGTGCGCTTCCTTGATGGGAGGGGGGATCCTCCCTTACCCTCTCCTTGCCCTCCCATGCTTCTGTTCTTTCTTGACCATTAGAAGATCCTGCTTACATTACTGTATATCGCCAGTAATAAGGGAGAGAACCATGAAAAAACAAAGGATTGTCAGCGCGTTTGTTGCGTTTGCTCTAGGGGTGCTGAGCGTGTCTTCTGAAGCGATGTGGGGGCAACAAGCCGAAATAGTGCAACGGCCCTCTGTCAGCGACGAGTTTCCTAGAGGACGCGTCTTGGTTCAGGGAGTACTTGTAGCCAATACTCATCTGCAGATAGGTGGAGTGCGGCAGTTTCTTACTATTATCCCCTGGAGGGTCGAGACACTGGGTGAAGGATGTTTCCAATATTGTGAACATCTTCTTTACGTTGCCTTTGAGGCAGGATCTTGGCTTGCAACCGTGGAGAAAAACGCTTTTCGAGGTTGCTCCAGCTTGCTCGCTATGGAGATTCCATCGAGCGTAGAGACGCTGGGAGGAAGGTGTTTCGAATGGTGTAGATCTCTTGCTGCCATGACTTTTGAGATAGATTCTCGACTGACGGCCATAGAGGAACACGCTTTTTGGAACTGCACCAGCTTGCTCGCTATGGATATCCCCTCGGGTGTAAAGACGCTTGGAGCAAAATGTTTCGAAGGGTGTAGAACTCTTGCTGCCGTTTCTTTTGAAGATGATTCTGGACTTTATACAGTCGGAGACGGAGCATTTGCGGGCACAAGTACGTTAAGGTGTCTATCTTTTGCAAATGTCGTTCATTGGGGGTTGCTGGTATTTGATGGCTCTGGTGTCGAAGAAATACGTATTGGAGGTGAGCAACCGAGCCCCACCAGCGGTATCTGCGCAGGTACCGGAATTCTACAAAATGTAGAGATTCCCTGCACTGTTATGACGCTCCCGATTTCCTGCTTCGCGAATTGCCGGTTTCTTTCCGCTGTTACCTTTGAACCAGACTCTCAACTCATCAACATACCGCAGCGTACTTTCTTTTGTTCCGCCGTACTGTCCATTCGTATTCCTGCGAGCGTGGAGAATCTTGGATACAGTTGTTTCTCAGGTTGCGCCCATCTCTCCACCGTTACCTTCGAGCACAACTCTCGACTTGTGAGAATAGGGGTGGACGCTTTCTTTAATTCAGCCATACTGTCCATTCGTATTCCTGCGAACGTGGAGAGTCTTGGAGACAGTTGTTTTTCAAGTTGCGCTTATCTCTCCACTGTTACCTTCGAGCACAACTCTCGGCTTATGAGAATAGGGTGGGGCACTTTCTCTGGTTCTGCCATACTGTCCATTTGTATTCCCTCAAGCGTAGAGGAGCTTGGGAATCAGTGTTTCTTAAATTGCCACTCTCTTTCTACCGTCACCTTTGAATTTTGCGCTCGGCTTATGAGAATAGGGTGGAGCACTTTCTCTGGTTCTGCTTTGCGGTCCTTTATTGTTCCCAGAAGCGTAGTGAGAATTGAGGATGAGTGCTTTCGCGCTTGCCAATTCCTTACCACTGTTACCTTTGAGACAGATTCTCGACTTGTGTTCATAGGAGAGGGGGCTTTTTCTAATTCTGTGTTATCAGCCATCGCTCTTCCCGCAAGTGTGGAGAGTCTTAGGTGGCCCTGTTTTGAGGATTGCAAATCTCTCTCCCGCGTTACTTTTGAGGAAGGCTCTCGACTGGAAGGAATCGAGGCGGGGACTTTCATTGGAAGTCCGCAAGCGCAGGTCGTTCTTCCAGACGGACAGACTGTGCTCGCTAAGAGTCTCTGTCAGGGGTGGAAGCGCCCTAGGTCTCCTGCGCTTCCTTGATGGGAGGGGGGATCCTCCCCCCCCCCCCGTGTTTCTGGTATTTTGATTTTTCTATATTGACTATTAGAAAAACTTACCTATAGAATACGTATGGTCAGTGGTATCAATCATAGAGGAAACAAACAATGAAAAAATGGAAGATTTTAGGCGCAGTTTCTGCGTTTGTTTCAGGAGTGCTGAGTGTGTCTTCCGAAGCGACGGAGGCGCAGGAAGCCGAGCCAATACAATGGCTCTCTGGTAACGATCCTTTCCCTAGGAGATACGTCTCTGTTGGCGGCGAATGTATAGAATGCCCTAGACTCGCCGCTGGTGCTCATCTACCGATGGGTGAAGCGCAGCCATTCCGGACCCTGATTTCATCGAGTGTCAAAACACTTGGTGTAGGCTGTTTCCAACGTCGTGAACGTCTTCTTTACGTTGCCTTTGAGGCGGGTTTTCAGCTTGCAGCCATAGGGGCGGACGCTTTTCAGCGCTGTACCAGCTTGCTATCCATTTGCATCCCTTCAAGTGTAGAGACACTTGGGAACGGTTGCTTCGCAGATTGCGAATCTCTTATCACCGTTACTTTTGAAAGGGATTCTCAGCTTGCAGTCATAGGGGCACACGTTTTCTTTCGCTGCTCCAGCTTACGCACTATTTGTATCCCCTGGAGTGTAGAGACGCTTGACAGATGTTGTTTCATGGAGTGTCGATCTCTTGCCACTGTTACTTTTGAGGCGGATTTTCAGCTTGTGACCATAGGAGAGAGTGCCTTTTATAACTGCTCCAGCTTACGAACTATTTGTATCCCCGGGAGTGTAGAGAGACTTTGCAGAGAATGTTTCGCGTATTGTAACTCTCTTGTTACCGTTTCTTTTGAAGATGATTCTGAACTTTATACTGTCGGAGACGGAGCATTCGTGGGCACAAGTACGTTAAGGTGTCTATCTTTTCCAAATGTCGTTCATTGGGGGCTGCTGGTGTTCGATGGCTCTAGTGTCGAGGAGGTACGCATCGGAGGTGAGCGACCAATCCCCACCAGCGGTATCTGGGCGGGCACTAGAGTTCTGCAAAATGTAGAGATTCCCTGCACTGTTACGGAGCTCCCAGCTTCCTGCTGCGCGAATTGTCCGCTTCTTGCCATCATTACTTTTGAGCCAAACTCTCAACTCACAAGTATACCGGAGGGCGCTTTCGATCATTCCGTCTCACAGTCCATTTGCATTCCAGCAAACGTGGAGAGGATCGGATGCAGAAGTTTTCGCTGTTGCCAATTCCTTGCCACCATTACTTTTGCGGCGGGTTCTCGACTCGCAAGAATAGAGGCACAAGCGTTTCTGGGATGCTCCAGCTTGCCAGCTATTTGTATCCCCTCGAGCGTAGAGACGCTTGGGGAAGAATGTTTCAGATGGTGTAGTTCTCTTTCCACCATTACTTTTGCGGCGGATTCTCGACTCACAAGAATAGAGGAACGAGCTTTTCTACGCTGCTCCAGCTTGCCAGCTATTTGTATCCCCTCGAGCGTAGAGACGCTTGGGGAAGAATGTTTCAAATGGTGTGGATCTCTTGCTACCGTTACTTTTGCGGCGGGCTCTCGGCTTGCGATCATAGGAGTAGGTGTTTTTTATCGCTGCTCCCGCTTGTCAGCTGTCTGTATCCCCTCGAGAGTAGAGATGCTTGGCAAAGACTGTTTTGCAGAGTGTGAATCCCTCTCCACCGTTACCTTTGCAGCGGGTTCTCGACTCGCAAGAATAGAGGAACAAGCGTTTCTAGGCTGCTCCCGCTTGCCAGCTATTTGTATCCCCTCGAGCGTAGAGACGCTTGGGGAAGAATGTTTCAAATGGTGTGGATCCCTTTCTACCGTTACTTTTGCGGCGGGTTCTCGACTCGCAAGAATAAAGGCTGGGACTTTCACGGGAAGCTCGCAAGCATGGGCCATTCTTCCTAACGGAGAGAGGATCTCTGCCCAGGAGTTCGGGCGAGGTTGGAGCCCTGAGTCTCCCTTGATTCCAGTGACACCTCTCCTTCAGGAAAGCCTTTAACTAGCTTTTTCTCAAAACGCCCAGGATGCGCGCGAGCGTTTCCCTCTGCTGGGCACGGGGGACAACGAGATCGAGCATGCCATGGGCGAGCAGATACTCGGAACGCTGGAAGCCTTCTGGAAGCTGATGACGCATCGTTTCCTGGATAACGCGCGCCCCTGCAAAGCCTATGACGGCACCGGGCTCCGCGAGATGGATGTCTCCCAGCATCGCAAAAGAGGCGAGAACGCCCCCCGTAGTGGGGTTCGTGAAGAGCACAAGGTAAGGTAACTGCGCCTTCTTGAGGCGCCCGATGGCGGCCACGGTTCTCGGCATTTGCATCAGCGAGAGCAACCCCTCCTGCATGCGGGCTCCTCCCGAGGAGGGCACGGCGAGAAAAGAAGCGCGCTCCTGGATGGCTCTCTCCACGGCATACACAAAGCCTGCGCCCACAGCTGTTCCCATGGATCCTCCCATGAAATTAAAGTCGAAAAAAGCCGCTACGACCGATCGCGCGTTCATCGTCCCCTGGACAACGGCCAGAGCATCCTGCTGTCCCGTGGCGGCGCGAGCTGCTTTCAAGCGTTCCGTATAGCGCTTGGTGTCCTTAAACTTCAGGGGATCCGGACGCACCTCGGGAAGCGATAGTGTATGTGTGCTCCCTTCGTCAAAAAGCAACGCCACGCGCCGGTGCGTCTCAAGCTTGAGGTGATGCCCGCAGAAGGAGCACACCTCGAAAGAGGACTCCAGATCTTTGTGAAACAGCATCTGGTCGCATCCAGGACATTTTTTCCACAGATTCTCTGGAACATCCGACCTTCCCACAAGAGAACGAATCTTGGGACGGACGAAACTCGTTAGCCAGTTCACGCAGGAGCCCTTTTCAGCAACAGCCTAGCCCCTTAGGAAGGCGTATTGACCCATTCTTTCAGCCTCTTCCCAGGCCGGAACGCCAGAACCTTGCGAGCTCCAACGGAAACCTTGGCCCCTGTCTTCGGATTGCGCGCGACACGGGGCGCACGCTGGCGCACAAAGAAGGCTCCAAACCCCCGCACCTCCACGCGCTTTCCCTCCACCAACTCATCGGAAATCACATCAAACATCCGCACGACCAAAGCACTGATCACATGCTTAGGAAGGTTAGGGTACACCCTGGTCAGGTTCAAAATCAGTTCAGCTCTTGTCACGTGCTTTCTCCCATTCTTCCCCCCATCGTTTAAAGTATTTTGCGCTCCTTGCCAAGATTCCCTATTCTACCCCCATAAAGCAAGGGGGGCGCCCTCCGACTTGCCGGATTTCAAATCCTGCTGTATTCTGGCGCAAGCTGTGTGAGAGGGGGGTCATGGGCATGCGACGTAAGGTCTTCGAGGATGCACGCAGGGTTTGCTACACCTCGTCCTCGACAGGATTGTTTATCCAATCTTTCAAGGATCCTCTGTGCGAGGATTCTGCGGGAGGGGGCGCTTTGGATGCCAGGATTTCCGGACGCCTGATGGAATGCCTGAATCGCGTTGGGATAGAAACACACTTCGTGCGGCAGCTCAACATGCGCGAGTTCCTTGTCAAGGAGGCAGAGATCCTGCCGGTCTCCATCGTGTCCCATACGGTCGTTTCCGAGGAGTTAGCCTCTCGTTTTCAAGGGAAGGAAGGGGATGTCCTTGTGCGCCCGCTCTTGGAGTTTTACTACCATAAAGTTTCCGCCAATGGTCAAGAAGTTCCCGTTCCCATAGGGGAAGATCACGTGCGCAGCTTTTCCTGGATGACAGAAGATGATCTGCGGGACGTCATCTCTTGCTCCCTGCGCGCCCATGATTTCCTCTCCGGGTTCTTCATGGCTATGGGCATGGTTCTCTGCGATTTGCACCTTCGGTTCGGGCGTTTTACTGACTTGGAGACGGATACATCGCGTGTACTGGTCGTTGATAGCCTGCTCCCAGAGGCTTTCTGCCTGAAGGATGCTGAGACCAATGCCAGTATATCCGAGCTTTCTTTGTGCCAAGAAAAGCTCCTCCCTATGGAGCAGAAAAAGCGAATTGGGGAGAGGATGGGGATTCTGGATGTACGCAATCCCGTGGAAAAAAGAAGGAATACCTGGTTCGGGCTTTTCCGGAAAGAATCTCGAGAGGGATGACTGAGTCGGTTCTGCGCCTCGCGATCTCTGGCATTTCGGGAAGAATGGGGAAAAGCTTACAGGCAGTTATCGAGGACGAGTTCTCGGAACGCATCAAAATTGTCGGTGGATGGGCGCGCCTGTCTCAAGCCTCTGAAGCACTTCCTTTGTGCTCAGAAGTAGAGGCTGTCCTGGACTTCTCAGCGCCTTCTCAGGTGCTCCCTTTAGCAGAAGCTTGCGTCAAAGCGGGTTGTGCTCTGGTTACGGGAACAACGGGACTAGAGGATGCTCAGAGGAGCGCTCTCCTAGAAGCGAGCACCAAGATTCCCGTCCTCCATGCTCCGAATTTCAGTTTTGGGATTCAGATGATGGCGCGTTTGCTCGCAAAAGCCGCTGCTTTTTGGAAAACGGAGGCGGATATCGAAATTCTCGAGAAGCACCACCGCCATAAGGCAGAAGCTCCCTCAGGAACCGCTCTCTTCTTCGGAGAAACCATAGCGCAAGCCATGAAAACGACTCTGGAAGAAAGCGCAGAGTGGCCACGTTTGCCGTATTGGGAAGAAACGCCCAGAGCGGGAGGGAAAATCCGGTTCTCCTGCCAACGAGGAGGGACGATGGCCGGGACGCATCGGGTTGATTTCTTCCTACGAGAAGAGGTGCTGGCCATCGAGCATCAAGCGCTAGACCGCCGCTTGTTCGCTCGTGGAGCGGTGCAGACGGCTCTGTGGATACGAGCCCGCCCTCCAGGACTCTATAAGCTGGCGGATCTTCTTGACGGATAAGGAGAGAATAGCGGAGATTTTCCGCGCTCTTCAAAAGGCGCGACCCGCGGCGTCGCTTGAGTTGGAATACACCAATCCCTTTACATTGCTTGTCGCTGTGATTTTGTCAGCACAGGCGAGAGATGTCCGGGTCAATGCGGTAACGCGCACGCTTTTTGCGCAGTTTTCCAGCCCACAAGAGCTGCTTTCTATGGGGATCAGAGCCTTTGAGGAGCAAGTCCGCACCATCGGGCTATACAAGACAAAATCGCAGCATATTTTCCGTCTTGCCGAAATTCTGCTAGAGCAGCATGCCGGGCTGGTTCCGGAAACACGGGAGGAACTGGAGCGCCTCCCTGGTGTGGGGCGGAAAACAGCCAATGTCGTCCGCAATGTTGTTTTTGGCCACCCTGTCATCGCGGTGGATACGCATGTCTTTCGTGTGGCGCATCGCCTGGCTCTCTCCTCAGCCAAAACACCGACAATGGTGGGAGAAGACCTTGAACAAAGCGTCCCCTCTGAATACCTCCCGCAGGCACACCATTGGCTGGTGCTCCATGGTCGTTATACTTGCCTCGCAAGAACGCCAAAATGCTCCACTTGCATTGTCCAAACATGGTGTTTCGCTGAGGCTAAGAGCGAACCAGCGGCTCCTCTTCGCTTGGGCATCAGGGGTCACAGGTGCTGAGGACTCACCCTTCGGACACCACCCGCATGCCCCAGACCTGCGCAGCAGGGAGGCTCCTTCCGTCTGGGGAAACGATCCTCACATGAGGACTGTCTGTGAAAGCGCCAGTTTCAATTGATACGTGTTGAGGATCGGCTGCAAAGGTAACGGTGGTAAGAGACGAGCACTTTGCAAAGCATCCTTGTCCAAGTTCTGTCACGCTCGAGGGGATACAAATGGTTTTCAAGCCAGAAGAATAGAAAACACAGCTCCCAATAGATGATAGTTTGGCACCTTGTTCAAAGATAACGGTAGTAAGAGATTTGCAGCCTGCAAAACAATGCGGATCAAGCTCTGTCACGCTCGAGGGGATGTGAATGGTTTGCAAGCCAGCAGAACAGAAAACACAGCTTCCAATAGATGATAGTCTGGAACCTCGTTCAAAGATAACGGTAGTAAGGAATACGCAGTATGCAAAGCATCCCTGTCCAAGTTCTGTTACGCTCGAGGGGATATGAATGGATCGCAAACTGGTATTAGAAAAGGCGTGCCTCCCTATCCTCCTGAGTTGAGAACCTTCCTCAAAGGAAACTTTTTTGAGAGACTGGCAGCCTGCGTAGCAGGAATCCCCGATTTCTTCAGTGTCCCCAAGAACTATGAAACTTCGTAGAGCTTTAGTCCCTGCATAAGCACCAGAGCAAGGGTCTGCCAGTTGATCCTCAACGAGTATCTTTATGACGCCGGAGCCGTCGAACACACTAGCCTCGAAGACTACTTTGGATGGGAAATAGATGCATTCAAGAGAAAGTGTCGTGGAAAATGCATGATATCCGACTCTCTGGGGCCGGGAACCAAGTTCAAAGGTCACGCAGGAAAGGGATCTGCACCTTGCAAAGCATCCTTGTCCAAGTTCTGTCACGCTCGAGGGAATACAAATGGATCGCAAACTGGTATTAGAAAAGGCGTACATACCTATCTTCCTGAGTTGAGAACCTTCCTCAAAGGCAATACACGCCAGTGGACAACGGGCAAAACACCCTCTTTCGAGCGCCTCCACACTTGCGGGAACAACGCCGAAATGGTAGCGGGGCCCAAAAGCAGCAACTCTTGGCGTTGCTACGGTTCCTTTAGAGAGCATTACAAGCACTCCCTTCTCAGCAATTCTTTCTCTTGGGAAAAACCCACCGCGGGGACCTTCCGGGAACATTGCCCCCGCCTCGAGAAGTCCACACAGCGCCCCCAAGGCAAACGCAGCCACCATCTCTAAAATCTTTCGTTTTTTCATCTTTGGAACGCTCCCATTTCCCACTATATATTTTGCGAAGACGTTTTGACAATCCATGCATCAAACATGGGCTTTCTCTCGGAAAGATAGGGTCGGCTGGGGCGTGGCCTATGAGCATCCAGTAAGTTGACTGGCGGCGTTTTTTGTCTTGGCGGAGAAAGAGCCTTTCTTATCTACATGGTGTCTCGCTGAGGCTAAGAGTGAACCAGCGGCTCCTCCTCGCTTGGGCGTTAGGGACTCATAGGCGCCGAAGACGCCCACTTGCTGGCAAGAATTCCATCCGCCACTCTAAAGCAGAGGGGCTTCTTCTGTCTGGTCAGACTAGGGGGGACTCAGCACGAAGGAATCCTGACCAATCTGGGAGAACGTGCTCACCCGCAAGCCCCAAACTTGCTCAGCAGAGAAATTTTCTCCACTTGGGAAAACGATCCGCACATGGGGACTTTCTGCAAAAGCTTTAGAGCCAACTGATACGCAGGAAGGATTACGCTCAAAGGTCACGTCTGTAAGCAATGTGCAATAGGAAAAACACTGTTTCCCCAGTCTTTCTACGCTTACAGGAACACAAATAGTCCGTATGCTAGAATGAGAGAAAGCACTGTCTCCAATGGACGATAGTCTGGCGTCCTGTTCAAAGCTCACGCGAGAAAGGGATGTGCATAGGCAAAAACACTTTCTCCCAAGTATCCTCACGCTTGCGGGGATACGAATGGTTTGTATGCTAGAAGAACGGAAAGCATTGTCTCCAATGAGGAATTGTCTGGAACCTTGTTCAAAGGTCACGCGAGCAAGGGATGTGCATAGGTAAAAACACTCTCTCCCAAGTCTTTCTACGCTCGCGGGGATGCAATGGCCCGTATGCTAGAATGAGAGAAAGCGTCCCTCTCTATCTTCATGAGCTTTGAACCAGACCCAAAAGCGATGTACGGCAGTGAGCTATGGGAGAAACACCTCTCCTTGAGCATCTCTACGTTTTCGGGAATAAACAACAAGCCGCGCGTTGGAGTCGGACTCTGGAATCGGACTCCCAAAGCAACAGCCTCTAGTGCTCTTCCTGCAGACCCAGCAGGGAGCGGGACAAGCCGTCCCTCCCTAGCAATCACTTCTCTGAGTAAAAGCCTGTCGTAGGGCTGATACATTGCTTCTGCCTCGAGAAGTCCATACAGCCCCCCTAAGGCCAACACAGCCATCGTCTCTAAAATCTTGCGTCTTGTCATCTTTGGAATGCTCCTATTTCCCACTATATATTTTGCGAGGACGTTTTGACAATCCATGCATCAAACATGGGCTTTCTCTCGGAAAGATAGGGTCGGCTAGGGCGTGGCCTATGAGCTTCCAGTAAGTTGACTGGCGGCGTTTTTTGTCTTTGCGGAGAAAGCACTTTCCTTGCCTACGGCAAGAATACTGACAACAGGCATCGCGGCAAAATCCCCTAGAACTGGAAGTAGATGAACTCTGGGGGACGTGTGGCACAACCCAGCACCCAGTAGGAGAGAAAACACAGGCCTA
>JAISAP010000023.1 GCA_031266655.1 Holosporales bacterium | reverse complement strand
CAGATCTTTGCAGCTGAAGGTTGTACGTAATGCTGATGCCAGTGCATCGTCGCCTTTGTGGCCTTACTAGATCGAAAAGGTGCCACAAAGGCCCTGCGCCCCGCAGGGGCGCAGTTATTGCGGGCTTAATGCGGGTATACCCCTTCAGAAATGTGTGCATGAGGCATGAGTGGGGGCATCCGTACCTACTCCACTCCCTTCTTTTCCCGAGGGTTCGGCTTTTTTTAGATCCGCTCGTTTTTCCTTATGACCGTAAATCCCGTCTCTTCCTTTTTCTCACCATGCGTATGATCACGCCATCCTCTTTTCCTCTAATACACACACGTATTTCCAGCATTCCCCTCTTATACCGTTTTTATTTACCTTTTATCAACCTATAAGATTTAGTCTATTGTCTACGTAAATGGATTAAGAGGGTAAGGCTATGTCTCTGTTTAGCTCTATGAGGGTCTCTGTCGCAGGGTTTCGGGCCCAGGCGAAGAGGATGAGTGCGATAGCGGATAATGTCAGCAACAGTGACACAATGGGCTATAAAGCGCACTCACTTGCCTTTACTCCCCAAATAAATTGCCGGGGGGGGGGGGGGCAGCTCCGTTAAGTAAAGAAGCATCCAATAATACTTTTCTATCTCTTGGCAATAACGGTTTTTCTTCCTCTCTAGACAAAAGTCATTCTTCTATTCCATCAGCTGGTTCTTCAGTAGGGAGCTCTAACCCCTCCACCAACTCCAGTCCTTTCTTCACTGCCTTGGCAGGGCATTTTGGTTCCTCTGCTGCTCCATCTTCTAGCGCTGTTGGAAGTTCCCGCGCTTCCTCCGGCTCCAGTCCCCTCTACACCAGCTCCGGCGTTGCTGCGCACACCTTGATGCAGCTCCAAGCGCAAGGAGAGCTACAGCGCACCGATCAGCCTTTAGATCTCGCCTTAGACGGAGACGGTTTACTCCTCGTTAGAGATAAGAGCGGCACTCTAGGAGGCGTGAGAACAGGAGCCTTTCACCTCACCAAGGAAGGGCGCCTTCAGGACGCCAAAGGCCTCACCCTCCAAGGCTGGACCCTGCCGTCTGGAACGCCCGAAGGGGGTGAAGCCACCTCCCCCGCCTTCTTAGGCTCTCTAGGAGACCTCGAAAACATCCAGCTCATCAAGCCAGAACCTCTTGCAGAATCCACGCCTCCGGAAGAACCCGATCCTTCGAACCTCTACGGAACTGGGTGGACTACGAAGAAAGAAGCCGATGGCGTCTATTCTTTCCATAGCTCCGCGAACTTCCCAGAAAGAGCTCAAGAAGGGATCCGTGTCCTACGCACTCTTGTCGACTCCCTGGGAAACGAACATGCAGTGAACGTGGAGCTCTGGAAGAATACGGGCGCAACTGTCTCTCTGCTCCCTGATCCCTACAACGCCAACCCATCGATAAGTGCAACTTATCATCACCGCGCCGACGGAAGTTATTCTACGAGTAGTCATGAAATTGGCACCAGCTACGTCTTTGATGAGGAGACGGGACGGGCGACCATAACGTTCGAAGATACCGGAGCCACATTAACACTCGATATCAGCGACATTCAGGCAACGGACGGAGGAGGCATACCTGCGGTGGAACCTGGAGGAACCTTGAGCTGGAATTTTCCGCCCATGATCTTCGAGGAGGGGACTTGGTATGTATACCAGAATTTAGAGGTTGTTCACTCCTCATATGGCGGTTTCTCGGCGACTTTGAAGGTGGAGAAGAACGCGGATGGATCCTTCAGGGGGGAATTATACGAGTATAATGGCATCTTCGAGATAGAGTTCCACTTTGATGAGGACGGCAGAGTATCAGACCATATGTTTACGTGGCATGCCCAAGGCGACAGCGATCCAAGCGTGGGAGTGAAGCAGGCTGGCTCTCTCGCGGAGGTGCATTGCATTGATAGAGGCACCGACCATGGTACCTTCAATGTCGATTTGAGCGCTATACGCATCCTCAATAGAACGGGTGCCGATCTTGTCGTCAATGGGAGTACGATCAAGCCGGCGACCTCCTTCGAAGGGACTGGAAGTGCCAGAACCGCTTCTGGAACTGCCCCATCGGGAGATTCCTCCGCGATGGTTTCGCCTTCCTCGCTCTCTATCGACGAGAACGGTGTCCTAAAACGTCTCAAAGACGACGGAGACTGGGAGCCGGTTTACCTCCTCGCTTGCGGTCAGTTCACCGCTATGAACTCCGCAGAGGAGCGGAATGGCGTCTACTATGCGACTCCTGCCTCAGGGGCTCTCCGAACTGGAGTCTCAGGGAAGGACGGCATGGGAACCATCACCTCTGGTACCCTAGAGCGCTCCACTACAGACCTCGCCCACGAGCTCTCCGAAATGATCCGCGCCCAACACGCCTATGCTGCCAATACCAAAGTCCTCTCGACCATAGAGGATATGCTCACAGAGCTCGAGAGGCTGTAGAGGAAGTGAGAAAGGAGCAGCAGAGGTCGTAAGAGAGTGAAGGAAGAGAGTTAAGGGAGCTTGTGAAGAAGCTCGACAATACAAGACAAAGAGAGGAGTTTTACCCTCGCTTTAACCGCAGCTAAACGCTGCGGGGCTCTTGCGCAGTTTATCTACTTTAGCTGTCGCAAGAGCATGGATAATTCTACACCAGCGTTACGTATACCCTTTAAGGAAATACACCTGTTATCAAGCTCACATTAATCGCGGCATAATGCCGCGGGGCCTCTGTGCCAACTATTTAGTCTAGTAAAGTCACAGAGGCGACGATGCTCCTACACCAACGTTACGCACAGACCGCAACAAAATACACTTGTATCAAAGCAGATGTACTTGCCTATACTTTACGCAAAGAGTGTTGGAAATATCTCTGTATTCAGTCTGGAATGAGGAGATACACCGACACCGGTTTTGCGTAAAACACCCCTAAGAGCTGTACTTGCACCAAATCGGTAGTAGCCGCGGCACAATGCCGCGGCGGCCCTCATGCCATCTATCCACCGAGATTTGTATTTGCTGCAGACTATCAACACCACGTTAGCCGGAGCGCGACCTGCAGATGATCCTACGCCAATCTTGTGCGAAGGCTTCCAAGAAGCACATTCGCACCAAGTATATTGTAACCGCGCGCCCGCGGGGCCTTTGCAAAATCTACTTACTTTAAATCGTCGCAAGGGCGACGACAACTCTACATCAGCGTTGCGCGAAAACTTCAGAGGGAGTGCATCTGTATAGAGGGGGGTACATCCACACTAACTTTGTGCACATGTCTCCAAGGACCGCACTAACGCTAGGTCCACATTAACCGCAGCCAAACGCTCGGAGCCTCTGTGACCTCAATCCATTGTCAATACGGTCGCAAAGGCGGCAATACTCCTGCATCAGCGTTACGCGTAAACTGCAAGGAGACACACCTGTATTGGGGTGGTGGACGCGCCTGCACAGATCTTGTAAGCAAAACTTCAACGCAAACGCTTGTGCTGAGCTCATGAGATAACCGCGCCCCACAAGGGACGCGGGGCCTTTGTGACATCAATTCAGTTCAGTAAGGTCACAAAGGCGATGGTACCCCTACACCAGCGTTACGCAAGAGCTTTAAGGGAGTACACCTGTATTAAGGCAGAAGGCGCGTCTACATAGGTCTCGCGACCGACACCGCAACGCACATGCTCGCACTAAACCCACGATAACTGCGCCCCATAGGGGACGCGGTTAGGGTGAAGGGGAGGGCTACCCCTCTCTTTGCCTTGCGTTGGAGCCTTCCTACAAGCTCCCCTAACTCTTCCCTTTGCTCTCTTGCGACCTCCGCTCCCTTCTCCTCTCCTCTACAGTCTCTCGAGCTCTGTGAGCATATCGTCGATGGTTGAGAGGACTTTGGTATTGGCAGCATAGGCGTGCTGGGCACGGATCATGTCGGAGAGCTCGTGGGCAAGATCCGTGGTGGAGCGTTCTAGGGTTCCTGAGGTAATCGTTCCGAATCCATCTTTACCTGAAACCCCAGTTCGGAAAACTCCGGAGGCAGGAGTAGCGTAGTAGACGCCGTTGCGCTCCTCTGCAGAGTTCATCGCGGCAAACTGACCACAGGCGAGGAGATAGACAGGCTCCCAGTCTCCGTTGTCTTTCAGACGACTTAGGACGCCGTTCTCGTCAATGGAGAGGGAGGAAGGAGAAATCATGGAGGAGAGAGCCTCCGATGGGGAAGTTCCAGAAGCAGCACTGGTACTCTCAGCCTCTCCGGAGGATGTCACTGGCTTGATCGTACTCCCGTTGATAACAAGATCAGAGCCCGTCCTGTTGATGACGCGCATAGAGCTAAAGTCGATGTTGATGGTGCCATAGTCGGTGCCAAAACTCACGTAATGCACCTCTGCGAGAGAGCCGGCCTGCTTGACTCCCACGCTTGGATCGCTGTCGCCTTGGGCACACCACGTGAACATATGGCCTGAGACGCGACCTTCCTCATCAAAATAAAGTTCTATCTCAAAGATGCCACCATACTCCAATACTGTCCCCCCAAAAGATCCATCCTCGTGCTTCTCCAGCGTTAAAACCGCCGAGGAGACGCCCTCCAAGGAGTGGGCAAACTCTAACTCCTGGTATACCTTCCAGGCTCCCTTCTCGAAGATCATGGGCGGAAAATTCCAGTTCAAAGTCCCTCCGGGCTCCACACCAGGGTAACTTCCCCCGTGCGTCATACGAATGTTGCTCAGGTCAAACGTTAACTGGGCTCCGGTATCTTCGAACGTTATGGTCGCCCGTTTAGTATCTTCATCAAGGGTGTAGCTAGTACCAACGCCAAAATTGTTGATAAGAAGCCTTCCGTCAGTGTAGAGGTGAAGATGCACTCCTACGCTGGATGGGTTGGTGTCGTAGGGAGCAGAGCCCAGTGAGATCAGCGCACTCTCCGCACCCTGGTATAGCCCTATGAGCGCTGTCCGCTCGTTTCCTAAAGAGTCAACAAAGGTGCGTTGGGCAGAATGAGTTTGTACGTAAGCTCTGTCTGGGAAGTTCGAAGAACCATGAAAGGAATACAGGCCATCGGCTTCTTTCCTGGTGGTCCATTCGGTTGCATAGAGGTTGGAAGGATCGGGCTCTTCGGTAGGTGGAGGAGCTGATACTTCGGGGAAAGGCGCAGGCCCTGCTTTGATCAGTTGAATATCTTCGAGGGCCCCTAGGGGGCCGATAAAAGCGGCAGAGGGAGGAGGAGCCTTGGCTGTTCGGGCAGCAGCGATTCCTGTAGTTCCAGAGTCTAGCAGGGTTCCCGCTCCGGTAGTTCCGATTCCTATAGAGGTGGAGCCAGTGTCCACGGAAGTGGTTCCCGTAGTTCCGGATCCTGTAGGGCTAGTTCCTGTAGGAATGGAGCCAAACGGAGCTCCTCCGGTTCCTCCTGGAGTAGAGGCTTCAACGCCAGCTCCTTCCGGCAGCAGGGGCCAGCCTTGGAGGGTGAGGCCTTTGGAATTTTGGATCAGCCCTTCTTTGGTGAGGTGAAAAGCGCCTGTTCTAGCACCTCCGAGAGACCCGCTCTTGTCTCTGACGAGGAGTAAGCCATCTCCGTCTAGAGCCAAGTCTAGAGGTCGATCGGTGCGCTGTAGCTCTCCTTGTGCTTGAAGCTGCATCAAGGTGTGTGCAGAGACGCCGGAGCTGGAGTAGAGAGAACCAGAGCCGGAGGAGGTGCGCGAGCTTCCTGTTGCAGCGTTAGAAGAGTTGGCAGAGGAGCCAGAATTCCCTGCCAAGGCAGTGGCGGAAAAAGAACTAGAATTAGTGGAGGGGTTAGAGCTCCCTACTGAAGAACCAGCAGGGAAAATAGAGGGAGCAGAACCAGAAGAAGAGGGATGATTCTTGTCTAAAGAAGGAGAAAAACCATTATTGCCAAAAGATAGCAGTGGATTAAAGGAATTTTATTTCCTTAACGGCGCTGCCCCCCCCCCCCCCCCGGCAATTTATTTTGGGAGTGAAGACAAGTGAACGTGCCTTATAGCCCATCGTGTCACTGTTGCTGACATTATCCGCTATCGTGCTCATCCTCTTCGCCTGAGCCCGAAACCCAGCGACAGATACTCTCATAGAGCTAAATAAAGACATATCCTTTACCCCTCTTAATCAACTTACATAGGAAGTAGATTGAACTATATATGTTTATAAAAGGTAAATAAAAACTGTATAGGAAGAGGAATGCAGGAAAGATGCGTATGTATGAGAGGGGAAAAGAGAGAGCGAGATCATACGCATAGTGAAGAAAATGAGGAGACAGGGCCTGAGGTCATAAAGGGAAAAGTGAACGGATCTACGGCAAAAGTTGAAGAACAACAAAGGAAGTGCGTGCAAACACATCGGCACATGCCTCACGCACGAATTTTAGAGCAATGCGCCTGTATCGAAGTCGTAGGAACCGCGGCACAACGCCGCGGGGCCTTTGTGACATGAATCCATTGTAAATACGGTCACAAAGGCGACGATGCTCCTACATCGGCGTTACGTATACCTTCAACTATAGAACCCTGTATCGGGTTTTATCGTGGCTATGCCGAGTATTTTCTAACAATCCATGGACTCCCATTGGCCCTTAGCCGCGGCGGCCCTCATACCAATCTTTCCGTTCAGTATAGTCATGAGGGCGATGATACATTGACACGCACCTTACGTATAACCTACAATCGCAGGGTTCTGTGTCAGGTCCCACAGTAGCTATGCAGAGTGCTTGCCGGCGATCCGTAAGCTCTTATTGGCCTTTAGCCGCGCCACAACAGATGGCGCGGGGCCTTTGTGACATTAGTTCGGTCTAGTGAAGTCACAAAGGCAACGATAACCCTACACCGGCGTTGCGTCAGCCCATCCAATGCATACACTCGTACTAAGGCTGTGGTAGCTGTGCCCTACAGGTGCGCAGATCCTTGCGACCTCTGTCTATTTTCAACTGTCGCAAGAGCATGGACGCCCCTACACCGGCGTTGCGTATAACCTGCAACTGTAGATGCTTGTACCGGGGTTTAGTAACTACGCGGAGCGCTACCAATCCGTGGATGCTCATTGGCCTTCAGCCGCAGCCAAACGCTGCGGGGCCCTCATGCCATCCACCTACTCAACATGGTCATGAGGGCGATGATGCCCCTACACCCATCTTACGCGTAAACTTTGCAGAAGTGTTCTTGTATTAGGGCAGTCAATATACCGGTGCAGATCTTACGCGCAAAGCTTCAACATCAATGCTTGCGCTCAAGCGACAGCAACCGCCCTGCAGGCGCACACTAATCCCTCTCCGAATAAGCGGCAGGCGCTCTTAGGTGCGTCTTGCGCCAATCTTGCGAAAGAGTACCCCTGCGCAAGCAGTAAGCCTCGCTTCTGCCGGAAAACCTCAGAACCCTTCGCTCTTTCTCATCCCCGCACAAGCTGCTCCAAGAGGCGGCGGCTTTGCTCTGGGGACCGCCACGTCCAGGAGACTTCAAGAGAAGAGATTTGCGCGCGCATGCTGTCTGGGATGCGGACAAAGTCTTTGCGTGTCGTCATCAGATCCGCTCCGTAGGCCTCCGCCTGCTGCAGGAGGTCTCTCAGCTCTGCTTCTGTATAAAAATGGTGGTCTGGAAAAACATGCGTTTCTACAAGTTGTGCCTGTTGCGCTCGGAGGGTGTGAAAAAATTTCTCCGGATAGCCCAAGCCCGCAAAGGCAAGAAGACGCCTCCCTTTGAGACTTTCCGGAAAAACCGGAGAGAGATCCGCCCGTAGGACTGGAGCAGAGGTTGCGTAAGGGAAGGGTCCACCGAGGCTGAGTACCAAGGTAGTGCGTGATAGAATTTCTTCAAGGGGGGCTCGCAAGGGCCCTGCAGGAAATAGGGCTCCGTTTCCCGCGCCTTGAACAGCGTCGTACACAAGAATGGAGGTTTCTGCACGCAAACGAGGATTGTGGAACCCATCATCAGCAACTAAGAGTTGCGCGCCGGACTCTGCAGCTTTGCAAGCGGCGCGGTAGCGGTCAACCGCAACCCAAGTGGGGGTATGCTCTGCGAGCAGCAACGGCTCATCGCCCACTTCTCGCGCTGTGTGCGTCTGCGTCACGCGGGTCACGCCCTTGTGCGTCCCCCCGTATCCTCGGCTCAAGCAATGCACAACGTACCCACGTTCCTGGAAGAATTGCGCAAGCGCGATGGCAGCCGGCGTTTTCCCGGAACCTCCAACGGTTATTCCTCCTAGGACAAGAGTAGGAAGCGGGAAAGGCCGAGGGCGTACCAGCAATTTCCGGCCACACCGTCCCAGATTGTAGAGCCAGCTTAGGGGACGCACCCCCTCCCTCTGGCATCGCGCCAACAGAGAAGTGCTGTACCAGAAGGAAGGGGTTTTCAGAAAATACCCTCCTCAAGGGGAAAGTAGAGAGCTGGAGAACGCGCGCACTCCCCTGGGATTTTTCTAGCATCCCTGTGGATCACGCACAAGTCACCCACAGGGAATATCGTTCAGCCGCAATATGGACACCCACCTTTCTACCAAAAGTAGAAAAGGGGGGATTTTGCGGTGTAGACCTAAGAAGCGTCTGCAGTGGGTCTCACGATATCGGCATAATCACCAATATTGCTGAGGTTAATACGCCCATCATCCGCTAGGTCTCCTCTGACGGCGCGGAGTGCACGGGATGTAAGTTCAGAAAAGAAGCGGCGCAAATTCAGTCCAGCGCAACACCCTTCCTCTCCTACTACCTCAGGTCCGGCAACCTCGGGCGGTAGTGTTATCGTGAGGGGGGAATCCTTGATCTCCTCCAGATCCATCGCATCTGACTCCATAGCATGCGCATATCCTGCAAGACATACCAAAGAAATGCTGCTGATCATGGCTAGTCGTGCTTTCATCATAAGTGATCTCCTTTTGTTTGGTTTATAAAATTATTCTATTATGCAATAGTTAACGAAGCATTAATTTTTTGCAAAAGTATGCCAATTAAAGGATTTTTCATTCACGCCTATTGGACGCATGAGGAATGCCAATGCGTCCGCATCTCTTCAAAACGGTCTTGCTCCAGGGCGGTACGGATTTCCTGGAGAAAACGGTTCATGAAAGTCACATTGTGCAAGGTGAGTGCAGTAAGAGCGAGGATTTCTCGCGCTTTGATCAAGTGATGCAGATAAGCACGAGAGAAGTTCTGACAGGTCTCACAGGGGCAAGAAGGATCAAGGGGGCCGAAATCACGCGCGTAACATGCTCGTTTTAAGACAATGCACGCACGCTCCGCAGGATCGCAGAGCGTCACGGGCATCAGGGCTCCTCCATGGCGCGCGAGCCGCGTGGGATGCACGCAGTCAAAAGTGTCCACGCCCAGGGCTACGCCTTGCAGGATATCGTGAAGACCTCCGATTCCCAGCAAATGGATGGGGCGCCCCGGATCCAGAGAGGAGGTCACTTGGTCGACAATGGCCATCATCTCTTCTCTTGTCGATCCGAGCGTTCCGCCAATGGCATGGCCGAAAAAGGGCATTTTATTCACAAAGCACACGCTTTCCGCACGCAAATCGGGATAGACACCCCCTTGCACGACCCCGTAAAGGGCCTGCTGCCCCATATTATGCGCGCTCAACGCCTCGACGGAGCGCTGCTCCCACCGATGGCTGCGTTCTAGCGCCTGTTCCGTGTAGGCGCGCGTACTGTGATAAGGGGTGCATTCGTCAAAAGCGACGATCAAATCCGCTCCCATCTGACACTGCGCCTCGATAGAGCGCTCGGGTGTCAGCACTTGCAGGCTGCCGTCCCGATACGATTGAAACGTCACCCCTTCCTCGGAAATCTTCTGAACCGAGGGATCTCGACAGCGTTTGCCCTTAATCTCATCGGCAACAGATCCGTGGCCAAGGCTGAACACTTGGAACCCTCCGGAATCCGTGAGGAGAGGGCCTTCCCAGCCCATAAATCTGTGGAGCCCACCTGCTTCCGCAATGAGATTCGCACCAGGCTGCAGGAGTAGATGGTAGGTATTCGCGAGGCATATCTGTGTTCTGGCCGCTTTGAGCTGGCTGGGAGCCAATCCTTTGACAGAAGCTTTTGTCCCGCAGAAGATAAAGGCTGGCGTTTCTACGCACCCATGGGGTGTATGCAGACGCCCACGGCGCGCGCGACTTGCAGGATCCTTCCGCAAAACGTCAAACCGAAAAGGAAAAACCGACACGACTGGTGGAATCTCTCCACTCCAAGATTGGTTGCGGGGGCAGGAATTGAACCTGCGACCTTCAGGTTATGAGCCTGACGAGCTACCGCTGCTCTACCCCGCGACACTTGCCCCTTCGTACAGGAAACAAGAGGACAAAGCAAGAGGACCGGTCGCGCGCGGCCGCTCGATTTGTTCTGACGCCGTGATAAACTGCCTCAATGAAAGAAAAGAGAGGAGCAGCGTTGAGGACTCGGTGGCTTAAAAGGATAGGGATCCTCATTTTTGCCGCTTTCGAGGCCTCTGCTGCTGTTCCGCACATACAGTGTTTTGAGGCTCCAGAAGGCGTGTGTTGTCTTGTCACTCTAGACAAACCCCTGACGTCGCCCCTCAAGGTGCGCCATCAGAAAAACGCTCTTTCCGTTGCCATTAGCCAAGATACGAGCGCGGAACCCGCTCTTTCGCTGTTTCGTCCCATCAAAGTTGGAGAGACCCTTGCAGGATACGAGCTGCACCGCACGCCAGAGGTCTTGCGCCTGCGCTTTAACGGGCTCAAACCTCTACGCGTGCAGGAGGTGACCGTTGTCCCTAAGGGAGAGAAATTCCTCCTTAAATTTTTCCTCGTTCCCGACTTTTCGAGAAAAGTTTCGCCCCCTTCTGGAAAAAAATTGCTGATTGCCCTTGATCCAGGGCATGGAGGGATCGATCCGGGATCCAGTGGCGCCCACGGATCTCTGGAGAAAGAAATTACGCTCCGAGTGGCGCACTTTTTGGAAGAAGCGCTTGTGCGCAAAGGATATCGCGTATTCCTCACGCGTCGGAAAGATGAGACGCTTTGTCGCGTCGATCGCTTGAAAAGGGTAGGGAAAATGCGCGCGGACCTTTTCCTTTCTCTGCACGTCGACCACAATCCCGATCCTCGCCTGCATGGTCTTTCGATCTACACGCTTTCCGCGACCGCCTCCGACACCGAGTCAGCGCACTTGGCCCAACGTGAGAATGAGGCGGAAAGACAAGGGGAAGGGCGCCCCCAGGAATCTCCGGAGGTGGCTTATATCCTGGATGACCTCATCGCGCGCGATACACGTCGGAAAGCAGAAAAATTTGCCCAGTGCTTTACACGCGCAGTCCATCCTGCGGATCGGCTTTCCCCTAAAATGCATCGATCTGCAAAATTTCTGATCTTGCAGTCTCCCGCTGTTCCCTCTGTCCTCATTGAGCTGGGGTGTCTTTCGAACGCGAAAGAAGGCGAGCGCCTGTCCTCGGAGGTATTTTTACACAAGATTGTCCATTACATTCTCTGTGCTCTTCGCTGGTACGAGGCAGAAATTCGGACATGAAATTCCTCTGGAAAAGCATGGCCACGCTGTTCTTAATGGCGTTTTCTGTCGCCGGTCTCGCGGGACTCGGCGGGCTAGGCTTTCTCTACTACTTTGCCCGTGGACTGCCCAACCATCACGAATTGGAAACCTACACGCCTTCCTTGGTATCCCGCGTTTTTTCCTCAGATGGAGGCTTGGTGGCCGAGTACGCGGTGGAACGGCGGTTTTTCATTCCCGTAGAGGCCATCCCGGAACGCGTGATTCGGGCGTTCCTCGCGGCGGAAGACAAAAACTTCTTCTCCCATCCTGGCCTGGACCCCTTGGGGATCCTGCGTGCAGCAGTGGTCAATATCTCGCGGCTTCAGCAGCACAAACGCCCTACGGGGGCTTCAACTATTACCCAACAAGTGGCAAAGAATTTTCTTGTCGGCTCTGAGATTTCTTATAGAAGAAAAATACGAGAAGCGATCCTCGCGTTCCGCATTGAAAAAGCCCTCGGCAAAAAGCGGATCTTGGAGCTTTACTTAAACCAAATCTACCTCGGCCTTGGATCCTACGGAGTGGCGGGAGCGGCTTATGCCTACTTCGGAAAATCCTTGGATGACCTTTCTGTGGCGGAGAGCGCGTATCTTGCCGCTCTTGCAAAAGGAGCGGGCAACTATCACCCGGTTCGCCACCCGTTTCAGGCGAAGGAACGCCGGGATTGGGTCCTGAAAAGGATGCGAGAAGAGAACTGGATTTCTGCGGAAGAGGAGGCGCAGGCTCAAGAGGAGTCCATTGAAATCGTCTCTCCACAAGAACGCCCCTTGGTTCAGGCCGACTACTTTGCGGAGGAGATCCGGCGCGAACTGATCGAGCGTTTTTCCGCTGAGAAGCTGTATACGGGAGGATTCGTCGTCCATAGCACGCTGATTCCGGACCTCCAGAAAGCAGCAGAGGAAACCTTGCGCTCGGGATTGCGCAGTTACGACCGCGCGCGGGGGTGGTGTGGCCCACTGGCCTGCAACACCTCCGCTACCAGCTGGGAAGAGATCACCCAAAAATATGCTGCCCTGAAGGGGGATCTCCCCATGAGTCTTGCGCGTGTGCGAGAGATTCACCCACAGGAAGTGCTGATCGAGCTCAGGGGGAGAAAGGGGCGCATTCCGCTCTCCGAGCTCTTATGGGCGCGCAAGAGGCTCAAAGAAGGGCTGGGCCCGGTTGTGAAGCACCCCAAAGACGTGCTTGCCGTTGGCGATCTGATTTTGGTCGGAGGAGGCCCGAAGGAGTACACGTTAGAGCAGATTCCAGAGGTTCAAGGCGCGATCGTTGCGCTCGACCCCAGAACCGGGCAGGTGTGGGCCCTCCAGGGTGGGTATACATTCACCTCCAGTCAGTACAATCGGGCGACCCAGGCAAAACGCCAATCTGGATCGGCGATGAAGCCCTTTGTGTACCTAGCGGGACTGCTGCGTGGACTGTCTCCCACCACCACCTTTGACGACGCTCCTATCGAGGTCGATCTGGGCCCGCAAGGGGTTTGGAAGCCGAAAAACTACGGAGGCAAGTTTCTTGGAACGGTTCCCATGCGCGTAGGACTCGAGAAGTCGCTGAACACGCTCACCGTACGCATCGCGCAGGCCACCGGTCTTGAAAAGATTGCGGAAGTGGCGGAGGCCTTTGGTATTTTTGAGACCATGCCGCAACAGCTCTCCATGGCTCTTGGAGCGGGAGAGACGACCCTATTACGGCTCACCGCGGCCTATGGCATGCTGGTGAACGGAGGGAAAAAGATTACCCCTTCTCTTATTGCATTTGTCCAAGATCGTTATGGTCGAGTGATTCTCAAAAATGATCATCGCGTTTCCAACATTGTGCACAACGTCGACAATAGCGAGACAGATCTTGCGTATCCCGTCCTCCCCGATACGCGACCGGAAATTGCTGATCCTCGGAGTGTTTACCAAATCATTAGCATGCTAGAAGGAGCGGTAGAACGCGGAACCGCGCGGGCAGCGAAGGTGCTCGGAGTGCCTATCGTCGCGAAGACAGGCACGAGCAATGATAGCCGGGACGTCTGGTGTCTGGGCGGAACTCCCAACATTGTCGTGGGCGTCTTCATCGGATTCGATGCCCCGCGCTCCCTGGGGGCACGGGCTACAGGAGGGACGTTAGCAGCACCCATCTTTGTGGATTTTCTCAAGCGTGTCTTGCCTTCTTTCCCTCCGCTTCCTTTTAAAGCTCCAAGAGGGATCAGTTTCCGACGGATCCACCGCCTAACAGGAGCCCCTCCAAGGACGATAACCGACCCAGACGCGATCCTGGAGGCCTTCAAGTCCGAAGAACCACAGGTGGAGGCGTCAGATACGATCTGTGAGAGCGAGGAGCGTACCAAAGCAGAAGAGTCTCTACCGGAGAACCAGGAAGAAGAGGATCTGGGCGATTTGTGGGAGGAAGTTCTTTCCAAAGATCTGCAGGAGGAAACGGATAATACGGTGGCGCCTCCTCCCCCAGAAGATGCTCTTTCCCCATCGTCGAGCACAGAGGCTCCTGTGGAGAAAAAGCCAGTGCGAACGCTGGACGGTGCCCTCGAAGATCTCCTGAAAGAAGAGTCGGAGGGAGAACCAGGGGAGGAGAGCGGCCCCGTCGACGCACCCGCTTCTCCTTCGGTTCCCTTGTTGTTTTAGGGTGCCCTCGAGTAGACATATTCCATGACAACTCCAAGGAGCGTGATCAAAAGGCTAGAAGAACCCGCGTTGCGTGTTCGATGGCTCCTCTCTTTCCGTCCCCTTCCGCCCGCGCAAGATTTTAGCCATACTCTCAGAGCTTCGTCGGTCCATTCGGGGAGAGGTAATGTCTGGCCATTCTCAATTCAAAAACATCATGTATCGCAAGGGCGCGCAGGATGCGAAGCGCGCCAAGGTTTTTACAAAGGTCCTGCGTGAAATCACGGTGGCGGTGAAAACCGGTGGGGCTGACAAGGAGAGCAATCCGCAGTTGCGCGCCGCCTGGATCTCCTCCAGAGAGGCCAACATGCCCAAAGACACGGTAGAACGCGCGATTAAAAAGGCGCTTGGGAACGACGATACGACGACCTACCAGGAAATGCGGTACGAAGGGTATGGCCCCGCGGGCAGCGCTCTCATCATCGAAAGCTTGACCGACAATCGCAATCGTACTTCGGCGGAAGTCCGATCATATTTCAATAAATTCGGAGGAGCCATTGGGGAGACTAACAGCGTGAGCTACAAGTTCGACCATTTGGGATACCTCGTTTTCCCCAAAAATGACTTATCCATGGAAGCTGTTTTCGATATCGCCCTGGAAGTGGGCGCGGAAGATATTGTGGAGATCGAAGACGGGTTCGAAATATTCTGCCATTTGGAAAAACTCGGTACCGTCCGAGACTTTTGCTCCACCAAATTGGGAGAGCCCCAGGCGGCACGTCCACTATGGAAACCCAAGGTTCTTACGCCTCTGCCCGTAGAGGCCGGACGCACATTGCTCAAGCTCATCGATGTTCTCGAGGATAACGACGATGTGCAAACGGTCACCACGGACGCAGATTTTCCGCCAGAGCTTCTTCATGACTTCGAATAGAGCACCTTCCACCATCATTCTCGGGATTGATCCAGGATTGAAGGCCACCGGGTGGGGGGTGATTGCCTCCACGCATGCAGGGCTGCAGCTGATCGCTCATGGAGCCGTCACGACGCGTCCTGATACGCCGTTTTCCGCGCGCTTGCACCTTTTACATCAAGGACTGGTCGCCGTTTTAGAAGAGCATAAGCCACATGTCGCCGCCATAGAGAAAACCTTCGTCAACGCCAATCCCACCTCCGCCTTGAAATTGGGCATGGCGCGTGGCGTTGCGCTCCTCGCTCCTGCACAGCGCTATATTTCGGTATTCGAATATTCTGCAACACAAGTTAAAAAGACCATTGTAGGTGTCGGACACGCTACCAAAGACCAAGTGGAGCTCATGGTTCGTAGACTCCTTCCAGAGGTCGGAATGACCAGCAAGGACGCTGCAGATGCCCTCGCCATTGCCATTTGCCATGCGCATCATCAAAATCCTGTGTATGAACGCCTTGCTATGGCAGGGGGAGGACCTTTTTGAGGAAAATCACCACCCATGATCGCGCACCTTAAAGGCACCATTGTTGCACAGAGGGAAGACACGCTGGTGATGGACGTCCATGGTGTGGGGTACAAGGTTTCCTGCACCCGCCAGATGCTTGAGAGGGCGCCGGTAGGGGAGCATGCGCTCGTCTTGACAGAGATGGTCGTGCGCGAGGATGCCTGGCTCCTGTACGGGTTTAGCGACGAAGAAGAGCGCGCAACGTTCCGCCTCTTGACCTCTGTGCAAGGCATCGGGCCCAAAGTCGCTCTGGTGATTCTCTCCACATTGGGGACGCAGCGCCTTTACGAAGCCCTTCTGCACCAAGAACCCTCGGTCCTATGCCAAGCAGAAGGCGTGGGCCCCAAGCTGGCACGCCGCTTGCTTAATGAGCTCAAGGACAAGTGCTCCCTCCCGGAATTAGCGTCTCCGGTGGCTGCCATGGCACACAATCAGTCTCCAGTGCTGCAAGATGTCCTCTCCGCCTTGGGACATTTGGGATATAAGAGGGCGGAGGCCTTTGAGACGGTGTGTCGCCTGAACACGGAGGCACCACAGGCTTGTTTTGAAGAATTGCTCAAAGAGAGCCTTAAGCAGTTGTCTGCAGGTCAATAGAAAGGAAAAGCGCCTTGCGCAACGATGTTTTTACCGAATCAGAGCAGCCAAAAGATGCGCCGGATGTCGCCCTGCGCCCACGAGCTTTCGCGGACTTTATTGGGCAGGAGACCTTAAAACGCAATCTGCATGTGTTTGTTAAATCAGCAAAAACACGCCAGCAGTCCATGGATCACGTTCTGTTTTACGGCCCTCCTGGACTGGGAAAAACCACGTTAGCGCAGATTGTTGCAAACGAGCTGGGTGTGGGGTTCAAGGCGACCTCGGGACCGATCATCGCGCGTTCGGGGGATCTTGCGGCGATTCTCACCAACCTACATCCGCAAGACGTCTTGTTCATTGACGAAATCCATCGCCTTAATCCTGCTGTCGAGGAGGTTCTCTACCCTGCGATGGAGGACTTTGAACTGGACATCATGATTGGAGAAGGGCCGGCAGCGCGATCCGTCCGCATGACGTTGCCCCCCTTCACCCTGATCGGGGCCACGACGCGTTCTGGACTGCTGTCGTCTCCGTTGCGCGATCGATTTGGGATTCCCTTGCGATTGGATTTCTACGAGCCCGAGGAGCTGCAGAAAATCATCGTGCGCGCGGCACATCTCATGAAAATGCCCCTCACGGAAGATGGAGCGGAGGAAATTGCCAAGCGCTCTCGGGGCACACCGCGCATTTCTGGCCGACTGCTGCGGCGTGTGCGCGATTTTGCCCTCGTACGGGGAGAGTCGACCGTGCACCGCGCCGTTGCAGATCACGCTTTGTGCGAGCTTGAAGTGGACGTTAATGGCTTGGATCGCCTAGACCGCCGTTATCTGCGTGCCATCGCGGACTTCTACGATGGGGGACCCGTAGGCGTCGAGACACTGGCGGCCGCCCTCTCCGAGGAACGGGATGCTCTGGAGGATGTCATTGAGCCCTACCTACTGCAACAAGGACTCATTCAGCGGACTCCCCGGGGACGCGTGCTGGCAACCGCGGGATATAAGGCGATTGGGGAGGAGCCGAAACCCAAGCAAGAACCTCCTGCCTCCGACGCCCTCCCCTTTTAGCAATCCAAGGTGATGGCACCCGGTAAAACATTTCCCATTTTTTACAAAAGTTCCTGCATAATTTGACTTTTTCTCCGAGTTAGTTTACCATGGACCCCGTCCAAAGGTAGAGGAAACACGATATGTGTTCTGCAGAGATGTTTTCGCTGAAACCTACGCAGGGTTCGCACCCCTTTGGGCCATCGCACGCCTCCCCATACTTTCGATACTGATTCTCCCTTTAATAACTCGTTGAAATCGTTGGAGTTTTTTATCGTGGAGGCGTCTCATGCGCAAACTGTTAAGTGCTATATTTTTGTTGGCAGGAACGGCTATCGGGTCGGGGATGATCTCCCTCCCCATCGTTCTTGCACCCTTGGGCATCGTCCCTATCATTGGTCTCACCTTGCTTTTTGCGGGGATGACCTACCTTTCCGCTCTCGTTCGCGTAGAGCTGAATCTGCAGTCCGAGAGTGATTTTACCCTGGAGGATGTGGGGCGGAAATTCTCCGGAAAGACCGCCGCTCTTGTGGGAAATATCAGTCTCAAAATCCTGTCCCTGGCACTTCTTTCCGCCTACATCTACGGTTTGGGAGCGATGATGCCCTTTCCTTGCGCGAAGCTCCTGATTGGGCTTGCTGTGGGCATCGCCTTTGTATACTCCTCCGATAAAATCATACGCTTTAACGACAAAGCTTTCGTATTTTTACTAGTTGTCGTTTTGGCGATCATCGTAGGCTCGTTGTTTCAGGTGGATCTGAGGGCTCTCCCTCAAAGCCCATCGCTTGTGAAAGTCTCCAAGCTGTGCATCCTGTTCCCCACCTTGTTTACCTCCTTTGGGTTTCAGGGATCTCTGCATGTGCTCACGAAATTTTGCCATAACGATCGCAAGATGATCGTCCGGGCTTGCTTCTGGGGAAGCTTGATCCCTGCCGTCGTCTACCTAGCGTGGACGCTGTGCATGATGGCGATTATCTTTAACACGCAGCCTCAGCTATTTGCCAAAATGGCGAGGGAGGGCATCGATGTTGCGGAGTTGATTGCCGCCCTTGGCGCTGCGTCAGGAGAGGGATTTACGCGATGTGCGGTGCTGGTCCTCTCCGTTGGCGCTATTGCAACGTCCATTTTTGGGGTAGGCATTGCGTTGGTGGAGGATATCGAAAGAACCTTCTGTCGATTGAAGGTCCATCTTGGCAAGAAATCGCAAAGATGCGCAGCGTCTTGCATGGCCGCCTTGCCCGCCACCTTTGTCGCGATCAGCATCCCAGAAGCTTTTATCAAAGTTCTGGGCTTCGCTGGGATGATCCTGACGATCATCGCTCTCTTGCTCCCGGCGTTTTTGCTGCGCAAAATCCACCAACCAAAGCACATACAATGCTTGGAGCATCGCAGCATCCTTTACGCCTTAGTTACGTTTGCAGCAATCATCATCGTGTGCGAGATCGCGAGTTTGATGAAAGTGTAAAAAGGCCGTATGCGGAGAAGTGCCAAGGCGCCCCTTTTTTGATACAAGGAGGGCATGGATTCTCCTCCGCATCGCTTCTCCTTCCGGGTCTATTACGAGGATACGGACGCTGGCGGCATTGTGTATTACGCCAACTACCTGCGCTTTACGGAGCGGGCGCGCACGGAATTTCTGCGCGCGCAGGGCATCCATCAGAGGGCGTTGGCGCGGGAGGAGGGGCTCTTTTTCGTGGTGGCGCAGTGCCAAATGCACTACATCGCTCCTGCTTATCTCGAGGACTGGCTGGAAGTGACAACAACTGTCAACATAAAATCCTCTATGCGCCTAGTATTGCAGCAGGATATTTTCAGAAATGAAGACAAAATTTTCACTTCCCTGCTTACGCTTGCATGCGTGAATGCGCACCACAAAGCTTGTCAATTCCCAGAAGTATTTGATAAAATATGCATTTAGTTGTGTCTTTTTAGAATATCTTTTTGTTATTAGAAAATTAATAAATTGATGGAAAAATGAGCAATATAAATTACCGTATCAACGGGAGGTATTGTGAAAAGCATATTCAAAAGTGTCGGGATGGGGGCGATTTTCTTCATTTTCGCGGTCTGCCTGGCTCCGAAAGAAGGGATAGCCGCCATCCTCTATGCTATTCCTTACAACCGTGCCACGGGTGCCCCTATGGTGCATACTAAGCACACGGCGAAAACGCCTGTAGAGGATGTGGAGGAAGAGGAAGAAGAAGAAAGTGCCGAGGAGGAGTCCGAAAGGCGCGCAAAGTCGGCTGCTGCATACAAATCCAATTCCCTGGACGAGCGCACTGTTATCTATCTACGAGACGCCAAGCGCTTTTTCCACGGAAGAGGCGGAGAGATTTGCAGTCTCGTTCGTCGTGGAAAAAGGCTTGCTCGGCAGCACCATGCCGATACAGAACACGTCATCGCGCATGAGCTCAGGGACTTGGCCACGGTTATTGCCTTAGGCGATGGAGCTCCCTTGCGATGCTGGGGTACTGTCGATACGCTGATCGGACTTCCGCACTGACAAGAACAGGGCAGGAGAATGGTGGGGCGCGCTTGTGCAAGCAGTCTACTGCGTCGAAGAGTCTTCCGCGGGGAAACGTTTAGATCAGTTTTTAGCAGAAGCAGCCCACACGTCGCGCGCGTACATCCAGAAACTTTTCAAAGAGAACGGTGTTTCTTCCATAACCGATGGAAAGCCTGCCCCTCTCCCCGCTTCGCATCGGGTGCGTCCAGGAGAGCGGTTTGTCCTCAACGAGGGTCCTCCCCCTTCCCTCACAGAGAACCAGCTTTCCCCCGTACCGATGGAGCTCGATATTATGTTTGAGGATACAGAGATCCTGGTCCTCAATAAGCCAGCAGGAAGGGTGGTGCACCCGGGGAGCGGAACCCGTGAGCCGACGCTTGTTCATGGGCTCCTCTCCTACACAAAGGGGGTCCTCTCTCAGAGCGAAGATCCCCTACGTCCCGGAATTGTCCATCGCTTGGATAAAGAGACAAGCGGCGTCTTGGTGGTGGCAAAAAGCGATGCGGCACACCGAAACCTGGCCCAGCAATTCGCCGACCACTCTATTCTCAGGCGTTATACAGCCTTCTGCTGGGGAAAGCCCTCTCCTCTTTCCGGAGAAATTCGGGGGGCCCTTGGGCGCCATCCTGTGCATTTCCAGAAACAAGCCGTGGTCTCGTCAGGAGGAAAGGCGGCACATACACTCTATGAAACGCACAAGATCTACCCGCATCTTGGCATCTCCGAGGTGCACTGTACGTTGAAGACGGGGCGCACGCATCAGGTGCGCGTCCACCTCAGCAGCGTTTTGCATTGTCCTCTTGTGGGAGATCCTCTTTACACGCGCAAACGCTCCCTTGGGAAGGCGGAGAACCCCCTCTTCCGAGAAATTGTGGCGTTTCCCCGCCAAGCGCTCCACGCAATGGTGCTTGGGTTTACGCATCCCACCACAGGACAACCTCTCCGGTTTGCCTGCCCCCTTCCTCCGGATCTCGCGCGTCTTAAGGAGGTCCTGGAGAGTTCGTAGCTTGGGTGTGGGCTCCGTAACATTAACGTAAGGTCATCATCGCCTTTGCGACCTGACAAACCGAAAAGGAGTCACAAAGGCCCTGCGTCTCCTCCTATGGGACGCGGTTATTATGGGCCCAGCGCAAACATTTGCGTTACAGTTTTTCCACACAACCTACACCGACGTGTCTGCTGCCTCGACACAGATCTCCACAGCTGAAGGTTGTACGTAACGTTGGTGTAAAAGGATCATCTTTACACCGAACTAATGTCACAAAGACCCCGCAGCGTTGTGCTGCGGTTGATGTGGACCTAGCGTTAGTGTGGTCCTTAGAGGCATGTGCACAAAGTTAGGGGTGATATATCCACTGTC
>JAISAP010000018.1 GCA_031266655.1 Holosporales bacterium | reverse complement strand
AACGCGCCTTATAGCCCATCGTGTCACTGTTGCTCACATTATCTCCTATTGCAGCCATCCTCTTCGCCTGCGCCCGAAACCCAGCGACAGAGACCCTCATACTGCTAAATAAAGACATATTCCTTGTTCCTTGCATCAACTTACGTAGGGAGTAGATTGAACTATATATGTTTATAAATGGTAAATAAAGTTATTCTCCTTCTAAAGGGTATTTTTACGTAGGAAGTGGATAATCCTACACTAGCGTTACGCTAGAATCCGCGAAAATACACCTGTATGAAACTTAAGACACCTGCACCAACCTTGGCAAACACCTCCAAACAGTACATTGTATCGAGTCTGTCTCAACCGCAGCACAATGCCGCGGTGGCCTTTGTGACATCAATCCAGTGTAAATACGGTCACAAAGGCGACGATACCTTTACACCAGCATCACGCTAGAACCCTCAAGAGTACCCTTGTATAAAGGGAGTAGATGCGCTGGTATACGTTCTGCAATCAAAGCTTCAGCATGAACGTCTACACTGGATCCACAATAACCACGCCCCACAAAGGGCGCAGGGCCTTTGTGACACTTTCTCAGTCCAATAATGGCACAAAGGCGTGGATGCTCCTACATCAGCATTACGTGTATCACTCCTAAAGTGTACCTTTGTATTAAGTCCACATCAGTCGCGGACCGACACAGCAGCCTTTATGACGCCTGACCTATGAGTGCAGAATGCACACCTTCAACCGTGCTATGTATCACGGCAGCCCTACGCCATTCTTCGACATCAATATAGTCGCAAGAGCGTAGATGCTTTTACATCGGCCTTACGTATCAACTGCAACTACAAAGGCCTGTATCGGCTCCAGGCCAGTCTGGCTAGGATAAAATCAGTAGACGATGCCACGCATACACTACGAGCAAAATTCCCCAAGAACTATACCTGTATCCAACCTACAGTAACCGCGCCACAGTAAAGGCGACAATCCCCTACATCAGCATTACGATAAACTTCCAAAGGATGTTCCCGTATTAAGTCCGTCTCAACCGCAGCTGAACGCCAGACCCTTCATGCCATCCATCCTCCTCACAAACATCCCCTCGTGCTGCCCTCTGGAAGGGAGAAACAACGGGCGCTATGCTGTGCCGCATGGGGCATCCCCCGCAGGCAAGGTGTGGAGATGGGACGGGGTTTTGAGACGGTAGTAGGCTTCCTGGTCCTCTGCGTATCGGGAGTCTTCCTTTTCTTCGCCTACACACACTCTGTACAGGACCTGTCCTCTGGATACACAATCTCCGCTTCCTTCGACAGAATCGACGGGATTTGTCTGGGTGCCGATGTGAAAATCGGGGGCGTGAAGGTAGGGACTGTCAAGAAAATTACCCTCCTCCCCGAGAGCTACCTTGCTTCTGTGCAGATGCAAATCGCCTCCGGCATTAAAATTCCCAAGGACACCACCGCTGCGATCGTGAGCGAAGGGTTGATCGGCAAAAAATTCGTCTCTCTCTCTCCAGGAGGGGAAGAAAATACCCTTGAAGACGGAGGCGTTCTGGAGCACACGCAAGGAGCGATCAATCTGGAGACCCTCATTGGAAAAATGATGTTCTCCTCCGAAACGAAATGAAATCGACCCTCGCGCTTGCTTGCGTTGTTGCTTTTCTGACGCAAGGAGCCCTATCCACAGAGCCCGAAGCGGAAGTGCTACCGCTCCCAGAGGTGACCCCAGATCACCTGGAAGCGCCTCCGCCCCTTCCCATCGACTCCGTACGCGTCCGTCTCCTGGACAAAATCAGCTGCCAATTTATTCACATCGTGGTGCAGGTCGGCCGCTTGTATGCGTTTGGACGCCTCCGGTTCCTCATCACCCATGCTTTCAAAAACCACCCGGAAGATTCTCAGGAGGTTTTTGCGTTCCTCAAGGTGTGGGAAAAGGCCTCTCCTGGAGAAGATCCTACTCCCCAGGATGCTCCCATTTTCTCGGGATGGATGTTTGCGTCTTCTCCACCCGTCGCCCCGCTGGAGCATCCCGTATACGACCTCCGCGTTGAGACCGAGCCTTTCGACAGAGACCCCCCTAAAGGAAGTTCGTAGGATCGATATCGATCTCCAGACGGCAAATTTTCGGAAGGGGAACCTGGCCGCGCCATCGCTCCAAAAAGGCACTGAGAGGGTAGTGGCGTGGAGCACGTACGAGGGCGCGCCAACGATGCCGACCTCGGAGGTAAGAGAGAGGCGCGGGAATCGGACCGAGAATATCCACCCGCTTTTCAAGAGGCGCTTGTTTCACGAAGGCGCCAGCACAGCGCTCTACCTCTTCTGCGCACAGTCCTGAGAAAATGAGAGCTGCAAGACGCACAAAAGGAGGCATTTTTGCGGATTTCCTCCATTGCGCCTCCTCCCGAAGAAACGCATCGCGCTCCAAAAGCTGACGGAACAAGGGCTGCTCCGGGGCATAGGTCTGGAGAAAGACTTGCCCCGGCTTCTCCGCGCGCCCTGCCCGTCCGGCAACCTGGTGCAACAGCTGAAAGGCGTATTCGCGCGCACGAATATCCTCAGCGGACAACATATAATCCGCATCGACAATGCCCACGCACGTGAGGTTGGGAAAATGGTGCCCCTTTGCCAGAATCCTGGTACCCACAATCAAGGAGATTTCCCCATCGTGGATCCTCTGTGTGAGCTGTTGCATTTTGCGGGGCGTACTAAGCGTATCGGAAGATGCGAGCGCCACCACCGCTTCCGGAAACAGCCGCTGTGCCTCCTCCGCCACTTGCTCGACCCCAATACCCCAGCGGGAAAGCGTCTCGGCGGTGCAACTGGGACAAGCGGAGGGACGCGCTATCGTATGGCCACAATAATGACATAGCAGCAAGCCACGCTGGCGATGTTCCACAAGAAACGTCGTGCAGTTGGGGCAGGCAATTTTCTCCCCACAAGTGCGACACAACGTAATGGGCGCATACCCGCGCCGGTTGATGTACAGCAAGACCTGCTCGTGCCGCGACAAGGTCTCCCGAATTTTCTGGATCAGGACTGGAGACAGGCAAGAGCTCTGATCTCCAGAGGGCGCATGCTTGCGCAGATCGATGCATTGCACAGAGGGAAAAGGCGCTTCCTTGTAGCGACGAGGAAGAGACAGCGTCGTGTAGCGCCCCTCTTGCGCGTTCAAGAAGGTTTCGAGAGAGGGGGTCGCAGAAGCAAGAACCACCGGGATCGCCTCGCACCGTGCACGGACCACCGCCATGTCCCGAGCATGGTAAAATCCCCCCTCTTCCTGCTTGTAGGAGGTGTCATGCTCTTCATCGACCACCACGAACCCAAGGCGCTGAAAGGGGAGGAACAGCGCCGAGCGCGCGCCTATCACGAGAGCCGCTTGGCCCGAGGCAATGGCATGCCAATTTTTCCTCTTCTGCGCGGGCGTTTGCCCAGAATGCCACAGGAGAGAGGAACAACCGAGATGTTCCTCGCAGCGCGCAACGAGCGCTCCCGTCAAGGCGATTTCTGGCAGTAAAATCAGCACTTGCCGTCCCTCTAAGATGGCCTTGCGGGCGGCATGTAGATAAACCTCCGTTTTGCCAGATCCCGTGACTCCATCGAGAAAAAACGGGTGAAATACCGCCTCCTGTACGGCCGCAAGAAGCGGGGGGACAACGGTTTCCTGCTCCTTCGAGAGGGGAAAATCAGCCAGATGGGTAGGCCATGCGCAATCCGGCATCTTCTGAGAGGGATTTTCAGGATCTTTGAGAGCGCCCAACGTTCTTTTCAGAACCGATCCTATGGGAGCCATCGTATAGCGAGAGACCCACGCGAGAAACTGGCGCAAGGGCTCCTGCAAGATATAGGGAGAGCACGGACCCGTAATGCTTTTGATGGGGCTGGGCGCGGGTCCTGTCGCTTCCTCCCAGAGCACCCCCAGCGCCGAGCGCCTTCCGAAGGGGACGTGCACGATCTGCCCTATCGCAAGGTCCTCTGGCGCTTCGTACATGTAGAGGCGCTCTACGGGAGCAACTACCGCAACAGAGACATATCGTTCCACCGATTCTGTATAGCGGATCTTGTCGGAGAGAGAAATCTGGGACGCACTCTCTTAGAATGGCATGAGGGCATCAAGAATCTGCGTTCCGTAGCGCGGCTCTTGGACGTTGGACATCGCGCCGCGTCCTCCGTAAGAGATGCGTGCTTCTGCGACACGATTGTAAGGAATCGTGTTGTCTGGCTCGATGTCCTCGGGACGCACAATGCCCGCAATCAGCAGCTCTCGACATTCCCGATCCACACGAAATTCCTGGCGTCCAAAAATGACAAAATTTCCATTGGACAAAACCTGCACGATCGTTGCCGCGATATGGGTATGGATCTCTTCTTGGCGAATGATCGAGGCTTTCGCATCGTGAGCGGGCGTCACCCCTCTGCCCAGCATGGTTGCCGGATCGATGTCTTTAGCAAGGATCTTCTTGAGCAGAGCCTGTGTTCCCGGAGTGTTGGGATGGTCTATGTTAGACTTCTGGAAGCGATCCAGTGTGGTGTTGTTCTTCAGATCAGCCTTGTCGTTTAATTCCACCTTCACACACAAAATATCTCCGATGCGACGCGCGCGCTGATCCTTAAAAAAGGAATGAGATCCCGCTTGCCACAAGGAATTAGGCATTTTTTGCACTCTTGGTTCCGGTGGCATAGGCATGCTGACGGGAGCGTAATCTGGCAGGGTTGTTGGGTTGCGGATTTTCGTGAGCGGAGGCTTCTCCCCGACCATGGAGAGCCTGTCTTGGAGCCCTGAACAAGCACTCAAGAGCAGCATTCCCAGGAAAGGGAGATTAAACGGGCGTGACATCGACAGTTTTTCCATCGGAAACGGTTCCTTCCACCACTTTTCCGGATTTGGTATTCACCACTCGAATCGTATCTCCCTGCCCACCATCTTCCAGAGCTTTTCCTTTATCCGTGGCCAAGAGATTCCGCATTTTGACACGAAGCGTGACGGACGCATTCTTCCGAACAAGAACGGGGCGTTGAATATTGGTCGCACGAAGGGGAACCCCCTCTCGCAAAAAGTTGCGCGCGACCTTCCCCTGCAACTCTTGGGTATCGCGAATCACCGCTCCTTTCACGGAATGATTGGGCAGCTCTCTCCAGACAATGTCCTTGGCATCAATGCGTTCGCCCTTCTGCTTTGGGTGTTTCAAAAGAGGGACGGAGGTAACAAAACTCTCAACATTTTGCCGCTGAATCCAAACGGTGTGGAGGTCCTCACAGGAGAGGTGATACCGTTCTGCCAAAGACCTCAAAAAAGCAACTGAGATTTCCTGCCGACCTTCTGGTGCCGGAGCTGGCATGACCATAACATCCTGCACCCCAGAAGGAAGCTCAAAAAGATCACTGAGATAGACTTCTGACTTGGAGACAGCAATGTCTGCCGGTCCCTCGCAGGGCAGGAGGGCGGAAAAGCTAGCCAACAGAAGGAAGTATTTCTTGCTCATATTTACATCTTAGATATTAATTCCATCATTTCGTCTGCGGTCGACACGGCCTTGGAGTTAAATTCGTAGCTTCTCTGCGCTTCAATCAGGTCCGTGAGCTCTTGAATAATGCTGACATTAGAGGACTCTATATATCCCTGTTGAATAGTGCCAAGACCGTTTTGGCCCGGGCGCGCAATAATGGGCGTTCCAGAGGCAACGGTCTCGACATAGGCATTGTGTCCAATGGGCCTGAGACCTCCAGGATTGGGAAAGGTAGCTAACTCGATTTGCCCCACATTTTGTAGAGCCACTTGACCGGGGAGCCGCGCGAAGACTTGCCCATCTGCGTTGATGATCACTTCCAGAGCTTCCGGTGGAATCGTGATGCGGGGATCCAGTCGATATCCCTCTGGGGTGGAAATTTCGCCGTCTGGGTTCACTTCAAAGGGTCCTGCACGCGTATAAGCGATGTCTCCATCGGGCAGTTCAATTTTAAAAAAACCATGACCATCGATCATCAGATCTAAGGGGCGATCTGTCTTGGTGATGACTCCTGGCGCGTGCGAACGAATGATCGATGCAAGCTTGACTCCCACACCTTGAATACGACCCACCAGGTCCAACGTATTGTTATCAGAAGTGGGAGCTCCTACAGTACGCTCTGTCTGATAAATTAAGTCTTGAAAAAGAGCCATCTCCTTGTGATAGCCGGGGGTATTGACGTTCGCAATATTATTTGCAATCGTGTCCACTCGCTTTTGCTGCGCAAACATCCCAGTTGCTGCTATTCTTAGAGAGTTCGAGGACATCGATTATCTCTCCTTTTAGACAATTTTTATGATGCGATCAATCGCATTCTCTTGCCGCTCTTTATGCGTATCCATGGCGTACTGAATCTCCTGGAATCGGCGGGAAACCTCGATCATGCGCATCATTTCGAAGATGGGATTCACATTAGCTTGCTCAAGCATGCCCTGATGGAATTCGGCTTTTTCGTTGACAGAAGGATCGTCTTCTTCTGAGCTGAACAAGTTGTGCCCTTCGGGCAAGAGCGCCTGATCGTCCTCAAACGTGTAGGCGCAAAGATACGCTATGGGGTGCTGATCTGCGAAAACCACACCATCTGACGTTATGTCGACCGCCTTTGTTCCCTCCGGAATCACAATAGGCTCTCCATTCTTATCGAGAAGAGGGTCTCCTGCGGCCGTTACGATTTCCGATTGCGCATTGACTTCGAAGACACCGCAGCGCGTGTAACGCGTTCCCCGCTGTGTTTGGATGGGGAAAAAACCTGCGCCATGAATCATAAGGTGCAAAGGATTCCCCGTGAACTTCGCAGTACCCTCTGCAAAATCCCGAAGAAGTGCGCGTTCTTTTACCAAAAAATGATCATGACTCACGCCTGCCGACTGGATATGGTTATTAAAACATGCTCTTTCCGCCTTGTACCCAACGGTTCCGATATTGGCGAGATTCTGCGACACCACTTCCATAGCGCGGTACAACGCTTTCTGCTGCGAAAGAGCGATAATCGATCCGCTATCCATTTTCTCCTCCCACAGGGGGTCTTACTGTTCAAGGAAGCACAAAACGTGCCACTCCATAAGTTATTGAAGAATAAGAAAAACAAGAGTTTATCCCGCAAGAGGGATAGGAAAAAACTTCCCGCTTGTAAACGAATTGTTAACGGATTTCTCCTACGGTCTGCGCACATCTAGAGGGGAAGGAAAGTTCCGTGAAAGATTTTCAATCTCAGCAGAGGAGAGCCCGCAGTATCCCCAAAATGGAAGTCCTCCTCAAGGCCAATCGCCCTTCGCTGCGCATGATGGAGGGGGTGAGGAGCTCATTCGACCAGCTTCTGAGGAAGACAACCGCTCATTTGCGCGATCTGGCTAAGAACATGGTGGATGCCGAGTTGAAGCAGGTCTCTTGTACGCGCTTTGACCAATATGTCGACCAGCTTCCTGTCCCCTGTTTAATGGTCGTAGTGCACATTGAAGAGTGGGGGGGATTCCTCTTGCTGCGTTTGGAGGAGCGGCTCTTGGAGCCTCTCGTGGAGGTGCTATTAGGGGGACAAAATTCCCAGAGCGCTTTCGAAGGTAAGCATCTCTTGACGAAGATTGAACAAACGCTTTTAGGAAAGTTTGTCGACATCCTGCTCGCAGATTTCTCGGCTATTTTTTCCCCTTCGCTTCCGCTGCACTGTTCCCTGGAGCGTATGGAGTTCGATCCGCGCTTCGCCGCCATTGCACCAGGAGAAAGCGATATTCTCCTCATGGAGGCTCGGCTCCTCGTAGGGGCAACGCAGGGAACGATAGATCTGGTGATTCCCCAGACCGCCTTCTCGCATCTCCAAAAAGAACTTCCCAAGCTGTTTGTGGAAAGGGAATCTCTCCCGAATTGGGAAGAAGAGGTGCAAGAGTCGACTTTTCTAGCCTCCTTGGAGGTTGCTGCCGTTCTCAAGAACATGACGCTCCCACTGCAAGAGACGCTGAGATGGAAGGTAGGCAGTTATCTTCCCCTGGGTCTCATTTCTGACAGCCTGATCCACCTTTATTGCGAGAAGCGTCCTCTTTTCTCTGGGAAAATAGGACAGAAGGACCGGTGTGTCGCCGTGCGGATTGAAGAGCCTTGCGAAGGAGGATCCCCCCTATGTTAGAACCCGAACTGACAATGTGCTCAGCCGTGGCGCTGATGGCTGCCCTCTGTTTTACCTTGGTGAGCTGGAAGATCAAAAGATTCGAACAGTTTGCCAAAAGAACGACGCATAGCGTCCAGAAAGTGGAGAAAGCCGTTCTCTCTCAGGGAGTGGAGATCCATAAGGAATTATCCGCTCAACAGGAAAAGCTGAAAATGACGGGGCGTCATCTCCAGCAGGAAGTGCGCGAGGCGGAACGCTTGATGGAAGAGATGCATGCTTTGACAACGAAGATTGGGCATCTGGTCGAGCGCCTAGCGCAGTCGAAGAACGCTCTAGAAGCGAGAGTGGGCACATCGTCTGGAGCGAGAGCGCCGGAGATAGTGTGTTTTCCCGAAATCCATGTGAAGGAAAAGCCACCCTCCAAGAGCTCCGCGGTAAGTAATTCCTTTTTGGGAAAGAATTTATCAAAGATTCTCCGGGGGATGCGTTGACCCCTATCCTCCCCCGCCTTGTATGCGCCTGCGCCTTGTTGGGGGGCGTTTCCGATACACAAGCGCTTAAACCTGTTCCTGCTGAAGGAAGTTCTGCTCCGCTGGTTATGCAAAAAGGAACTCCCTCATCAGACTCCCAAACTCCAATACAAAACAGCCTATTCGATTCTACGCAGTATTCTCCCGGGGTTCTCTCCGCCCTCGTATCGGAGGTGCGAACCTGTCGGAAGGCGAAAAAGCTTTGGGAGAAGATGGAGACGCGGTACGAGGAGCAGATCAAAGAGTTAAAAAGCCAACTTTCTACAGCTGAGAAGACTTCAGAGACGCTCAGAAAAAGTTTTAAGACTTGCACCAATGATCCGGCAGAATTGCATAGGATCGTCAAAATTTTCGAAAATATGCGCGCGAAAAACGCTGCTGCGATTTTGGAATTACTGCCCGGAGAAATGCAAGCCCTGATCCTGCGCGCGATGCGAGAGCGCAAGGCAGCTCCCGTCCTTGCGCAGATGAATCCCCAAAAAGCATCGGAAGCGACAGAAACGCTCGTGGACCCTACTGCCGCTGCTGCCCATGCCTCTTTGGACCCCTCTTTGCGCATTCCTACGACGAGAAAAGAGATTCTTGCTCAACGCGTGGTCAAGCAAAAATCGTAGGCGGAGCGCTCAGGTCTTTTTTGCTTTCTGCATGCCTTCGGAGAGTCCGTTGGCTCTTCCGAAGACTTGCTGACGCATAGACGAGAAGAGCATGCCTATTGGAGTCGCCAGCAACCCTATGCCAAACGGAAGAGCACGCTTTATGCCTCCCCAATCGTACGCCTGCCGGACATGCATGAAAAGTAACCTCACGAGGTCGACGTAAACACGAATCTTGCTGGCGTGCTTCTGGAAAGAGCCGTTCCTAGCTATAGGTTTCTCCTCGCAGTAATACTCCTTCTCCGTGCCGTCGTAGAGATAGTAGGCTGCGTCCTTTCGGATCACAGGGACAACCTTGCCGAGTAGCAACAGCTCCGACCTCAGAAAAATATCAGCAATGCACTCAGGTTTGAGTGGACATCGGAAATACCTCTCCGCTGCTTTTCGAGAAGCCTGCTGATAAGAGGTGGTCCGGTTAACAGAGAAATAGAAAGAAGGTCGACTCACCCAAAAGTCACGGAAACAGTCCAGAATGACAAACGAAAAGAGGCGCCTAAACCAGCTGTCCTCCATGTAAGAAGGAGGAAAAATGGACAGTCCGCGAAACATGAGATTCTGGGAAAGAGTGGCACTCACTGCTTCCGAATACATTTGCAGCGTCTCTACTGCAGCCTCTATGTAGGTCGGAGACATCTCGTCATCATCCGCCAACCACATAAAAAACTCCCCCGTCGCACGCTCGACAAGGTTAAAATATGTCTTCGCGAAACCTAGATTCTTCGGATTCTTATAAAAAGTCAGACCAGGAATCTTTTTCTTGAAAGCATCCACAATCTTCTCGTTCTCTGTTCCCGGAGTGCCATCGTCCACAACATAGACTTCCAGCGGCTGATACGTCTGCTTTGCGACGGACTCCAGCGCTCTCGGCAGCAAATCCGGACGTTTGTATGTCGGAATCCCGATAGTGACAAGGGGGGGGGGCTGCCGACTAGACATCTCAGCTCTTTCTTACCTCCCGCATTCCTTGGAGGATCCCATTGACTCTTCCATGAACCTGCTGGTACAGAGACGAAAAGAGCATATATGTTGAAACCGCTAACAGCCCTATTCCGAACGGTACGGCACGCTTCATGCCTCCCCAGTCATACGCTTGATGGAGATGCATGGAAAACACCTTCGCAAAGTGGATACAAACGCGAATTTTATCCATCTGATTCTGGGAAAAGTCACCCTCATACTTCCCCTCGTAGTAATATTCTTTCTCTGTTTCAGCATGAAGGTAATAGGCTGCATCCTTCCGCGTCACAGGAACGATCTTTCCAAGTAGTAGTAATTCCGACTGCAGAAAAGCGTCAGCCCAAGACTCAGATTCGAGGGGATGCAGAAAAAACCTCTCTGCCGCCTTCCTAGAAGCTTCCCGATAAGAAGAGGTCCGACTGACAGAAAAATAGGAAGAGAATTGACTAGACCAAAAGTCGCGAAAGTACCCTAAAACCACAAACGATAAGAGGCGTCTAAACCAGCTATCCTCCATATAGGAAGGAGGGAAAATAGATGGTCCCCCAACTATGAGGTCCTGAAGGGTCGCGCTCACTGCTTCCGGATACATTTGCAGCGTCTCTATCGCAGCTTCTATGTAGGTCGGAGATATCTCATCGTCATCTGCCATAAACATAAAAAACTCCCCCGTCGCACGCTCGACAAGGTTAAAATATGTCTTCGCGAAACCTAGATTCTTTGGATTCTTGTAAAAAGTCAGTCCCGGAATCTTCTTCTTGAAAGAATCCACAATCTTCTCGTTCTCCGTTCCCGAAGTGCCGTTGTCTACAACGTAAACCTCTAGAGGTTGATACGTCTGCCTTGCCACGGACTCCAGCGCTCTTGGCAGCAAATGCGGACGTTTGTACGTCGGAATCCCAATCGTAACAAGGGGGGACTGAGAAGATTTCCGGCCCATTTTACCTACTCCCTACCACTACCAACGGCATCGAAGAATCCCTTCGTTGAGGGTAAAATCGCAGTAAATCTCGGCGCCCATATCCATCCGCAATATCTTCTGCCAACGATCGGACCATTTTCGGAACACCGGAGCAAATATTCACTGCCCCCTGTTCCGATCCCAGTGCCACCTCTGCAATCCGTCGCCCTGCATCCGAGACTTCCCAAAAATCAGAAACACCCTCTGTGAGCTCCATGGGCTCTCCCATCGCTATCCGAGAAGAAATCCGAGCAGCAAGGCAATGTCTAGCATCTTCACCGCACAGACTAAAAATCCGACACCATGCAAACTCCGTCTCAGACATTCCGAATAGATCTCGCAAAACGTAAAAGGCAGAGATCTTAGCACTATCGTATAGAGTGACAGGCTGCAGTGGAGTCTCTGTGGAGTAAAAAGCTCCATAACAAGCATCATATTCGCGAAACGTTCCGATACCTACAAATCGCCGTACACCGCTTTCAATCGCCCATTGTCCCATCTGAAGTGTTCCCGCTAGACAATCCACATTGTCCAAGCTGGACATATGCTGTCTCTCAGGGTCTGTCACCCACGCAACATGGACCACTGTGCCAACGCCCCGATATACCTGCTTCCACCAATCGCCGCTCTCAGAAAAAACATCCGATGTTTCTACCACTTCAAGCAAGTTGCCCAATCCCGCGAAAGGCTTCTCTTTCCTCGGTCGTGCTACAACGCGCACAGACCGGCCCGCAGCACATAACGCTTCTACGATGCACCTCCCAATGGACCCGGTCCCTCCTGTTACTAAAACACAACCCAACTCAGCGCTCACGCAATCCCCCGAAAATCTTCGCCCAGAAAGGGATGACCCTTGTCTCTCTCGGACACCACCGTCGCCGGAAGGGGCCAGGAGATGCTCAGCCGAGGATCTGAGAAGCGCAAACCAGACTCCGCCTTGCTTTCGTAAGGAGAGGAGAGGAGGTAGAGCACCTCTACGTCATCCGTCAAACTCTGAAAACCATGCGCACACCCCTCTGGGACCAACAATGCTCGCTTATTGTCAGCGGATAAGGTCTCTGCATGCCATTTGAGAAACGTCGGAGAGCCCGCGCGCAAATCCACCGCAATGTCCCAGATAGCTCCGCGCACACAATTGACATACTTCGCCTCCATGTGCGGCGCATGCTGAAAGTGCAACCCGCGAATCGTTCCTTGCCGAAGGGTATGGCTGTGATTGATCTGCGCTACCGACCATTTCCACCCCGCTTTTGCCAACTCCTCTGCACAGAAAAACCGGGAAAAATACCCGCGTTCATCGCTCACACAACTCCGCTCAACCAGCTTTAAATGCGCTAACGGCAGGTCCGTAATCGAGAATTGAGTCACGCGCCGCCTCCAAACGCCTCAATATCCAAAGAACACAACTTCCGAGCACCTTGACCCTCGTAATAGGGTCGATACCAGGAGAACGTCCTACCAAGAGTCTCTTCCAGAGACCACACAGATGCAACCCCTAGCAGGGTCTTCACCTTCGAGCTGTCGAGAAGCAGGTGCTGCGCTTCGTGCAACGCATCCGCCTGCTCTTCCTGAAAACGTACAGAAATTTCCCACTTCTGCGCCCACGTGAGCACCTGCGACACCGTGGCGGATTGGTCGGAAGGCGGTCCGAAGTTGTAAGCCTCTGCGAGGTTGGGCGCATCCCAGAGCCTCTCTGCAAGCAGACAGTACCCGTGTATCGGCTCCAGAACATGCTGCCAGGGGCGCACCGCTTCAGGGTGGCGCACCTTGAGAACCGTTCCCGCTTGCCAAGCGCGCACGATGTCAGGAATGAGTCGGTCTTCCGACCAATCTCCTCCGCCAACAACATTCCCAGCCCGTGCTGTGGTAACCGCAACCCCCCGCTCTTCCAAAAAGGACCGGCGGTAGCTTTCCACCACTTCCTCACAACAGACCTTGCTCGCGCTGTAGGGATCGCGTCCTCCCAGGGGATCTGTCTCTTTGTAGGCATGAGCTCCCTCGTTGTTGCGATAGACCTTGTCTGTCGTGATGACGACAATAACGCGCGTCGTCTCTACTGTGAGAAGGGTATTGAGTAGATGGACGGTCCCCATCACGTTGGTGGAGAAGGTGTCCACTGGACGGAGATAACTGCGTCGCACAAGTGGTTGTGCTGCCAGGTGAAACACAACTTCTGGACGCGCCTCCTGGATAAGGCTTGCGAACCGCGCCTCTTCTCGGATGTCGCAGAAATGGCTCTGGCAAAGCTGCGCTACCTCCGCGGAAGTGTATAAGTTAGGCTCTGTTTCCGGCGGAAGGCTGATGCCCGTAACCTGCGCTCCCATAGCATGAAGACGCATTGTCATCCAGGCTCCTTTGAACCCAGTATGCCCAGTGAGAAGGACCCGTTTTCCCTTCCAAAAGGTTTGAGAAAGACCCCCACTTACCATATTTTCCAAGGAGCTTTTCCCGCGCACCAAAGCTGGTCCAACCGATTTTTGTCTCGTAAAGTGTCCATGGGATGCCAAAACCCTTCATGGACGAAGGCCATAACCTCTCCTGCTTCCACCAGGCCGACAATCGGTGCGTTCTCCCACGCCGTTTCGTCTCCCTCGATGGTGTCCAACACCCGCGGAGAGAGGATAAAAAAACCTCCACTGATCAGGCCACCCTCTCCAAGGGGTTTTTCAGAGAAGCGGACGACACGGTCGCCTTCTCGCCCCAAGGACCCGTATCGTCCCGGCGGTTGCACAGCAGTCACGGTGACCAATTTGCCATGTTGACGGTGAAAGGCGATCGCCTCTGTAAGATTGATATCTCCCACGCCATCCCCATATGTGAAACAGAACTCCGTTTCTTGGGCGAGATAAGAGGCTGCCCGCTTGAGGCGTCCTCCTGTAGCTGTCTCTTCGCCTGTATCCAGCAGTGTCACACGCCAGGGTTCCGTCCGACTTCTATGCACTTCCATCTTGTCGCTGCGCATGTCGAACGTCACATCGGACATGTGCAAAAAATAATTCGCAAAATACTCCTTGATGACATATCCCTTATACCCACAGCAAACGATAAAGTCGTTTACCCCATGGGCAGAATAAATCTTCATGATATGCCACAGAACGGGCCTTCCTCCCACTTCCACCATCGGCTTGGGTTTGAAGCTCGTCTCTTCAGAGAGACGCGTTCCCATTCCCCCGGCTAAAATCACCGCTTTCATAAACTCCCGTGTACTGTATCCAGCCTTTATTGTCCAGCTCCTCAAGAAGGACAAAGTGCGATACCCTGAACTCGTGGATGGGTGGTCGAGCGGTTGAAGGCACCGGTCTTGAAAACCGGCAAGGGGGCAACTCCTTCGTGGGTTCGAATCCCACCCCATCCGCCAGTCAAGTTTTGAGAAAACTCAGGTAGCAGCAGCTGTGTCCCAGAGACCTGGCTTTTGTTTCGTAGCGCGTCACCGGCCAAGTGTCGGGACGCGTCAAGAAAGGCCGATACGCCTCCAGTACTGTCCGCTCGGTAGCAGTAAGCGGGAGGCTGCTGCACAAGGGCTCGGAAGTGACTCTCCGCGGATCCGAAGGGTTCCACACCCAATCCGGACAGGCGTCCACAAGGGAAAGGACCGAAGCCGCATAGGCCAAGCAATCGCTCGCAAAACGCACCTCCCCGGCGGGTTTCACCAAGCGCGAAAGTTCCTGGAGAAGGGTTTTTCCCAAAAGTCTCCGTTTCTGATGCCGCCGTTTCGGCCAGGGATCGGGGAACAAAAGGTAGACCCCCTCCAAGGAGGCAGGAGGGAGGAGCGGCAGCAAGTTTCTGCCATCTCCCTGGTACAAAAATACGTTCGGAAACGCCTCCCTTTGCCTCAATACCTGGATAAACCCATTTTCAAAAGGCTCTACCCCGATGAAGGCTGTTTGAGGTGAGGAAGAAGCCTGCGTTAACAGATGCTCTCCGGTTCCGAAGCCAATTTCTAGCTTGACGTGCGGGAAAAGGATTGGCGCCTGAAAAAGAGAAAGGATCTGCGCACGCGCCTCCTCCTCGTTGTAAGTAGAAAGAACCTCCTGCTGGCCTTCCCGTAGCCGATGCGCACGTCGACGCCCATAGAGGCGCTCTCCAGAGGTGAACAACTCCATTGAAACAGTTCCTTTCTTACTGAATTCCGTCCTAGAATGGATCCTTCGAGGTTATGATGGCTTCCGCTCTTCTTCAACTGAAAGATATCCGAAAAAGCTTCGGATCGCGCGTGCTGTTTACCGGTGTGGATTTCACGATTCATGCAGGAGAGCATGTGGGTGTTATCGGTCCCAATGGCGCGGGGAAAACGACGCTTTTCGATATCCTCTTGGAGCGTCAAGAGAAGGACGAAGGGACCATAACCTGCTCTCGGGCGCTTCATATCGCCTATTTGGCGCAGCATGACGATTTTTCCGAGACAGAAACGACGCAGGAGTACGTTGCTCGCGTTGCTTCCGTAGAATCGTGGGAGGTAAGCGCCTCCGCCCACAAGTTTGGCCTTAGTCCCGAGCATCTTTCTGCTCTGATGACCCACCTAAGCGGGGGCTATCAGATGCGGAGCAAGCTGCTTGCTCTGTCTCTACAGCGAGCAACGCTCTTGCTTCTCGATGAGCCAAGTAACTACCTCGACCTCGACACAACGCTCTTTTTGGAGAACTTCCTGCAGAACTTCTCGGGCGCCTTCCTCCTGATCTCTCATGACAGAGAGTTTCTCCGCCGGACAACGGACCATATCTTGGAGATAGAGAATGGCGAAGCGACGAAATTTAACGGCAATTTAGATGATTATTTTGAGCAAAAAGAGCTCTTGCGCGAGCAGATCGAAGCGCATGCTAGGAATGTGAAGGCGCGCCGCGAGCAGATTTTGCAATTTGTTGAACGCTTTGGGGCCAAGGCTACCAAGGCGCGGCAAGCGCAATCGCGTTTGAAAGAGCTCAAAAAGATGGAGACGATCGACATCAAGCGCTTGCCTTTCTCTGCGCGCATTCGTATTCCCACCGCTGCTCCTTGCGGGCGCACTGTTGTGCGTTTGGAAGGAGGAGTCGTTGGGTATGGTCCTGAAACGGAAGTTTTGAAACACGCGCATTTTACGATTGAGCGTGGAGACCATGTTGCCATTGTAGGAGCGAATGGGCGCGGAAAAACGACGCTTTTGAGGACCATTGTGGGAGAGCTCCCCCTGTTGCGGGGAGAGCGCGCCCTGGGACATGAGGTACGTTTTGCCTACTTTGCACAGCACGTTTCTGAGCAACTGGATCCTGGACACACAGTTTTAGAGGCGTTGTATCGTGCCAAGGATCCCTCTATTACAGAGCAGGAGGCACGTGATCTTGCTGGCTCCTTGTTGTTCACAAAGGACAACGTTGGAAAGACCCTCCGCCTGCTCTCCGGAGGAGAACGCGCTCGCGTAGCCCTGGGATGCGTACTCTTGCAGAAAACAAGCTGCTTGGCGTTGGACGAGCCGACCAATCATCTAGATTTCGCCACGACAGAGGCTTTGCAGCAAGCTCTACAAGCCTATTCTGGAACGCTGATCTGTATCAGCCACGATCGTTCTTTCGTACGGGCCATCGCGACAAAAATTCTTTCCCTGACGGAGGATCACACGGTCCTGCCGTATCCAGGAACGTACGAAGACTATGTGTGGAGCATACAGCAAAAGCTCAGACAAGAGTTGGCACAATCTTAAAAAGGCGGGCTGGTCAGGTCGGATGCCCCACCCGTCTGGATGCCTTTTCTTTGTTTTTACGCGTATTGTACTGGCGAGCGAGGATGAAAAAGCGAAAGATTGTACATGCAATTTCTGCGTTCGTTTTGGGAGTATTGGGTATGCTCTCCGAGGCGAAGGCTATGCACAGAGCTCCAGAAGAGTCTCTCAGTGCGTCGGCTCAGAGAGAGGTGGGAAAGGGTTTCTACGCTTTCAGGATGGTGGTCCCTCGTGCAGGAATACCAGTAGAGCTTTCTCAGTTTGGAGAAGATGTTGTTTTCCAGGAATGGCTCAAGGCTCCTCGCCGAAAGCAAGATCCCGTTCCCCGACTTTGTCTCTCAAGCTCTGTAACAGAGATTGCAGGGAAGTCTTTCATGTGTTTCCGATCCCCTGTCTATATCGCTCTTGAATTTTGCTCTCGGCTCCAAAAAGTAGGAGAGGGTGCTTTTTCTTATTCTTCCGGCCTGTCCTCTCTTTTTATTCCCGCAAGCGTGGAGGCACTTGGAGAATGGTGTTGCTTTTACTGCGAATCCCTCACCTCCATTACCTTTGAGCCTCATTCTCGGTTACGCAGCATTGGAACGTGCGCTTTTGTCCACTCCTGTTTGAAGGTTGTAACGATTCCAGCGAGTGTAGAGGAGCTTGGGCAAAAGTGCTTCTCATCCTGCCAACCTCTCTCCTTCGTCACCTTTGAGACTGGTTCTCGGCTGCTCGTTATTAGAGAACAGGCCTTTACTGATTCTGGTTTGAGGGCCATTGCCATTCCTGCAGGCGTGGTGAGGGTTGAGGAATATTGTTTCCCGAGTTGCCTACGCCTTACCACCGTTGTCTTTGAAGAAGGCGCTTAGTTCATAAGAATGGAAATCGGTACTTTCGCTCGGTCCGGCTTGTTGGCCATGACGATTCCCGTGAGTGTGGAGGAGATTGGGAAAGAGTGCTTCGCCTATTGCCACTCCCTTGTCTCCCTGACTTTTGAAGAGAACTCTCGACTCCGGTACGTTGGGGATGGAGCCTTTATCGAGACGCATCTTCTGCACGCCCATTTCCCCGATGCAGTAGTTCTTGGGCTTTGTGTATTCAAAAAGTCTTCCGTCGAAGAGATACGTATTGGAGGTGTGCAACCAAGCCTCATCAGTGGCATCTATGCAGGCACTGACGTTCCACGCACCTTGAAAGTTTCCCAAGATCTTGAATCGCTCAAAGATTCCTGTTTTGAATGCTGCCGGCTTCTTACCTCTGTTGACTTCGAAACTCCTTCTCGACTGACGCGGATCGGAAAGAGCGCATTCTCTGAGTCCGGTTTACGGGTTCTGGTTATTCCCTCAAGCGTGGTAGAGCTTGAGGAGAGCTGTTTTGCGCACGCTACCTCTCTTATCTCCGTTACCTTCGAAACTCCTTCTCGACTGGCAAAGATAGGGGCAAGCGCCTTCCTTGAGACCCCCTTGCCGACTTTTGTGATTCCCGCAAGCGTAAAGGAGCTGGGTATCAAATGCTTGGCAAACTGCCCTTCGCTTGCCTCCGTTATCTTCGAGGCGGGTTCTCGACTCACGGGGATAGGAGCATCCGCTTTTGTTGGGTCCGGCTTGTTGGCCATGACGATTCCCGCGTGTGTGGAGTGGCTAGGCGCAAGTTGCCTTGGATGTTGTTTATCTCTTGCTTCTATTGCCTTTGAGGCTGGTTCTCGGCTCACAAGAATAGAGGCGAGCGCTTTCCTTCGTTCCGGCTTACAGGCCATAACCATTCCCAAAGATGTAGAGGAGCTTGGAGAGTGGTGCCTTGCAGATGGCCGCTCTCTCAGAAGCATTACCTTCGAGGCTGGTTCTCGACTCTCGAGGATAAGGGGATACGCCTTCCTTCGTTCCAACTTGCAATCCATTGGTATTCCCGCGAGCGTGGAGAGTCTGGGTTTAAAATGTCTTGCAGATTGTTATGCTCTCGCCTCCGTTATTTTCGAGGATGGTTCTCGATTGACGGCAATAGAAGAGGGTGTGTTCTCTGGTTCCGCCTTGCAATCTCTTGTTGTCCCGGCGAGTGTGGCACAGCTCAAGAAAGAGTGTTTTCTCTTCTGCCAATCTCTCTTCTCTGTTACTTTTGAGGATGATTCTCATCTTCGGGAGATCGGAGCGGGAGCTTTTTTTAAATCCGGCTTGCAGTCCATAACGATTCCTGCAAGCGTAGAAAAGTTTGGAGAGCGTTGTTTTGCCCTGTGCTCGTCTCTGGCCAATATTTACCTGAAGGATCCTTCTCAGCTGCGCGAAATTGAGCCAGAAGTTTTCTATGGAAGCCTTCGTACACAGATCGTCCTGCCGGATGGGAGGCGTTTTCTTGCCTCACAGCTTAATCGGGGCTGGACGCTAGGTTCTCCCTTTCCTGCTTGATGGAAGTCGGCGCGGGAGAGCATCCTCCTGGGCTCCTCGTCTCTTCAAGCAATCTCTTCTATACAGTACGTTTGGTTGGTAATAGGAATCATCAACCATGAAAAAACGAAAGATTTTAAGCACGATTTCTGCGTTTATTTTGGGAACACTGAACATACTTTCTGAGATAGGAGCAATGCAGCGGTTTCGGGGCCAGTCTTTCGATGAGTTACCTTTTCCTAGAGGAGTGGTTGCCCGCGAGGGAAGGCTTGTGATGCTTTCTAACGGTACAGGTGATGATGGCAGCCGGCGAAGTGTTTTCCCATGCGCCCCTATGCGATTTCTTGTACTGCCCGCAAATGTAGAGATGCTTCAGTCGTATTGCTTCCTGCGTCGTCTATCGCTCACCTTCATTGCCTTTGAAGCTGATTCTCGTCTTCGAGGAATTGAAGCGTATGCCTTCTCTTATTCCGCCTTACGGTTCCTTGCAGTTCCCTCGGGTGTGGAGAGGCTGGGGAGGCATTGTTTCGCACGCTGCTACTATCTGGAGCTAGTAACCTTTGAAAACAGCTCCCGCCTTCAGAAAATTGAGGCGGGAGCTTTTTATGGGAGTCTCCATGCGCGAGTCATCCTTCCCAACAGAATGTGCTTCTCTGCCAAAGAGCTTGAAAGTGGCTGGCCCCTCCCTCGCCCTCTTGATGAGGGAGCGCCTACCCCTCCTTCAACTGGGTAAAAATCCTTTAGGATCAGGATTTTTCCTCTTGAAACTTTTTCATCCCTCCGCATTTTGCTAGAGTAGGGGTATTGGTCCTTATTTTCCCTGAAAGAGTAGCATGCCGGCGTCGACTTCTGATGCATTTCTCAATGATTTGGAAAAACTCTATGAAGCTTCTATGGAAGCAGCCTCTTTCGGAACAGCCCTTAAGGTAAAAGAAATGATCCTTCGCTTGACACAATCCCAGAAAACCGCGGTTCCTGACCTTGCGGCTATGACAGACGCAGAATTGGAGGCGTTTGTCCTTCAGATCAAGGGACAGCTCTCCCTCCCAGACGCGCGCGGTAGTCATCCGCCCACTGCCGAGAAGACAACCCGGAAATCCACGAAGAAGTCGTAGATCCTCCCCCTTTTCCAGGGGCCCCTTGTTATTCAGAATCCAAGTGCAACGCTTGGCATAAGCGCTCCCACTCGCGCTTTCCGAGATCGCTCGTCTCCTGCGTCACCCTTTCCCCGGAAAGCATCCTGCGCACCACCTCAAGACCCGTCTTAGAGAGGCGTGTACCTTCCAGCTCATACTGGACAAAGGCGCTGTAGGTGAGGGGAACCCAACGCCTGACCACTCCCAGTAGAATATCGGCGTAGGCTCGAATCTCGTATTGCGCGTGCGGCGAGAAGCGGAGGCGCAGGAAATGCAGCAAATTGTGTAAGTCTATTTTCCAATACCACTCCGTATACGTGCTTAAAGGGAGATTGATGCGCGCCAATTCCCGCGCAAGTCCTCGCTCCTCCGGGCATTCCTCATTGGGAATCGAGAGCGCCTCTGCGTAATGCGCAAAAATTTGCTCAGCATCGGAGCGGAACATCTCCAGGATACGTTTTTTCTCTTTCGGGAGAAGGGGGCGGCCGCGCCCTTGCTTGTTGCTCGTTGACTGGTAGTGCATCTGCTCTGCTGCGGGCAGGTAGAAGTCGCTGGGAAGCACGGAGTAGCGCCCAGAGATCTCGTTGGCGCTTGCTGTACGATGCCGGATCCACTGGCGTGCGACAAAAATGGGCAACCGAATATGAAACTTGATCTCGCACATCTCGAAAGGAGACGTATGCGCGTTCATCATGAGATAATTAATGAGCCCTGCATCCTCCGAGAGGCTCTTCGTTCCAGGACCATAAGACACGCGTGCCGCTTGGACGATAGCAGCGTCATTCCCCATGTAGTCAACAATGCGCACAAAGCCGTGATCCAGGACGGACAGGGCCTCTCCCAGGATAGGTTCTAATCCCTCAGAAACTGCGCGTGCTGCCACGAATTTTCTCACCTTCCTCGGGAAGAGCCTACGAAGGGATTTGGCTTGCGTCAAGCGGTGCTTGCGTCAAGCGGTGGGTTGCTTGAGGGATATACCGTGGCGGCACATGGATGCTACGGGAGAGGACCTTGATTCCTGTGCATCGGTGTAGTGACCTGCCTGCCTAGGTTGGAGTTCTCTTCTGTTCCCCCCCCCTTGAGGGTGGATGGGGGATAGGGTACAAGAGCGGGAGGGAGTCTGTTCTCCCTTTCAGTGAGCTAGTTCCGGAGGATTTGCAGGCATGAAGCGGTTATGGCGTTGGTCGTTAGAGAGCTACGGCATTTTGCTCTCTCTGTGTGTTGTGTATCCCGTTTTGTTCTTTCTTCGGAACAATTCGCACATGTTCCGGGCGAGCGAGATTGCTGAGTCTCTGGGGCTGGTGCTTCTCTGCTGTTTGCCTCTGTTCCTGATTGATGTTCTTGCACGTTCTCTGAAGCTCTCTGGCTGGAAGCAGAAGGTGCTGGATGTCTGTGCCGTGGGAGCGGGCTTGACGGTGGTTGTCATTACGGTGGTTCAGCCTGCGCTGTACGAGTGGTTTGTTTCTGT
>JAISAP010000015.1 GCA_031266655.1 Holosporales bacterium | reverse complement strand
TTTTTTTTTTTTTTTGTCGGGGGGGTGGGTGTTTGTTTGTTTGTTGTTTTTGGGCGGTTGGTGGGGGGGGGGGGGGGGGGGGGGGGCCCCACGCACAGAGTGTATTGTTGTTCCTTCGAACATGCAGGAATTTGATGTAAGGTATTCTATGGATCGCTCCTCTTCTACCTCAATCGCTTTTGAAGCTGACTCCCGGCTCACGAGAATAGGAGAAGAGGCCTGCTCTCGGACCAGAATCAGATGTGTGCTGGTTCCTAGCAGCGTAGAGCTGCTTGACAAAGGATGTTTCCGTAATTGCGAGTCCCTTGTTCAGATTTCTTTCGAGAGACACTCTCATCTGGAGAGAATAGAAGAGTTTGCCTTCTCTGGCTCCCGCATATCCTTCATCGCGATTCCCGAGAGGGTAGGGCACATTGGAGCACGCTGTTTCGAAGGTTGCCCTCTTATCCGCATCACCTTTGGGGAAAATTCTCAACTGAAAACTGTTGGAGCGGAAGCGTTTAGCTGCACACAATTAATAAGCTGCGTCCGTTTCCCCACTGGAGTGGCATGTGAAAACAGTCCGTTTCAGGGTTCTCCCCTTGAAGAGGTATGGTTCGACAATGAACGGGCAGGCATTTTCAGTGGTCTGTTCGCGGGCGCCAAAGCCTGTGCAGGTGAGATTACAGTCCCCCAAGCCCTCGAAACGATCGGGACTTCCTTCTTTGCAGGCTGCACATTGCTGACCTCAATCGCTTTTGAGGCTGGTTCTCGGCTTCGGATCATTGGGAGGAAAGCCTTTGCCTTCTCCAGCCTGTTATCCGTTGTGATTCCCGCGAGTGTGCGGATACTGGGCGATGAGTGTTTCCACTTCTGCGAGTCCCTAAGCTCCGTCTCCTTTGAGGCTGGCTCCCAACTTGCGGAGATAAGGGAGGGCGCTTTCTCCCATTCTAGCTTGTCATTCTTTGTTGTTCCAGCACGCGTAGAAAAGCTCGGATCCAGCTGTTTCTCGAATTGCTCGCGCCTTACTGAAATCGCTTTCGAAGCCGGCTCCCAACTTACGAGAATGAAAAGGTGCACCTTCCTCTACTCCGGCTTACAAGCCATTATGCTTCCCAGGAGCATAGAGAAAATTAGTAGTGGCTGCTTCTCTTGTTGCGCGTCGCTGATCGCTGTCACCTTCGAGGAGGGGTCTCATCTCAAGGTCATCAAAGCGCGAGCTTTTGACGCGAACCCTCAGCCGTGGGTCTTCCTGCCAGACGGGAAGGATGGGAGCGCTGGGGCGTTTTATCAGGGCTGGATAGCTCCACCTGCTCGCCCTGGGTAAGCCGCTTGGCGTGGAAGCCCTGATTCCTTTATCCTTTTCCCCTGATGGTTCGTGTTGTCACCTTTGGTTGCCGAATGAATGCGATGGAGTCGGAGCTCCTGCTGGAACAGGCGCGGAAGATAGGGAAGAAAAATCTCGTTATTGTGAACAGCTGCGCGGTGACCAAGGAGGCGGAGCGGCAGGCGCGTCAAGAAATTCGGAAAATAGCGAAAGAAAACCCCGCTGCGCATATTGTTGTGACGGGATGCGCAGGAACGCTGCATGCGGCTGCTTACGCATCGCTTCCGAACGTTCTTGGAGTTATTCACAACGAACAAAAGCTGGATTTTCCGTCCTGGCAGGCGCTGACAAGGAAGATACCAGAGAACCCTTCGGGAAAGCCGGAGTCCTCCCAAGAACCGCTCTCCTCGCGCGCACGCACTTATGTAGCGATCCAAAATGGATGCAATCATTGCTGTTCCTACTGCATCGTGCCCTATACACGAGGTCCCAGTCGCAGCGCACCCCTTGAGAAAATCGTGGCGGAGACGCGCGCTGCTGTCCAAAAGGGGTATCCTGAGGTGGTGCTCACAGGTGTCGATATCGCCTCTTACAGCGACGCATGCGGGCTAGGCCCGTTGGTGCGCCGCCTCCTCCGAGAAGTGCCGGAATTGCCGCAATTGCGCCTTTCTTCCCTTGATCCTGCTGGAATAGACGAGGATCTCCTAGAGGCTTTTGCAACAGAGCAGCGTCTCATGCCGCACCTGCATATGAGTCTGCAGTCGGGCTCTTCTGCGGTGTTGCGGGACATGCGGCGTCGTCACACTCCGGAGACGGTCCAGAAACTCTGCGAGCGCTTGCGCCTGGCGCGCCCCGAGATCCTTTTCGGAGCCGATCTCATCGCAGGATTCCCGACGGAGCAAGCGGAACATACGGAGGAAACGCTCCACCTGCTTGCCGAGGTGGGGGTGACCCTCCTTCATGTGTTTCCCTACTCCGTTCGGCCCCACACGCCAGCGGCCTCTCTCCCCCTTCTTCCACGCTCCACCGTTCTTACACGCGCGCGACGTCTGCGCCTCTGGGGAGCGGAGGCCCTACGTTCTCAGCTCGCTTCGTATGTGGGCCAGACGCTGCCTATCCTGATGGAAACCTCACACCAAGGTCGAGCACCACAGTTTCTTCGTGTGCAGAGTGCCTCTCCTGCCACTCCGCGATCCATTGTCACCATGCGCATCGTGGGTGCCACAGAAACCACGCTCATCGCCAAACAGCCCTACTGCCCCAGGAGCGCCTCCTCGAGCGCGGCCCAGGGGAAAGTGCCGCTATAGACCTTCCCATGGAGCATAAAAGAGGGGGTGGCGGAGAGGTTCCACTGGGCTTCCGCGTCAAATCGATGAAATAAAATCGCCTTAGCGCTTTCTGGTCGCGCGCGCAGCGTCTTTTGCTGGTCTTCCGAAAGACCCCATTTCTCAAACAGCCGAACCAGGACGTCTGGCGCGGACTGCCAAAGGTCTTGGTGCGCAAGAATATCCTCCAGAATCCAAAAGTACGACGCACTCGGTAAGCTCCGCAGCAGCGTGAATCCCTGCAGGGAAATCTCATCCTCCGGGAACTCGCAGAATACAAGATACAGCTTTCCCGTGTTCACATACCTCTTGAGCAATAAAGGGAGGATTTTCTGCTGGAACGTGCGGCAATATTGGCAGGTGAGCGAGAAATAGTAGCGTATGCATACCGGCGCCCGAGGATCTCCCAAAGCGTGCTCTGAGGGGGCGGGAAGGGGAACATGCAGAAACCGCCGCAAGCGCCACTCTTTCCCGTAAGAGAGGAAATGCGTCACACCGTAGGATCCCCCCCATCCGAGGAGAACGCCTATCAGACTCGCTTTCAGGAAGGTGTTCCTCTTCAGCATCACAGGGAATTTTGGAGGCGCTGAAGGGCTTCCTCGAGCGTACATGCCGCTTCTCGCACACTTTCTTCGCTTGGCTCATATAGGGGATCTTTGGGAGTCATGGTGGGCAGCGTATCCACCATCTGCAAAATAAGTTTTTGCACGCAAGGAAATCCGAAATACTGGTGCAGCCGCGCGATGAGCTTGGGCGTGTGGTAGCGAATCTCCAGGCCCTGCCCTCGCAGAACATGCACGCGCAGCGTCGCTTCTCCGGCCGCAGTCTTGTACAATTTTACCGGCACGGTAGCTTGAGCATAGACACTCCCGACGATCTCTCCCCAGGAGAGGAAAATATCTGCAGAGACCAGCTTGTGCTGCTTGAAAATCGGGCGACAGAGGCGGCGCGCGACATCCCGCAGGGGCCGCCCAGTCAAAGAGAGGAAGGACGGATGAGGCATTCGGTTTCTTGGCAAGAGTCCCCTGTTCCTCCGGACAGGTTAGCACAGGTCCTCCGAGACTGGTATGCGCGTAATAGAAGGCTGCTTCCCTGGCGAGCGTCTCCGGGCACCCTCCAAGATCCATACATCGTGTGGATTTCGGAGACGATGCTCCAGCAGACCTCCGTGGCAACAACCATCCCGTATTTTGAGCGCTTTATCGCGGCGTTTCCCACCGTTCGCGCCCTAGCGCAGGCCTCGCTGGAAGAGGTCCTCTGCCTCTGGCAAGGACTGGGATATTATGCGCGGGCACGTCGCTTGTTGCAGACAGCGCAGATCCTCGAGAGCCAAGGAGGCCATTTCCCCACGACGCTTCAGGATCTGCTCAAACTGCCCGGAATCGGGCGTTACACAGCGACCGCCATCGCCTCTATGGCGTTCGGAGAGCCCGTGTTGGCACGAGACACCAACGTCACACGCCTGGTTCTCCGCCTCTTTTCCCTCACGGATCCAACATGCATCGAAGCGCAAGTCTCTCCCCTCCTGCATCCGCATCCGGGAGATACCAACCAGGCATTTATGGACATCGGAGCTCTTTATTGCCGTGCGCATCGGGCTTCTTGTCCCGCCTGCCCCTTATCTCCTTTCTGCCGGACCTCTCAAGAAAACGCGGGAGAGATCTTGTTTGCCGCTCCGCCAAAGGAGCAGAAGCCTACGCGATACGCCACTTTTTTTCACATTTCTGCCGAAGGGTGTTTGCTCCTAGAACAACGTCCTCCGCAGGGTCTTCTTGGAGGATTGTACGGGCTGCCTACGACTGCTTGGGATTCTGAGCAGGAACAAGCGGTCGTCTTTCCAGAAGCGTTACGGTTGATCCCCCAATGGCAAGAAAGTGCGCAGTTTTCCCATACTTTTACGCATTTTCGACTCCATGTGCATGTGCTGCAGGCTCAACTTCCCCGATGCGTCCCTTTTGCGTGCCCATCCTGGATCTGGGTGCCTTATGCGCAGCTTGCCCACTACGCACTACCCACGCTGTTCCGAAAGGCGCTCAGAGGGTAGCCGCAGACCCTACCCGCGTCGAGCTTGCGAAAAGAGCGCGTCCTCAGCGGCGTAAATCTTGTGCAGATCCACCGGAACATTGATTTTCATGGCGTCAAATTTACATTTCAAACGCCTGTAGAACTCAAAACCCACCAATTTCAGAGGGTCCGGAACCGTCTTTACCGTCCAAAGAATGGTGACACCCTTCCCATCAAAGGGGCTGATGCCCAGCACCTGCACAGGCTCCGTGATCTGCTTCCGGTAGGTTTCCTCCGTGAGCAGCTCGCGTCCCACTTCCTCCAACGCTTGCACCACACGGGTGACTTCCTCCCTTGGATCCATAGTGAGCTCGTAGATCTGGAAAGTGTAATCCCGCGAGAGATTGCTGAACGCCCCAACCGTCGAGTACGGGATGATGTGCAACGCTCCACTGATCTCTCGCACGTACACCGCGCGAATAGACATACGTTCTACGAATCCGCTCACGGCGTTGATGGTCACGTAATCTCCCACATCCATATCATCTTCAATCAGGACAATCGTTCCCTGGATAAAGGACTTCATCACTTCCTGCGCTCCAAAGCTGATTGCGAGGCCTAACGCTCCAAATCCTGCGAGAAGAGGGGTGATGCTGATTCCAAGATTCTCTACGACGCCTCCCAATACGAGAAGGAAAATGGAAACGTGCAGAATGCTACTGAGAAGGGGTAAGAACGTCCGCAAGCGCCTTTCCTTGGCCGGGCTCTGCGTCTGCAGAACAGCGAGCTTATAGTCGATGCACAGGGTGGATATCTGGTAGAGAACGACACCTAGGCAAAGAAACGCGATGTTCTCTAGAACGCCCACAAAAAAGATGTGCCCCCACGAAGTGTGGTCGGAGAACACAGAAAACCCAAAGAAATGCCCAATGCAGCAGGCCAGCAGCGCGTAGGAGGCGGCGATGATGAAAGATTCTCCCTGCGTAACACATTTATGAGAGCGCTCCAGAAACATGGAACCTTGCGCCTTCCCTTCTGTGAGGGCCCTTCGAAGGGCGCGGAAAATCCTCAGGAGGATGGCTAAAGCGATTTGCGTCCCCGCGAGTGCCGCTAAACTCCAGGCGAAGGGAGCAAAAAAGGGAAACTCACGAGGCACCAGGGATAGAAGGATACTTCCAGAAAGGAGGATCCAACACCGCTCATTCAGCGCATAAAAAACTCTCATAAGAGCACCCGTGTTGTGCTCCTGCCGCGCTCCGTTCAGAGCATCCTTGATGGGACAACGCGCACGAAACAGGGCTATGATGCTGTATCCGCCGATCACCCACCAACATCCGTATTGCAGCTTATGCACTTCTGCCGCAGGCCATCCTAAGAGAAGCGTGACTCCTCGTGTGGCAAGGACGGTTCCTCCCACGAGCCAAAAGAGGTTGGTTAGCAACGACCATAGGGGTTGCACGATGCGGTCCTCCACCTGGCACAATCGGGCGCGGGGCTTATGAGGCGAGAGAACCGCCATGAGCACCAGGCGCATGACGGAAATTTCCAGCACAATGCTCAGCATAATCGTGGAAAATTCCCAGACATGTCCTGGCGGCGTTCTGTGCACCCATCCGAAGCCAAGAAGTCCAAAGACCGAGAGGGGCAAAAGCGCGCGACAAAGACCCCATAGGGTGGCTAAAGCGCCATCCACCTTGCAAGAACCCTTCCGCAGGAGGCCGCGTTCGAGAATGCGCGTGGCCCAGAGCTGAGCAGCGCAAAACCCTAGAAAGATGACAGCAAGAGGGAACAGCAGGGAAAGGTCGGAAGCTTCGTGTAGGAACCCTAGGCAGAAGGGAGCCGTTTCCTCGACGACCTGTGCATAAGAGTGCACAAAAAAAGCTTTTCCGAGCGAGATTTTTCCAAGAATGGTTGCATACATGATAGAAGATCCTCTTGTTATTTCCCTTCCAATAATGCGAAAAAATAGTGAAAAAGTTTTTAATAATGATGTCGTTACATTTCTTCCGTTCATGGAAAGATTTTCTTCTCCCGCCCCGTTGCGGCTGTTGCCGAGAGTCTGTGGGGGAAGGAGGCGCTTTGTGCTCCTCATGCTGGAAAGAGTTGGAATTTCTCCATCCTCCCTGGTGTTCCTGCTGTGGGGAGCCCTTCACGTTCGATGTGCCGGGATCTGTTCTATGCGAAAAATGTGTCGCTCAAAGTCCCCAAGAGCGTGTTCTTGATCGCGTTCGATCCGTTTCTGCCTACAAGGGAACCGCGCGAACACTGGTACTGAAGCTTAAACACACGGATGCAACCTATTTAGCCCCTTTTATGGGCACTCTTATGCAGAAGACGGCAAAAGAGTTCGGCAAAGTAGACTATATTGTTCCTGTTCCCCTGCATTGGACACGTTTGTTCCGTCGCCAATATAATCAGTCTGCCTTGCTGGCGTACTATTTGTCAGAAGTCATGCAATGCCCTTGTGTCCCAAGCCTTTTAAAACGCTCGCGCGCGACACCCTCTCAAGAAGGGCGCAACGCGCAAGAACGCAGGGACAACGTCCAAAATGCCTTCTCTATCCCTTCCCAATGGAAAAAGCGGCTCCCTGGTAAAACCGTTCTGCTCATCGATGATGTTTGGACGACGGGAGCCACCTGCGAGGCTTGTGCTTGTGTCTTAAAGAAATTCCAAGCTTCTCAAGTCTATGTCCTCGTCTTTTCCCGTGCTTCGCGCAAGAAGAAAATCTTCAGCAAACAGGAGGAGGGCTTCTAAAGGCTTATTTCCGACGAAGGTGGTAGACCTCCTGGGAGCCGAAGCTTTTGGCCAGTTGGACGAAGCCCACATGCTCGGTAATGTACTGATCTCGGAAGCGGATGCCCTTCTGTTCACATTCATAGCGAAAACCGTTCTGCTCAACGTGAAAAACAGAGACAAATTGCTGCGTTGCATACACTTGCCCCACTGTTGTCACGGGCTCTAGACGGGCCGCGCGGTTGATGTGCCCTCCATAGTAGTTTTTCTTCTTGATGAACGGATCCTCCGCCTCGTAGACGGGGCCTGCATGCAGGGAGATCCTGGCGCGAATGGGAAAAGGAAATTCCGGGTATTTGCTTCCCAGCGCTTCAACGATATCGCAATACCTTAGACCGAACTCTGCAATCACCGAGGCGGTGTTTCCAATCGCAAAAACGGCATCTCCCCAGGTGTTGATCGACTCGATAGGGAGATCGATTTCAGACATCGCGATCTGCAATTTATCCAGGAAATCGAGAAAGGCGGGGATATGCTCATCTTGTAACTTGCTGTATCCGGAGAGATCTGAAAACATCATCATCTTAATGACGCGATCGGGCGCGCGCGACACCAGCGGATCGTACCGGCGCGTGTAGGAAGAGAACGCTTTGACCTCGTTGAGTTGTTCCTCTGCCTCTGTGCTCAACTCCCTGGGGGGACGAATATCCACGAGGTCCACAAGGTGCAGCGTCTTAATGTTCGTCCATCCATCGATGAAATCTGAAGGCCCCCCCGGAAGGGACTGCATGGTGGAGTCCCACACCGCGATTAAATGCGGATCGCTCGTAAGGAATTGTCCTCTCATAACCGCCGCGCCGTGCATGACGGTGTTGGAGAACCGAAACAACATATCGTGCCCCAGGTAGCGGTCTTCGGCCGAGATATTGACCGTCCGCGCATTTTTAAGAGCACGTCCGAAGCGCTTCTCCCACCGAGGTCCTGCGTGGCGGACATTGGTTTGAATGAAGTCTTCAATGGCGAACGGAAGGATTAAGTTCACCTCTCCTCCGCGCTTTAGCAGGGCTTCGATAAAGAGCAAATCCGCACCGCAAGCCGCAGAGGTGTAGCCAATGGTCACATCTACCTCGTCGAGCTGCTCTTGAATCGCCTGCTTCACGGGTTCCTCGAGTTCAGGAGGGAAAATGGGGACAGGCAGGTGCGGCGCATCGATCATATAGCCGGTAAAAACAGCGATGGCTGGGGGCTTCAGCACCGAGAGCGCTTCCTCAGGAATGCGGAATCCCGCCTCCCGCAGGAAGAGAAGCTGCTGCCGCTCTGTGACGATCGGAACGTAGCTGTCGAGCTTCTGCTTCACCGCTTCTTCGTAGATGCGACACGCTTCCTCAACACGCCCAAGCAGAAGCTGGCCTTCCGCCAGATCGATCAGCTGGGGGAAGGTCGCCTTCAACCCCATTTGCGGAAGCACCTTGAGGACTTCCTCCGTCAAGGCCTTTGCGGGCTCCTCGTTGCCTGTCAGCCAAGAAAGCCACGCCGCATTCATGCCGATTGCGGTATTTTTCTCCTTCTCAAAGCTGGCGCGATACAGCTCGCGCGCGATATCGAGATCCTGGCAGGTACGGGAATGGTGCCAGGCCTCTTTAAAAATATGTCCAATGCCAGCAAGGGCAGCGCTGTCGCCTCCTTTCACGAAGGTACTCTCCTGGAGCTTGGCGACGTTGACAGCTCCGTCTTCGATGACGTTGCCGAGCAGAGGCTGCACAAGATCTTTGGCTTCCTGCGTGGCTCCTGTCTTGAGGAGCACGAGGGCATACGCCTCCTGCAGGCGGACGTTTTTCGGAAATTTTTCGAACCCTTTGCGCGCAAAATCATGCGCCAGAAACATTTGCCCACTTGTAATGAGGCTAAAAGCCTCTTCTTCTAGCTCTTTCTGAGAAAAATCTTCAAAGGATTTCATATTCTGTTTGCCTTTTTGAACAGAATATCGAGGAATGATTAATACAAACTAAACATCCTTCAATGAGGCAAAATTTTCGGCACTTTTTGCAAAATTGTTGCGCCCACTTGTGAGGGCGTGAGGCTTTCCATGGAGGAGGCCCCTTGGCCATCGGGGGGAGTGACCGCAATAAGGCGTGGGAGGTATGTCAGAACAGGAGAAACGCCAAAGAGGCCCGCCACGGGACTCGCGTCGATGACGCCCGCGAGATTGAGCAACCCGCTATCGTTGCCTACGAAAAGATCCACATAGTGGAAAAGGCATCCAACGGAGGCGAGATGCTCTCCGATGGCGTAGACAACCGTCTGGGGAGCCTCGAGGTTGTCGACAATGCACTGTGCGCGCTCTCGATCTTTCCATCCTCCACAGAGAAAAATCGTCCCTGCCCCGTAATGTGCGCAAAGCTCCTGCACAAGCGTTGCCCAATGCGCATTGGGCCACAAGCGCTTTGATACACTCGCGCCAATCCCGAGAGCGATCCAAGGGCGAGGACAAGCGGTATACTGATGCAAAACCCCTCGCAGGCGCGCTGGCGAGAAAACAGGCTTCTGGCCCTCTGGAAGGAACGGAATTCCTTGCGCCTTCATGAAATCGTAGGATCTCTGGGCGATTTGCGGAATGGGAAGAGGCAGAGGCCGGTAGAGCGCGCGCGTGAGCGTTACGCGCTGCAACCGATCGTACCCGTAGGCTAGGCGCTCTCGAATGCCCGCCCCTAGGAAGGTAAAGGCATGCGCAGTACTCCTTCCGAGGAGGTAAGCACGGGCGAAATTCTCCTTTGCAAAAAGGGGAATGTTCTGAAGCCGACCCAAAACGCCATGTCCGATTTTCAGAATGCCTTCTACGGCGGGATCATCAACGAACAGGTCGGCAGAAGGCTCCGGATGTGGCATGCCCAGCGTCAGACATTGTCGAGGAGCTATCGCAGCAATGGAATGAATCGCCTGCAGATGGAAAACCGCATCCCCAATGAGACCAAATTTCTGCAGGAGTAACCAGCGATCCAGAGAATCCGTCATGGGGAGACTGTAGGCAGAAGATTACCGAAAAGATAGAGAACGGCGACTCTGCAGGGTCTCCAGAACGCGCTCAGGAGTCAGTTGCTCCGGTATTGCCTATATGAAAAATAATGCTAGTCTGGAATCAAGTTAACAAAAAGGAGACTGAAAATGTGGTGTTCTATTGTCAAAATAGTGCTTTTTGCGTTGCCGTTAGTATGTTTTCACAGTGAGGGCTTGGATCCCTACGAGGTAGCGAGAGAACAAATTAGGAGTTTTGGTGAAGAACGGCTTAGGACATTAGACCCTGTTGCTTATATGCAAGACAATGGGATGTTAGTGTTCCAGAGTTTTTCTGAAGAACAAGAGCACATGCTTAAGAGCAGCCCTTGTACAAGTCTCCGAAAATCCTGTCGGGAAGGATTTGCTGCGGTTGTGCTGTGCCCTTTCAGCAAAGAAACAAGCTGATCCAGCAGCAGTACTCGAAGAAAAAGTGATTGTACTTAAGCCAACGATCTATAGAACGGGGGTGTACCCACACATCACTCGAGGTTCCCCAAGGCGCCGGATGAGCGAGATTGCTATCAATTTTGATGAAATAGATGGTCCTATGTGGATTGGGGTAAACCCTAGCGATAGGTTTGCACTGACACCGTTTGAATTGTTCGATGTTGTGTTCCACGAAGTTCTTCACTGGTGGCGAGGGGGTTCTGGAGTGGAGGAAGAGATGAGCCTTGATAGGCCAGAGATAGAACTTGTGCATGAGCAACTGTCTACTAAGCTGATAGAGCATGTGTACAAACCATTGCTCGATTGGGAGAGTCAAAATGCTGAGATAGCTGTTTCAGTCTGGGGTAACGATAGGGAGTTTTCGACGATTACAGGCATTTTCCGGACGTCCAGCGGCGGCTTGCGCCGTTTTCCTATAAGTGAAGTAGAGTTTAATCGGGCAAAAGGGGGCTGTCCCTTTGATAGAATTTCTCATCACCCGATGTGCTACGGAACTGCCGGATGTGACATCACAGAGGAGCTCCAACAAAGAGGTAGTCCGGCCGCTTATTTGCACGGAACGTTTGGAGGGACTTTTGTGGCTGATCTCCTGTACCGTAAGCAACTGGAACCAATTTTACTGAATTGACTTGAAAAGCGCTTCTTTACAAGGGGCTCTCCTGCAGGAAGAGCCTCAGGCAGCAGGTTACCGAAAAGATAGAGAACAGCGACGCTGCAGGGTCTCCAGAACGCGTTCAGGAGTCAGTTGCTCCATGGAGGAGGCTCCTCCTTTGGGAACGGCAGGGATCATCTGGGGATGACAGGTCAAAACAGGCGAGCAGCCGAAAAGGCCCACAACAGGGCTGGCCTCTATGACAGCCGCCAGGTTAAACAGTCCGCTATCGTTTCCCACGAAGAGATCTACGTGATGGAATAGGCACCCTACCGTTGCCAAGGACTCTCCGAGAACGTAAGCCACGGAAATAGGAGGCGCCAGCTGTGCGGCAATCGCGTGTGCCGCTTCCTTGTCGTTCCACCCGCAACAGAGAAACACCGTTCCGGCTTTGGGCAGAAGATACCGCGCCAGCGTAACCCAGTGGGCAACAGGCCAATGTCGCCAAGGCCGGCTGGCTCCTATACCAAAGGCAATCCAAGGCCGAGGCCACTGCGCGTACTGTTGATACACCCCGCGGAGGCGCGTCGCAGAAAAGACGGGTTTTTTCCCATCCTGAACAAAGGGGATGCCTTGCGCTTCGAGAAAATACCAGGATTTCTCCGCCTCTCCGTTGGGGCAAGGCAGCGGAAGGGTTCGATACAGGGAGCGCGTGAGCGTAATGCGCTGGATCCAATCGTATCCATACCCCATGCGCTCTTTGATTCCCGTGAGAAACAGGGTGTACGCGAAGCTTGTGCTCCGGCCAAGCAGCCAAGCACGCGTGTATCCGCCTTGCCGCAAGTGTGGGATATTGCGAAACCGTCCTATCAAATCATTCCTGACGCACACGAGCTTTTCAATGGAGGGATCATCGACAAACAACCCTCCTACAACGTCGGGCTGCTTGCAAGCGAGCGTGATTTTCCCCGAAGGAGCTTGTGCGGCAATCGAGTGAATGGCCTGCAGGTGAAAGACCATATCGCCGATTCGCCTGAATTTCTGAAGGACGAGCCATTTTTCTGGGGATAGGTTGCTGGCCCTTTGGGAAGTCTTGTGGGCGGTAAGAAAGGGAGAAGGGAGCTGCAAGAGTTTTTACCCAATGCCAAGAAACTTTTCTTCTCGCTCCGAAACGAGCGTTTGACGCGGTTGCTTGACGAGTTCCGCTAATGTCTCCTGCAGTGCACTCTCAACAAGGCAAAGAGCGGATTTTGGGTCGCGGTGCGCTCCTCCCAAAGGCTCTGGGATGATACGATCGATGACGCGAAGCGCTTCCAGGTCCTGTGCGGTGAGGTGCAACGCCTCCGCGGCTTCTGACGCCTTGTCCGCACTTCTCCACAGGATGGAGGCGCACCCCTCGGGAGAGATGACGGAGTAGACAGCGTGCTCCAGCATGAGCACCTTGTCCGCAGTTCCCAGCGCGACCGCTCCGCCGGATCCTCCTTCTCCAGTGATGATGGCGACGGTGGGGACTTGGATGGACAGGCTTTTCTCGATGCAGCGCGCGATTGCTTCCGCCTGGCCACGCTCCTCTGCGCCGACGCCCGGGTAGGCTCCCGATGTGTCGATGAAGCTCAGGAGCGGAAGGTCAAACCGGTGCGCAAGGTCCATAAGACGCTGCGCTTTCCGGTACCCTTCCGGGTTGGCCATCCCGAAATTGTGGGCCAGCCGCTCCTCGGTCTCATGCCCGCGGTGGATGGCCAGGACGACCACGGGATACGTGGAAAACCACCCCAGACCGCCGATGAGCGCACGATCTTCCCCGAACAAACGATCGCCGGCGAGGGGGGTGTAATCGCGGATTAAGTGGTGGATGAAATCTTTTCCCTGTGGGCGATTAGGGTGACGTGCCACCTGCACTTTCTGCCACGGTGTCAGCTTCTTGTAAAGGTTCTTGAGAAGCGCCTCCCTCTTCCGCTCGAGGCGCGCCACTTCCTCGGAAATATTCAGCCCCTCCTTCGTCATACGACGGAGGTCATCGATCTGGGTGTCTAGCTCGAAGAGCGCTTTCTCAAACTCAAGAACAACCATCGGTCTCCTCTTTGAAAAACCCTACGCGAATCTTGTAGGAATCAAAAGACCGAGGTTGCCCTTGGGAGTGGTCGGGAGACCTGTTCTCGATGCGTCATGGGGCGCGAGCTGCAAACGCAGCAGCTGATGGCATTAGGTTCCGCATCATCGTATAAATGTACCCCTGGTTTGTAGGAGGAAAGGAGGTATCTGCGCCCTAGCTCCCATGATGCCGTTTGGCCTGGTTTATACGGGTCTCTGTAGTCGAAGGTTCTAGCGTAACGCTGATGTAGGTGGATCGCCGCCTTTGTGGTCGTATTTACAACGCATTGATATCACAAAGGCCCTGCATCCCTACAGGGCGCGGTTATTATGGACGCAACACAAGCGTTCATGTTGGAGTTTTTATCGAAGAGTCGGCTCAAGTGTGCCTATTAACTGCATACAGGAATCTACCGCAAAGGTTCCTGCGTAACGTGGATGTAGTTGCCTCCACGCTTGCGACAGCTAAAATGAGCAGACTGTGCAAGAGCCCCGCGGCATTGTGCCGCGGTTATTGTGGACTTGGTATGGGCGTGTTTCTCTGCAGCTTGCGTTCGTCGAGTTTATGCAAATGCGTCTGCCACCTCAATACAAGTGTATTTCTAGAAGGTTCTAGCGTAACGCTTATGCAGGAGCATCATTGCCTTTGTGACTTTGCTCAATCGAACTGATGTCACAAAGGCCCTGCAGCGTTCAGCTGCGGTTAACACGGGCTTAATACAAGTATTTACGGTACAGTTTTGGTTGCACAGCCTATGTGGGCGCGTCTGCTGCTTCAATACAGGCGCATTGCTCTAAAATTCGTGCGTGAGGCATGGGCAGGTGTGTTTGCACGCACCTCCTTGGTCGTTCTTCTGCTTTGCCTCTAGATCTGTTCGTTTTTTCTTACGCCCATGGATCCTGTCCCCCTCATTTTTCTCGCTATGCGTACGACATCCTTCTCTTTTTCCTCCGCTACGTATGCATCTTTCCGGTATTCCCCTTCCTATACCGTTTTTATTTACCTTTTATAAACATATATAGTTCAATCTACTCCCTATGTAAGTTGATGAAAGAGGACAA